>JASDTM010000001.1:0-1347 GCA_041891535.1 Clostridiaceae bacterium
GAGCTTGAAAATGTCATCCAATACCTTATAACAATTGCTGACTCAGGAAAAATAACAAAGGCCATGGTGTCTGAAGAAATTCTTAAGTCCGTGGCTGACAAGGGTACTGTTCCGGAAAAGCAGGCAAATCAAAAGCCCTTCCGCACACTGGATGAAATCGAGACGGAAGAAATTGAAAGAGCTGTTTCCTATTTTGGAAATACCACAGAGGGCAAAAAGAAAGCAGCGGGAGCCCTTGGAATTGGCATAGCCACCCTTTACAGAAAGCTCGGGAATCCTTATCAAAATGATAATAATAACCCGTAATTGAGTATTCAATAATGGAGTGGGGGTTATTCTTAAAATCAGGAATATTTTCAGGTAAATAATAATATCCTGTTAATAAATTGGCAAAAAGATTGGAAATGGTTTACAGGCAGAATATTATCAAAGTGATAAATTTTATCGTTTTGATAATATTCTGCCTGTATTACTTTATAAAAAAAGTTGTAATTGATTAATAAGTTCGGGGAAAAATCGCCGAAAAAAGGGTTAAAAATTGATATAATCTAAGGAGAGTGTGGAATTACATTAACGGATTTACAAATATTTGCCGATAATGAAATGAATCATGTTTTAAGGGTGATTTGGCATGGTGTTTGCTTATTAATTATGTGGAAAAGAACAGACCGGCCGGAATCCGGTATGAGTAATAAATATTGCAGCCGTAATTACATCAACTGTTCTAGGAAAGGAGCACAAATTAAGTCGATGAATAAAAAACTTAGAATGCTTCCGAATAACTTTGAAAAATCAAAGGACCCGGAGAGCACATTAAAGCTGATGAGTGTAGAAGAGGTGGAAAAAGCAAGGAAATTTCATGAAAGCTTTCCGGAGTATAAGGTAACTCCGTTGAGAAGTCTTTCAAACCTTGCAAAAAAGCTTGGTATCTCAGGTATTTATTTGAAGGATGAATCCTACAGGTTCGGACTCAACGCTTTTAAGGTACTCGGTGGATCCTATGCCATAGGAAACTACCTTGCAAAAAAGCTTGGAGAGGATATATCTGATTTCCCATACGAGAAGCTTGTAAGTGAAGAAGTAAGAAACAAGGTCGGGGATGTTACCTTTTATACTGCCACTGATGGTAATCATGGAAGGGGAGTTGCATGGACTGCAAACAGATTGAAACAAAAGTCCGTTGTATATATGCCACTTGGATCCTCAGAATTCAGACTTGAGAAGATCAAGGGTGAAGGTGCAGATGCATCCATAACAGATCTTAACTATGACGATGCAGTTAGACTTGCTGATAAGCATGCCAATGAAACAAATGGAGTCATGGTTCAGGATACTGCATGGGACGGC
>JASDTM010000002.1:0-7372 GCA_041891535.1 Clostridiaceae bacterium
CGCCTGGTCCGATGCCTGTGGTTTCTTCATAAACCTGGATTGAAGCTCTGTCATCACGCATTTCTATAATTTCGCCTATGAGTTTATTTTCAGAAACTCTTACGACGTCATAAACATTGGCTTCTTCCATTCCCTCTGCTACAACAAGGGGTCCGGAAACTTTTATTATCTTTCCAACTTTCAATTCGAAGCTCTCCTTTATAGAATATTGGATCCTACAGCCTTCTCAACATTATCGCTGATCCTTTGCATACCAATGTTGAGTGTACCCTGATTACTCGGAATCAGAATAACGGCGGGAACCATTATTCTGTTGTATCTTTCGATGGTATCAGGAATGCCCTGAGCCGTTTGTTCAGTTACGAATATTACTCCGTATTTATCTTTGGCAAGATCGTCAATGATCCTTCTTGCCTCTTCAAACCCCTTCACCGGAAATACGTCGATACCTAAAGCACGGAAGGCGAGTATTGAATCCTTATCCCCTACTACTGCTACCTTATACATAAATATCACGCAACCTTTCCCTGGTTTTGTCAGCAGAAATATTATTAAGCTTGCTGACCAGGATTATTCTTAAAAGCTTGTTCTCCCTTTCCTTTGCAACAACATAGGAAAAAAGAGGTTCAGGTCCGAAAACAACCTGCTTGCTTGGTTTGATGATTTTCATCTGACCATTTTCCAAAAGCTTTTCCAATTCTCCAAGTCTGCCGGTTTGTATAAAACTTTCTATTCCTTTTTTCAATACCGGACCGGTGGGGTATTTTCTCAGTTTGTTGGCTATGCTTTCATAGGAGTCTCCAAATACTGATAAAAGCTCAGATTTTGGAATATTTCCTCCATCCACAAGTATTCCCTCTACAAATCTGATATCCTTGTTCTGATTTTTAGCACGGAGCAGGGATAAAAGATTGAAGGTGTCCACTGTGTATTTGACATAGGCTTTGATGATTGGAACATCTTGAGCCTTTTCAGCCAACTCACCTAAGTGTGAAAAGTAGTATCTGTCAACGATCAAGTCGATCCTTTGAGGATCCTTATTCTTTTCAAAATCTTCCTTTGCTTCGTTGATGGCACCCTTGATATGTGGGTCATAATCATTAAGGTTTCCCGACTCAAAGTTGGATCTTATCTCAGACATTGGGATGGTTCCCATATCCTGTAGGATATGTCCTGCATCCTCACCTGAAGCGCTTCCCTTTAAAAGGGCTTTGATATTCTGGTAATCATATTTTAATGCGAGAATCTCAATCAAGTTTTTGTCTACTGTAAGTCTGTACATTTCCCCATAAACTCTTTCAAGCTCATTTTTAAGGGCTATTTCAAAATCATGTGGTCCGTTTAAACCTACCATGGCTTTTGAGTACTCTGTTTCAGATAGAATCTTCAACACATCTTCAGCACTTGCAGCATCTACCATACGGTCAATCTTGACTGAATCTAAAAGTCTTTTTTCATAGACTCTCATTGTTGCCACCGCATTAGTGTAATCCAGTCTTTTCAAAATCCCACCCCCTAATTCTTAAAGAGGAGTTTTGCCGCTTCCGCCTCAAGGTCTTCTTTCATGTAGTCAATGAGAGTTTCGAAGGAGTGATTTTCAAGAACTCCGTTTTTGTCGATAATAAAGCCTGTAAGTCCCTTTGCGCCTTCAATTGCAGCATCAGGGAAATTCTTCTTTGCCAGCTCTAAGTAGTTTTCACCAACCTTGAGCTTTTCATCAGAGGAAATTACTCTGTCTCCAAGACCTTTCTTAAGATAGTTGGCAAATTCATCGGGACCCAAACCGCTGAGTTTTGATTTGACAAGATCCATAACCTTGTCTATGACAACACCCTTTGCTTTTAAGCTTTCGTCCCTGATCTTAAGATTCGTTCCTGAAATAATCCTCTCCTCTAAAAGCTGTCCTTCGTTAGTAGCACGGTTTAGAATCATTTCTTTCTTCTTGAGTGATTCCTTGCCGGCATCAGCTATTCTCTTCTCTGCCTCGGTTGTCGCGTCTTTTATTATCCCTTCAGCTTTAACCTTGGCATCCTCAAGAATTTTTCCAATCAGATTATCCAAGTTTGCCATATATTTTCGCCTCGCTTACTTAGCGCCGAAAACTAGCATAATGGAAGTTATGAATGATAAAAGAGCGTATGTCTCAACCATAACTGCATATATAACACCCTTTGTTGACTCATCGCCATTCTTTGCCAGTATGCCGATACCTGCAACTGAAGTTCTACCCTGTGAGTAAGCTGTGTGCCAGCAAACAAATGCAACAGGAAGAGCACAGACGAACAGATACATACCCTGCTGAAGTGTAAGACCCGGGTTGGTTCTTAAAAGTATGAAAAGACCAATAACGAAGCCATAAAGACCCTGTGTACCTGGTAACAGCTGAAGTACCAAAGATTTACCAAACTTTTCAGGCTCTTCAGCGATAACACCTGCAGCAGCCTCACCAACCATACCAACACCTGCACCTGAGCCGATACCTGACCAGATAACTGCCATTGCAGTTCCCAATGCTGCCATTATGTATCCGCCATTGCTAAACCAAAAATCAAAAAATTTCATTTTTTTCCTCCAAATTTACTTATATTGTTTCACTTTCTGTGTAATTGATGTATTTAGGATCTTTTCTTAAATTGTTGAATTTTTTACCGCCGCCTGAGTAGAACTTACCGAAATACTCGACGTATATAAGTCTCATTGAGTGAACGTAAGCACCCAGTGCAGACAGGAACAGGTTGAACAAGTGCCCTACAACATACATGACTATTGCAGCTGGTATCAAGAACCATGTGGAACCTAACATACCGCCTATCATGTTGAAGGCCATTCCTATGAATCCTCCGGCCAGGCCTAAAGCCATAAGTCTTGAATAAGAAACTATGTCTCCTACCCAGGAGGAAATACCATAAAGTGAATACAATCCACCGGCCAATCTTCCGCCCCAGCCCTTTGAATCCCTTGCTGCAAACAGTACTATTCCCACCATACCGATGATCATTACTATTTTTGCAATTGTGGAAACTATTGGAGGGAATCCTGCCATGAACATGGACAGAAGCATTACAATACCTCCGGTTAGTGCCATGTACCAGAACAGAACATCGAATATCATATCCATGGGCTTGCCATCTCTTAGGAGAAGGTATGCCTTAATTCCCAAACCGAAGAACAGGTGTATGATACCGAAGACCATAGCCATTATCAGCATCACCTGGAAATCCACTGAAGGGTTCAAAAGCTTCCATACCGGTATATCCAAGGAGAAGTATGATCCATACATTACACCCCAGAAAATAGCTGGAATACTCAAGAATCTGAAGAAGCTTATATTCTTCTTCATGGATGCTGACAGATTGAATTTCTTAAGAGCAATTGTCGTACCAATTAAAAGAAGCAATCCGTATCCTGCATCACCGATCATCATACCGAAGAAAATGGCATAGAATGGTGCTAGCAATGGTGTTGGATCCAATTCATTGTAATTAGGCAATGCATACATGCTGGTGATGTTTTCAAAGGCTGAATTGAATTTGTTGTTCTTAAGCATTATTGGAACTTCAGGGTCATCCTTGTCGGCTTCCTTGGTCTCCAAGCTGTAGTTGTTACCTACAGTGTTCTTAATTACCTCTTCAAATTCTTCCTTTTTCTCAGTAGGTATATACCCGCTGATGACATTCATAAAATCTGTTTTTACGAAATTTTCGTTTGCAGTCAGTCTGCCAAGCTTATTATTGAGATATTCATATGCCATTTCAAATTTAGGGATATCTTTTCCATAAACCCTTAATTCTTCCCTGGTGCTGTTCTCTAAAGCCTTAAGCTCGATTATTTCCTTCTGTATCCTTTGCTTTCTTTTTAAAGGAACTTCGTCATAATCTAGTTTAAGCTCAGAGAAAGCATGGTTTCTCAGGATATCAGCAAGCTTTTCCTTTTCTGAATCATGGGAGAAGATTAAATAGAAATTATCAGTTTTAGTTTCGCCCACTCATTCAACATAACTGAGATCCAAGGATGTTATATCCTTATAAAGTGCATCTGAAAGTTTTTTAGGGACTGAACCTAAAATTGCATCTGCAACCTTGAGCTTTGAAAGTTCAGCCGGAGATAAATCCAACTCCGCCCATTCAGAAGCCTCCTCAAGATCACTTCTCATTTTAGTTTCATTAACCCTTAAGTTATCCATCTTTGATGATATTTGGCTGATTTTGTCATAGATTTCTCTCCAGCCATTAGACTCAGCAAGCACTTCAAGATCCTGGAACTCGATGTTAGGATTTCCTGTCATCATTCCCTTAAGTCCGCCCGGTCTTTCATCATAGGAATGGAGAAGTCTCATTGCATTTTTGACCTTCTCCAGATCTTCATTCACCGCCACTACTTCTTCAGGTAGTTTCGCTGACTTTGCCTCAGGATCCTTTTCGCCCGTTTCATCCAAATTCTGATTTGTGAAATGAACGTAATTAAAGGTCTGAAGGTTTTTAAGCAGCTCATCCTTCTGATCGTCAAATGTCAGTAAATTGAAATCCGACATTTTAACTATTGCCATTGTTACCCACTATCCTTTCCAGGAGAGAATTCGCCGCTTTTTCTATAGCATCACCGGCAATTTCTTCTATGGAACGAACCTGTGCTTTACCCTCTTCCAGAATAGGTGCGACGGTTTCTTCCGCCTTTTTCCTGACATTCTCTTTTAGTTCCTCAGCTTCTTTAGCTGCCAATTCCAAAAGGTTCTTGTCATTATCTTTAGAAGTTCTTTCAGCTGCACCCAGGATTTCTTTTGCTTTTACCTGTGCATCCGAAATTAAAGCTCTGGCTTCTTCCTCTGCCCCCCTGATTTTTTCTAATGCTTCCTTTGCCAAAATTTCACCACCTTCATTTGCAATGGAGTTATACCATGTAATTACTAACTATATATAATAAAAATCCTCAAATTTATGGATTTATACTATCAATGACCTCGAATTGCTTGTGTTTATTTTGTCGAACTTTATAAATATTTCTATCGTTAAGACTTATAAAAATGTATGTTTCTTCGTGCTTCAAAAAACTATGTGAAAAAAACTCTAATACGTCAATTCTATACCCTGTGACAGTTCCCTTCAACTTTTCAGCCCTTTTGTGGTCAAGTATGATCTCTCCCTTAATACTGTTATATTTTTCACTTGCCAATGTATCAGGTATATAACCTTTCCTGTTATTGATTACAAAGTCAAATCTAACCATTTCAGCCAAAATTTCAGATGATTCTGTATCTAAAACCTTGCTCAAATCCAATAACAGACTGTAATAATCGACGATTGATAAATTTTCTTTCTTTATTCGCCATTCTGCATAAATTCGATGAATATCTGTGAATAAATCAAAGGGCGCTTCATACTTTGTTAACAAATACCGCATTGAAGTGTGAAATTTATTCGAATTCCAATATTTAGACACTATTTCATCATCTTTTTTAAATTGTGAAATTTTCCTGAAACTTAAGTCCCTGGTGGATAACACTTCATAGGGAGGATAAGCTCTGTATTTAATCTGGAACTCCCCTAAAACTTTGGTAATGGGGGTACCGTGCAGGACCTTCAAGAATCCGAGCTGCAGCATATCAGGTTTTAGCTCCATACAGTCATTAAAACTCGTTACTATTTTGTCATAACTATCTCCAGGAAGCCCCACGATTAAATCTGTATGGACGTGTACCCTGCCTGCTTCAATAACTCTTTTTAAATTGACTGAAGCTTTATCGAATCTGTCATCCCTGTTTATGTTTAATAATACGGTTGGATCTGTAGATTGGATGCCCGCTTCTATCTGGATCAAACCCTTTGGAACGCTACATAAAAGCTCCAGCTGCCTTTCACTTAGGAGTCCCGCTTCTACTTCAAAATGAAAACAAGTTCCAACATTATCTTTCGGATAAATTTCCAAGGCCTTATTTAAAATATGACTCCAGATATTGAAAGAATACTCCTCATCTGCATTGAAGGTTCTGTCCACAAACTTAACCAAGTCCACCCTGTTTTCAAGAAAGAAGTCCAATTCATTTTTTACTCTTTCCAAATCATGCTTTCTGAGTCTTTTATCAATGGATGACAAACAATAGGAGCATCTGAAGGGGCAGCCCCTTTGAGCCTCATAATAAACTATCCTGTTATCCAAGCCATCAATATCCTCTTTTGAATAGGGGAAAACCACCTTGTCAAAGTCCAACGGGCCCCTGTCACCTGTGTATTTAATTGAATTATTTGATTTAATATATAGACCTTTGACAGTATCAAAAGATGTTGTACTGTCCTTTAATAGTTCTGATAAAAGCTCAGGAAATACTTCCTCGCCTTCTGTTTCCATAACCAAGTCACATTCAGAATCATTCAGAAATCCTTCCGGATTATAGGCGACTTCTGGCCCTCCGGCAGCAATAAGACATTGAGGCAATACTATTTTTAAATTTCCCATTATCTTTTTAAGATAAGTAATATTCCATATATAACAGGAAAATACCACAAGATCTGGATTCTCAATGACTATACGCTCAAGAAAATTCTCCGGATCGTCATTTACTGTGGTTTCTAGTATTTTGACTTCACATTCAATATGTTTAGTATGCTTCTTCAGATATCTTACAGCCAGATTGGAATGAATAAACTGTGAATCGGCAGTAGCAAGAATAACTTTCATATCAAGCCTCCACTTATATTATAATCTAAATCCCATATATTCTCTCTACTAATAGATGCAATTTCACTTTTACTCCTAATTCCAAGCTTTATTTGTTATATTTACAACAAAATAATCCGCATTCAAAAGTCATAAAAGTTCATTTTTTTATAAAAACAGAAAAAATCCACTTAACATACATTGTTCAATTTCAATAAGTGGATTTTTTCATACTAATATTTCGTTTTTAATAATTCGCTCTATATTGCTTTACTTACCCTTAATTCTGAGTAATCTGGCTCTTCTGACTCTGAAAACTTGGAGAAATAATTTTCATAAAAATCTAAAAGCAAACCTGCAGTGGTATATTGTGCCTCTGCAATCAACTCTGTCGCCATTAATCTATACATTTCATCCCTGTCTTCAATTTCTTTGCACTGGGCATAAACCCTTTGTGCATTCTTGGCATTTTCCCTTGCGTACATTTCAAATCTCGGATATCTTTTTATACCATGACTGACAGAAAAATCTATCTCATCCCAAGCTTTGGATAATATCCAAACCTCGTAATCCCTGTGAGATTCCAAAAGCTTGTTGTTGACATGCTGTGGCACGGTCATATCCTGAATCAGATGACAAATTACCCCTGCATAGAACATGGATCTTGTAAGATTCCTCTTCCCAGCAAAACATACCAGCTTATCCTTATACTTTTCTGCCT
>JASDTM010000003.1:0-7284 GCA_041891535.1 Clostridiaceae bacterium
GCCGGTATGGGTGGGGAACTGATTAAGGAAATCATAATAGAATCCATTAACACAGTAAAAGGTATGAGGTTCCTTATTTTGCAACCTGCACAAAACCCTGAGGTTCTAAGAAAGTTTGTTTATTCTGGTAACTTTACAATACTTTCTGAGAATCTGGTAAGGGAGACTGATGGAAGATTTTACGAATATATTAAAGTAAGATATAACCCTGAGGTCATGGGATTTTCAAAAAATCCTTTTGATTTTGAAATAAGTCCTGTATTGATAAGGCATAGAGACCCACTTTTAAATGATTTTATAACCAATAAGATTAAAGAAATTGAACTTATAAAAGCAAAGCTTGATCTTTCATATGATTCATCAAAATCAAAGCTTGAGGAACTCGAGAAAAAGGAAGATAAATTATCGGAGGTACTTAAATGGCTGTAGTACTAAAGGAATTAATTAATTATCTGGAGGCATTTGCACCAGTTGGATGTGCTGAGATTTACGATAATCCAGGCTTGGCTGTGGGGGATTTCAATTCAAAAATAAAGAGAGTTCTTATTGCTTTGGATGTCACTGACAAAGTAATAGATGAAGCAATTGAAAAGAAAGCTGACTTAATTTTTACACATCACCCACTTTTGTTTTCAAGACCCGAGTCAGTTAATAATGAAAATAGCCAGGGCAGAAAAATAATTAAAATGCTTACAAATGGAATCAATGCCTATTCATCCCACACAAACCTTGACAAGGTTGTTAACGGGATGAACGACATGATTATGGAAGTTTTAGGTTTTAATAATTCATCAGTTCTGTCTCAGGTTGATTCGGGAAATGGTATAGGCATCGGTCGAATCAGCGTGATAGAAGCTATTTCATTATCAGAGCTTGCAAAAAAAGTCGGGGAAAGTCTTGATGCTGATACAATACTGTTTTCAGGTGATCCGGACAAGGTAATCACTAAGGTAGCAGTGGTAAACGGCAGCGGAGCTGATTTCATTAATTTGGCCAAGGAAGCCGGGGCAGAAGTGTTGGTCACCGGAGACACAAAATATCATGATATATTGGATGCTTTGGACCGGGGAATATGTGTCATTGATGCCGGACATTTCAATACGGAATGGAATGTTTTCACGAAGCTTTCAACTAAGCTTCTCAATAAATTTAATGAAAACCATGAACTAATAGAATATCTCATCTCTGAAAACACTAAGGATGTCTATCAATATATATCAATGGTATAGGATTCAGCTTAAATCTTGACTTAAAGCCCGACCTTTTTGACAGTAAACTGACATTCAACTATAATGAAGTGTACTGAGTAAGCCAGATAATCGCTGCCGTAAAGGGAGAGGAAAGTCCGGGCTCCGTAGGGCAGGGTGCTGGGTAACTCCCAGTGAGGGTGACCTTAAGGAAAGTGCAACAGAGATATACCGCTGTATTAACTACAGTAAGGGTGGAAAGGTGAGGTAAGAGCTCACCAGCACAATGGCGACTTTGTGGCTATGTAAACCCCACCTGGTGCAAGGCCGAATAGGAGGACATTTTGGAGCTGCCCGTTCCGTCCTCGGGTGTGCCGCTTGAACCACTGAGAAATCAGTGGTCTAGATAGATGATTATCAAATACAGAACTCGGCTTATAGACTTGCTCAGTTTAAAGGGACTTAACCGTCCCTTTATTTCTATAATAATTCTGCATTTATTTGTAATATTGAAATTTTACTGATTTGGAGGAGAAATGGACAATAATAAAAAATTTCAAATTGTGTTAGGTGTGTTCCTTTTAGCATTGGTAATCTACATGAGTTACATGGCATATGGCTTGTTTAAAGGGGATATTAAATCAGTGGATCCGAAAAGTGAATCAAAAATTACAGTTCCTGTAAAAACTTCCAAACCGACAGTAACAACTGTTCCTGCCTCATCATCGAATTAAGAGAGGGATAATTAGCTATGAGAATGCTTGTTAAATACACAGCCTATATAGATTTTGACTCTAATGGTGACGAGACTGACAGATCCTACTATTTATCCTTCGTTAAAAAAGACGATGTCATGGACATTCCCTTTGAATCTTTGGAAGATCTTAAAAGCAAAGCATCAAAATACACAATAGCTGAATATATAAAATCAAAGGATTTTTTGGAGAAGGCAAGTGTATATGAGGATTATAAGGACTTTTTTGAGGATGTAGGTGTGTTGGTCCTTTATGAAGATACTATTTCCGTGAAATTTTTTGAGAACTAAAACTAATATGGAAAATAACTTTGAATATAATAAAATCAATTATAAAAAAATAAACAGAGAACTGCTTATAAATGGAGTAATACTCCCATTATTGGCAGTGACTGTTTATTTATTTTTTGCAAACATCCAGTCATCTAAGCTGATAGATGAATACTATACATATGGGATATCAAGGCAGTTAATATCATTGATATCAAAAGTTACATCATTGGCTCCATTCTCAATAGCAGAAGTATTTTTCATTCCTGCTTTTATAATTTCAGTTTTGATTATGATAATTACAGCAATCTTAAGACTGGTAAATAAAAGGGGCATAGAAGCAGTTTTAATAGGGAGTAAAATAATTAAAAATTTTTCGCTTCTTTTAATTTCCTTTTATCTAATATGGGGATTTAATTACAAGGCAATGGGAGTAAGATACCTACTTAATCTCAATACCTATCACCATGATACTTCTGACTTGGAAAGGCTTGCTTCAAAACTTATTAACGATGCTGTAATACAAAGGAATGGGATACCATCGAACTCCAAGATATTTAAAGAAAATAATCAGAACAGTAAGTTAGAGCTAAATAAGTCGGTAATTGAAATTAGTCATATATGGAATGCAGCTTATTCAAATTCAGAATTATCAAGACTAAGTCTTCCTGAAGTAAAATTTAAACCGGTATTATCAAGCGAAATTCTGAGTTACTTTGGAATATCAGGGATTTTTATCCCCTTTACTGCGGAAGCAAATGTAAATATGAACCAGGATCCAATGCTTATTCCATCTGCAATCTTACATGAAATGGCCCACCAAAAAGGGATTGCCAGTGAAGATGAAGCTAACTTTGTTGCATATCTTGTTTCGCAAAGCTCAGAAGACCCTGGAATTAAGTATTCAGGAACTATGATGGCTTTGATCCATACCATGAATAAACTGAGTGGAGAAGATGAGGCTATATTTAAAAAGCTCTATGCAACATATAGCAATAAAATGAAAAGTGATATCAAATTCCACAATGAATATTGGAAAATGTATGAAGGAACTACATCAGAAACAGTTGAAAAGATTAATGACTCCTATCTTAAAGCCAATACAATGGGTGGTGTTTCCGACTACCAAGGTATTGTTCTTTTACTTCTGGATTATTTGAAATGATGAAATATTGCAGTAAATAAAATGGGGCATTCAGAATGATTCAAGTCAATCTGAATGCCCAGCTTTTTATGTGTAAATGTCCTTCTTATTGTATTGTGCTGCTCCTAGGGCTGTAATTATCAGGAATAGAAGCAAAATCAGGATACCCTTGATTAAAAGGATTTTATCATCATTGAAATCAGAGTTTAAAATCAAGGAGAAGGGGTTATATCTGTCTATAAATTCTACTGATTCAGACATTTGACTTACGAGCATTGCTGTAAATCCAACTCCGAAAAACAAAAGAGACAAGTTGGTGCCTGTTTTTAATCTTCTGACCAATGATCCAATGAAAGTACCCAATCCAAAGAAGAATAAAGCTGCAATGAATATGGAGGCACAGTATCTTAGTATCAGCCATGTATGGCTCGTATCATTCATAGTAAATTTCAAAGAATAATAGTTGAATAAGAATACGCTTATTGTTAGAAGCAGTAGCATTATTATTCCGGCAATTGTCTTTAAAACGAATATACTTTTCCTGGAAAGAGGCTTCACCAGAAGAAATTCTGAAGTCTTGTCCTTCTCTTCTTTTAGTATCAAAGAAGCTCCTGCCATGGAGGAATAAATGGTAATAATTACTAACATATAGTACATGACCATGGCAAGTATTCCAGAAGGTGAAGTAATATCAGGATTTCCCAGTCCAAATAGTACCTTGACTATCTTGGGCATGAAATTAACTACTGAGTGTAGTGACTCAGGTTCAGTGCTAAGAGTGCTGAGTTTTGCAAAAGAGGCAATGGCGAAGAATCCAAGACCCAGAGCCCAGAAAAACAGCACTTTCAGATTCATCTTTATTTCTTTTAATATAATATTCATAGTCTACCTCATACCTGCTTGATATCACGTCTTTTAAAAATCAAAACCGATATCAATGAAAAGATAATTATAATCGCAATAGCAGCAAATAGTTTATTCTGGTCAAATCCCTTGTTTTGCATTATTGATGGGAAATCAAAATACTTAAATGGTGTAAACCACTCAAATTTCTCGTCTTTTGTAAGGTTTGTCAACATTGTCATCAGGTACATCAATGAAACGACGCCTGCTGTAGTCATTGCAGTATTTTTTATCCTAAAAATATTTGAAATAAGGAACCCAAATGATGCAAACATAAGTGATATCAGCAGACCTCCGATGCAAACCAAAATCATTGATGAAACTTCTACAGTATCTGAAATCATTAATTTAGATATACCGAAAATCAACCCTGCAACTAAAACATTAATAATGACAAGAGCTGTAACTGAGCCTGATATTTTACTAACTGCCAATTTAACCCTGGATACCGGTTTAGTAAGCAGAAAATCTGAAGTTTTATCAATATGCTCTCTGGAGTAGGCCATAAGTCCTAAGTTCATTCCAGCAATGGACAAAATAATTGATATATATAGGAAAATATATGAAATATATCCGTTGTAGGACAAAAGTGAATTCATATCAATTCCCATGGCAAGAATAACTTCCTTGGGATAGTTTTCCAGCATCTTCAGCATCTGGGTAGAATCTTTTGCAAAGGATGGATAAAAACCAAGAAATATCAATAAGAAGACACCTATCACAATTACATAAACCGGAATTGATTTAAATGAGAGTTTAACCTCATGATTAAATATATTCATAGCTCCACCTACTCATAGTAATGCATGAAGATTTCTTCAAGATTTGGATCTTCTATTGTAAGATTCCTGATTTTGCTCGAACTTAGCATGGAAATAATACTGTTAATATCACCCTTAAAAAGGAAATCAGTTTTATTATCAATAGAATTGACATTAGCTGCACCCGGGAGGGCAGATATTAAATCATTTAGCTTTGTCTCAGATTCAATTGAAATCTTTTTATAGTTGTCCTTCTTCATGGTCTCAATCTCATCAACCTTGATAATCTCGCCATTCTTAATTATTGCAACCTTATCACAAAGTCTTTGGACTTCAGTCAGAATATGGGATGAGAAAAGTACTGTGGCACCATTTTTATTCTCATCTTTAATAAGATCGAAGAACTTCTGCTGCATTAATGGGTCCAGTCCACCCGTAGGTTCATCCAAAATAATCAGGCTGGGGGAGTGCAGAAGACCTTGTATAATACCAAGCTTCTTTTTATTTCCGTAGGATAAATCATCTACCTTTCGTGATAAATCCAATTCTAAAAGATCTGCTAATTTGTTTATTCTTGATTTATCCACTTTCTTATAGAAGGAAGCTGAGAAATTCAATAAGTCCTTGGCTCTCATTCCATCATAATAGAATACTTCTGAAGGTAGATAACCTACATTTTTAGCTATCAATGGGGCATCTTTAACTGAATCAAGACCAAAGACTTGAATTGAACCTGAGGTTGGTCTGATTAAATTCAGGATTGACCTTATTGTTGTAGACTTTCCTGCACCATTGGGTCCAATGAAACCGAAAATCTCACCTTCTGCGACCTTAAATGAAACATCTTTGACACCAATTTTTGAACCGTATTTTTTTGTCAGATTATTTACTTCTAAAACATTCATAGTGAACCTCCAAAGTTGAAATTTAAGAAAGTAGTTAACATAGAAATAAATATGTAAACCAAACTCCTGATATAAACCTCATGACTTATGGATAATTGTATAATTTTATTTTTTATGTGTCTATCTTTAGTCAAGTGCTGATTAGTATATAATGGACTTACTATAATAAATTAATACAGGAGAATGGACATGAAGAAGATTGTACTGGCAGGTGGCTGTTTTTGGGGCGTTGAGGCCTACTTTAAAAAGCAACCTTATACAATAAATACAACGGTTGGTTACGCTAATTCAAATATTGAAAATCCAGATTATAAATTGGTTTGTACTGGTGTTACAAATGCAGTTGAAGCATTGATGTTGGAATACGATGGAAGCATCGAAGAAGTTTTGAAGACTCTATTTCATATCATTGATCCAACAGTATTCAACAGGCAGGGACCAGACGTAGGCAGCCAATACAGAACAGGGATTTACTATTTGGATGAGAATGATAAGGTGGCAATTGAAAACTTTGTTTTAGAAGAACAAAAGAAGTATAAAGATAAAATTGTGACTGAAGTAAGCATGTTAAAAAATTTCTATGATGCAGAAGAATACCATCAAGACTATTTAGACAAGAACCCTGGTGGATATTGTCATATTAACTTAAACAGTTGATTAATTTATGCGAGTATAAAATTTTTTTAATTAAAGATGTACCTGGTACATCTTTTTTTTGTCTAAAAGTCTTTGCGTTTATAAAGAGAGGATAAATTAAGGACTGAAAGACAGCTGATATAGATAAACAGATTTATTGTAAAAAACTCCTTTATACTATATTTACAACTTTTTCCTATCATCTAATTTGTCACGGAAATGTCTTTTATGGGAGATTAATTATGAAAAATAAACTGCAAAAGCTAATCACATTGTTAATAGCCGCAGGGCTTACTGTTGGTATATCCTCAGTGAGTGCTTTTGCTGAACCTTTAACTGAGATTGAAGCGACTAAATCACAAATTACCGAAGTAGGGGACAAAATCAGAGCCTCCGAGGAAAAAATCAGTGTACTTACTGAAGAGATTATTCTAAAAACTGAAGAAATCACCAAGGGTAAGGAAGCTATCGACAAATTAGATAGTGAGATCAGTATTACTGAAAAGAATATTTCCGAAACCAAGGATAAGCTGTTAAAGCAGGAAGATATATATGGTGAAAGGTTGAGGCAAAACTATAAGGGTGGTCAGGTCACTGCATTAAGAACAATTCTGAGCTCCAAGAGCATTTCAGATTTCCTAATGAAAATCAAAGTGATTAAATCCATCAATGCTGAAGATCATAAAATGATTACCGAAATAACCAGACCGAGAGACACTTTAGT
>JASDTM010000004.1:0-7206 GCA_041891535.1 Clostridiaceae bacterium
ATGCAATCCTTACTATTTCACATCAGTCATTTAGATTAGCACCATTCCTACAAGCTTCATCAATTTACTGTATAACAAGGTTTATGAGCGCAATACTTGTCATTTTCGGGTTAAAGGACAAAGTAGTTGATGCACTTTTTTAAGCTCCAGCAAAGCAGCAAAACTGTCATTTTCTTTAGTCCCATTTTTAAGCTACCTCTTTAATTCGGATTTTCCTTGTATAATTTTCCTATGGTCTTAGAATTATTGTTGGTCATTTCATCTACCTAATCCTCTACCTTCTGATATAGATCATCTTTGTACAATTCAGTCCTTTCCCGGAGTTTCCTAAAAACGTATACCTAGTTGTCTTCAATAACGAACCTTATCTTTTTCCTCTGAACCAATTGTTTCTCTGATATGATGAACTAAGAGATTTGAATGTCTGATGGAGGATTATCGATTACTTTTTCTATAACATACTTCTTAACAAGGCTGATAAAACTACTCGTTGTTCTTCTTTCACTTATTAACTTCTTCTCACTTTCAAGCATTTTGCCTCCAGATCATTTCACTTGAAAGTTCATACTAACCTAACACATTATGTTCTGTTTCTTTTGCTTTTTGCCTTGATTAAATTAATAAATTCATCAACTTCAGGAATTTTAGCTATTAGAATTTGAATAGCATATATAAACACAGCGAAAAATATTGAGAATATTAAAGAAATTTTATAATTAATAATATATGTTAGTAGTAAAAATAAAGCAAAAGAAATAATCCCCATTACTACTGAAGCAATAACAATTTTAACAACCTTTATAGTTAAATCTCTATATTTTAATTTTATTTTTCCTCTTTTTCTTAAAGATATCATTAACAATAATGAGCCAACTATAGATGCGATTGATGTAGCTAATGCAAGTCCATTCAACCCCATGATTCTTGATAAAATTAGGTTTAGTACGATGTTTATAACAACTGCAATTGCGGCATTTATTGTAGGTGTTTTTGTGTCATTCATTGAATAAAATACTCTTGACAGAATTTCTCTATACCCAAAACCGATTAAACCAGCTGCATACCAAAACATACCACCTGATGTCATGAGTGCTGCTCGATCGTCAAATTCCCCTCTATAAAAAAGAAATCTAATTATGGGTTCTGAAAATACCATTAATCCGACAATACAAGGAATTACTACTAAACTAATTGTTACTAAAGAATTAGTCACTGTAGACTCAACTTCCTTAATATTTTTAGCAATAAACATTTTAGAAATTTTAGGGTACACTACAGCCACTACTGAGTATATGAAGATCCCTTGTACAAATCCATTCATTCTATTAGCATAGTCTAATGCAGCAACACCTCCATCAATTACCCAAGATGCCATATTTTTATCAATAACAATATTAATCTGATTAACAGCAACTCCTAAGATAACTGGGGCAGCTAATATTAAAAGATGTTGTATGTGCTTATCATTAATATCCACTATAGGTTTATACTTAAACCCTTCTTTCTTTGCCCAAGGCCACATCCAAATCAATTGTACTAATACTGAAAGGACAATTCCAATGGGAAGTATTATTAGGTTATATTTACTTGCTAATGGATATGATAAGAAAAATATAATATTCATTGGAATTCCTACCATTGCTGGAACCCAAAAATTTTCTTTTATTTGCAAATAGGGCTGTAAGATATAGCTAATCATTGAAAATATAGTTCCAAAAACTGCTATCCTTGTGAATAGTATTGATAATTGTAGCTTTTCGCCTTCAAATCCTGACGCAAAAATCTTCACGAATAATCCAGGAAATAAATTTACAATTATGCAGAATATCAACCCTAATATAACGACAATATTAATTGCGTTAGATGTAAATCTATCGGCTTTCTTTTCCCCTTCTTCTGCATAGGCTTTATTATAAGTAGGAATAAACCCAGTTGAAATACCAGCTCCTACTATCATTAATATAATTATTGGAATTGTTTGTGCGATTTTATAAGCTTCTGCAACATCACCAACTCCATAATAGTTAGCTAATAATATTTCCCTACCGAACCCGAACAACTTTGTAAACGCCGATAAAATCATTAAATAGAATACAGCACTTCTGGCTGACTTTCCACTTCCATTTGAAGAATCATCCTGCATATTTAAAACGTCACCTGATGTATAGTCAATATTTGAATTTACTTCGTCAAGATTTGGGTAGTCATTATCATTATTATTTACTTTATTGAATAGATTGAAAGATTTTTTTTGTTTATTTGTGTACTTACTCATTTATTGCCTCAATAATGGCATCTGCCACTTTCTTAATTTCTTCTTTAGAAATATACGGTGATAAAGGTAGTGATAGAACTTGATCACAAAGTTCTGTTGATACCTTTAGCTCTTCTTCATAGTAAGGTAGATTATTGAATGCAGTTTGTAGGTGCATTGGCTTTTTATAGTATACCATTGTAGGTATACCCTTTTCTTTCAATTTTGAAGAAACTTTATCTCTAGTTTCTGTATCTTTAAGTTTTATAGTATATTGAGCCCAACCTGAATAGAAATTTTCAGGTATGTATGGCACTTCAACATAGTCTTTTAAAAGTTCGGTGTAGTAATTGGCTGCATTATTAGTATCAACCCACTCATAGGTTTTTAATGCTTCAAATTTACTCAAAAGGATTGATGCTTGGATAGTATCTAGCCTTGAGTTTACTCCGATTCTAACATTGTCATATTTGTCTTCACCTTTGCCATGAACTGCATAGGATCTAATCAATTTCTCAAGATCGACATCATTAGTAAAAATAGCGCCACCATCTCCGTAACA
This sequence comes from Clostridiaceae bacterium, assembly GCA_041891535.1. Classification (GTDB taxonomy): domain Bacteria; phylum Bacillota; class Clostridia; order Clostridiales; family Clostridiaceae; genus JG1575. Next base: position 2,817 of record JASDTM010000004.1, read on the forward strand.
ACCTAGCGGTTTAGCAGGGAAAAATGATGTTGTCGCTGCATCACCAAATGAACAGTTATATCTATCTCCAATTCTTCCGGAGAAGCCTTGAGCCCCATCTTCAAGTAATTTTAGGTTGTTTAATTTACAAATTGCTTCAAGTTTTTCATAATCAGCCGGAAGACCAAATAAATCTACTGCTATTACTGCTTTTAAATCATAGTTACCTTCAGCTTTGACTTTACTAATCATCTCTACCAGTTTTTCCGGATCAATATTGAATGTTCTTGGGTCAACATCAACAAATATAGGAGTAGCTCCAACTAGTGAAATTACTTCTGCAGACGCAAAAAAAGTGAAATCAGGGACGAATACACAGTCACCTTTTCCTATGCCCCATGCTTTTAAAACAAGCATCAAAGCATCCGTTCCGTTTCCACATGTTATACAATGCTTAACGCCAACATACTCAGCTAACTGCTTTTCTAATTCCTTGACTTCAGGTCCATTAATATATTTACCATGACTCATAACACTTAAAACTCTAGAGTCAATATCATCTTTTAATTTTGAATACTGTGCTTTTAGATCTCTGAATTCCATCTATTTAAACTCCTTTAATCCATCACTATCTTGTTGGTATTTACGACCACAAGAACACTTTAATGATTCAGGTAGAATATTTCCACATTCACATACCCATCCTCTTTGAACAGCTGGAACACCTAGCATTAATGCATGAGGTAACACATCTTTGGTCACAACAGCTCCAGATCCAATCATGCACCACTCACCAAGAGTGTTTCCACATACTATAGTGGCATTTGCTCCAATAGAAGCACCTGTTTTAACCAATGTCTTCTTGTAGCCTGCAGGTCCTTTTGGGTATTTTGCTCTTGGGGTAAGATCATTTGTAAAAACCATTGACGGTCCACAAAACACAAAGTTTTGAAGTTCTACTCCTTCATACACCGCAACATTGTTTTGGATTTTTACTCCACTCCCTATTATAACATTATTTGAGACATTAACATTCTGTCCTAATGAACACATCTCTCCAATCCTAGCACCCTTCTGGATATGACAGAAATGCCAGATTTTAGTGCCATCTCCAATAATAACATCCTCATCTATATAACTAGATTCATGCACGAAATATTTATTATCCATAATTTATTGCCCTTCAAATAGAAATACCTTGATTCCTCAAGGTATTTCTATAAATAATCTTTTCCATCAGAAATATCTTTGGTCAATGCAATTTATTAATTGTATCAACTTTAAAAGCCTTGTTTTGAGTTTTCTTCTCTTAATTTAGCTTTTACTTTATCTACATGTGCTAAATCTATTTTACCATTAAATCTACCTTCAAAATCATTGGATGCAATATTTTTAAGCGGTAACTTAACCGGTGTGCCGTTTTTAGCTGATTGGTATATAGCTAAAACCAGTTCTAATGCTCTTCTACCTGCATATGCATCAATATATGGTGTTTTATCATTTTTTATTGCATCAATAACATCTGCATACAGTGGATTATGGCCAAAACCATATACATTTGGAGGATTCTCATGGTAAGTTACTTTAACTTCTTCTGCACTATCCTTATTATCTCTGAACATCCAATCCTCGATAATATTTACGCTCTTACCACCCGCTTTTACAGTACCGTCTTTACCAAATATGTAAAGTGTTTCTTCTAAATTAGAAGGATATATATTTGTAGTACCTTCAATCATGCCATATGATCCATTCTTGAATTTAATCAAAGCTAAACCTAAGTCTTCTGCTTCTATAAACTCATGATTTAAATTATCTGTATAAGCCATGACCTCAGTTATATCATCACCCATCATCCATCTAAGAAGATCTATGTTATGGATACACTGATTCATAAGTGCTCCACCATCTTCTTCCCAGGTACCTCTCCAAGGGGCTTGTTTATAATAATCTTCTCCCCTGTTCCATCTGATATGAGCTGTACCATGCAGTAGTTTACCAAATCTACCCTCTTCAACGGCTTCTCTGATTTTTTGTACAGATTTATTAAATCTGTTTTGGTGACAAGCACATACTTTAACACCTTTTTCTTCAGACTTAGCAATTATCTCATCGGCATCTTTTAAAGATAGAGTAATAGGTTTTTCAATGATAAGATTTATACCCTGGTCTATGCAATCCAAAGCTATTTTTGCATGTTTACCTGATTCAGTACAAATGCCAACTAAATCAAGATTCTCATTCTTGATCATCTCTTTGTAGTCTCTATACTTTTTAACATTCTTCAAATTAAACTTTTCTATTTTATCATCCATGTGGCTCTCAACAACATCACATATAGCAACAATTTCAAGACCATTATCCAAAGCTGCCGCTATGTGGTTTGGAGAGATTCTTCCACACCCAATTAAACCGTAACGCATTCTAATACCTCATGTTATTCAAGTTTAAGTTATTGTATCGAAATTCTCTTTTAAAGTAGTAAATTACTTTATAAAAGATCAATCTTTTCTCTGTTAGCAATTTTATCCATAGCATTTCTTGTATCTAGTATTGCTACTGCATTATCATTAATTGCTTCATAGTCCATGACTTGGTGTGCAGTAGTTATCAGTACAAGGTCGTAAACTGAAATAGAATCCATTGACAGCTCTTCTAGTCCTTTATACTTTATACCCTTATATTTAAACTCAGAAATGTAAGGATCAAAGAATTCGACTTCAGCACCTTCACTCTTTAAAATCTCTATGACCTTTAGTGCTGGAGACTCTCTATAATCATCTATATCATTCTTATATGCTATTCCAAGAACTAACACTTTTGAGCCGTTAAGAGCTTTCTTTGATCTGTTAAGCACTCTTGATGCTCTTTCTACTACATAGTAAGGCATGTAGTTATTTATCTCGCCTGAGGTTTCAATAAGCTTTGTGTGGTAGTCAAACTCTCTTGCTTTCCAAGTTAAGTAGTATGGGTCAAGAGGTATACAGTGACCGCCTAAACCTGGTCCTGGATAGAATGCTTGGAAACCATATGGCTTTGTTTTAGCCGCTTCAATTACTTCCCATATCGAAATACCCATTTTATCGCATATTATCGCCATTTCGTTGACTAGACCGATATTGATATTTCTATATGTGTTCTCTAAAATCTTTTCCATTTCAGCTACTGCTGGTGATGAAACTTCGTGGATATCACTTTCTAATACCTCACGATACATTGCAGCTATAACTTCAGTTGCATCTTTACCAATACCACCAACTACCTTTGGAGTATTCTTGGTTTTAAAACTCTTGTTGCCTGGATCTACTCTTTCTGGTGAGAATCCAAGATAAAAGTCTTCACCACAAACAAGGCCTGATCCTTCTTCAAGGATTGGCTTCAATAGTTCTTCTGTGGTACCAGGGTAAGTAGTCGACTCAAGTACTACGATAGAACCTTTTTTCAAATGTTTTGATATAGAAATCGCATAATTTCTAAAATAGTATATATCAGGCTGTTGATGGTCATCTAAAGGTGTTGGCACACAGATTGCAATAAAATCCACATCCTTAACGAAGGTAAAATCACTTGTTGCCCTTAACTTGCCAGATTCTACTATCGCTTTAAGATCATCATCAATGACATCCCCTATGTAGTTATGTCCTTCATTTACCAAATCAACCTTCTCTTTTTGTACATCAAAACCAATTGTAGTAAACCCTGCTTTAGCCTTTTCAACTGCTAAGGGTAAACCAACATATCCAAGTCCAACGACACCAACAGTCAATTCCTTGTTTTTGATTTTTTCTAATAGTTGTTTCTTAATCATTTTTTCTCCTTTATCTGAAAAGACCGGAAAATCTCTTTGCCAAATCATCATAGTTATGATTCTCAACAACAAATTTTGAGGACTCACATTTTATTCTTTCTCTTTCTTCTTTAGTTAATTCAGTGGATTTTAAAATACCATCGGCTATTGAAATAGGATCTTCTGCAATACATTCAATTGTATTACCAAGGTAATTCATAGGACTATGCATTGTATCAAAGGCATTTACTATTGGCAAACCAACATTAAGATAGTCAAATATCTTATTAGCAGATACACCATATTCATAAAGTTTGCTCTTTTTTGAGCCAATATATAAAGCATCCAATAAGCCTAAAGTAGGATTCACTTTATCCTTGGCAATTGACCCAACGAAATGGACATTGTCCAAATGCTGATCCGACTTAATATTTTGGAGCTCGTCTTTAAGAATTCCTTCACCAATAATAATGGCTGCTACATTATCTTTTTCCTTTAGCTTCACCATGGCTTGAATAAAGTCATCCATGGCATTACTAACAGATATACCACCAGCATATCCAACACTGTATTTACCTTCTGAGTGGAGTTTATCAACTAATGTTTTAATTAATTCATCCGGAG
>JASDTM010000005.1:0-3862 GCA_041891535.1 Clostridiaceae bacterium
AGTAAGAACTGCCCTTTCCGGAGAGCAATACACTCCGGGCGGTGCCTTTGAAATTGCTGATATTCTTGGAAAAGATGAATCAATAAGAAGAATTGAAAAAGGTATTGATATGTTAAAAGCTGACTTAGCTTAGTCAAATATTAATCATTAATCAGTATATTTAGTTCAAATAAAGGAGGAGACCATTTTGAGCGTTAAACATAAATTTGAAAAAGATAAAGCTGTTAAACTCATAAAAGAAGCAAAGAACATAATGGTACTCAGCGGCGCAGGTCTTTCAACTGAGGCAGGCATACCTGACTTCAGATCTAAAAATGGACTGTATTCTCATAACTTCCATGGGTACAGACCTGAAACCGTGTTGTCCCACTCCTTTTATAATGAAAATCCGGATTTATTCTGGGAGTATATGAAGACTAAACTTAACTATACTGATAATGGTCCTGATGATTCTTATAAACTTTTGGCAAAGCTTGAGCAATCAGGAAAAATAAAAGCCATAGTAACTCAAAATATTGACTCACTACATTATGAAGCAGGTTCAAAAAATGTTATTGAAGTACATGGAACTTTAAAAAAATGCTATTGTGACTCCTGCCTTAAAGAATATTCATATTCCGATCTGGTTAATGGACTAATAAGCTATAAATGCTCCTGCGGTGGAAATATCCGACCGGATGTTGTTTTATTTGATGAGGATGTACCTAAGATTTATAATGCGGTTATTGAAGCAGATAAATGTGACCTTCTCCTCGTTCTTGGCACTTCATTAGTGGTATATCCTGTGGCATCTATTCCAAGGATTTTCCTTGAGAAGAACCACCCTGTGATAATCATCAACAGAGATGAAACACCATACCATGGTGTTGGTAATGTAACTGAAATAAATGATTCACTCGGCAGCACTTTAAAGTACATTTTTTCTGATTACACTGATTAATTTTACATAAATAGAAAAGTGACTTAAGTATCTTAGTGATTTAAATGATTTTGTGATCTGATAAGGAATCCCAGGTAATTGATTTTTACCTGGGATCCTTTATTAAGTACATCATGCAAATAGAAAATTTGTTTAACTTTATTGTTATTAATAAAATAAGTATATAATATTATTTATTATGTATACTTAATTTACTTAAATTGAAATTTTTGCCCTTCTCTAAACCCTGTAAATAGTTGGATTTAAGGAAATCTTTGCTGAAATCATAGGTATCAGTGACGTTAAAGTTGGTGTCCCTTGAAATGTATATTATCTTACTTTTATTTTCATCAGATATGGTAGTAACATCCTTTAAATATTCTTCCTGTGAACCGTTATATCCGATAATCAGCAGCTTATCCAAATTAAGGTCAAATATCTCTTTGATCAAAATATTATTGATCATGCCCCCATCCATATTAATGCCATCATACGCTCCAATACCAAGATCATTAATAAAATCCTGGGAAACATCGTGGGTTTTGATAAATTCAATGAATTCTTTAAATGTCATAGGATCTTGGTTGTATGGAAGAAGTGAACTCCATTTTATACGTTCTATCATAGAATCCTTATTTAAATTAAGGATATCCTCAACCTTTTCTATCAACCCTCCATTAATTACCATTGCGTAGTTTACCAAAAAGGCTTCGTATTTTGTATTACTACTATTGCCAACCTCTGATAATTTATCCAGGATATATGTATTCTCGATGGTTTTGCCTTGTAAAATGATTTCTGAGAATGCCTTGTCATCACTGTTTAGGTATAAATCCTCCATTTTATCCAATGCATCATTTACAAGATAATATCCATTTACTGCGCCAATTGATGTGCCAGATACCACATCAAATTGTATTCCTTGTTCTGTGAGTCCTTTGAGCACTCCTGCCTGGAATGCACCTTTTGCTCCTCCGCCTTTAAGATATAATCCCAGTTTCATTTTTTTCAATCCTTTTTGACTTGTAAATTAAGGGCAATGTAATAGTTGGTTCTAGTTTGGATATCCCTTTAGCTATTATTTCAGAACCACTGAAGAGTATTTCATTCTCTTTATCTGTAGTTATCTCATTTATCAGGTTCTTGCTTGATTCTTCATTCATTCCTATGTTGAACAAACCGGTATAGCAATAGTCTCCATATTCATACTTGATTTCAGCGGTATCCAAAGTTAGAGCATTCAGATACAAATTTCCATCCCTTATGAAATCCATCTTCTTTATTATATTCAAAGCCTTAGTTAATTCGATAATATCCTGATCCATTTCCCATTTTATAGTATCCTTGTCAAATAACCCCGGGACATGGTCAGTCATTGTCTCCTGCCCGTTATAGAATAAGTAGGAGCCTTTTAAGAACATCATAAATGCTGTGAAGTTGATTAATCTTCTACGGTTCTTAATCAAGAATTTTGCTCTTGGGTTATCATGGTTTTCCATGTATCTCATTTTCACATATCTTTTAGGGTAGGTGTATTCCTGTCTTGAAATTGCATTAAGGTATTCTGTTAAATCTCCTCCATTGACAAAATCCAGAAAATTATTTTTAATATCGTAGTCATAAAGCATATCAAAAACAGAATAAACTTCTGAATCAGAGTGGACATTGAAGCCATTGTGCCTCAAATAAGTTATAAAACTTGGTTCAACTGATTCACTTAACCAAATCAATTCATAACCGTTGCTTTCAATTTTATTCCTGGCATATTTCCAAAATTCTATTGGAATTAGTGGTGCCACATCACATCGGAAGCCATCTACACCTATTGATGCCCATTTTTCCAAAGCGTCATATAAATAATGCCATAATTCAGAATGACGGAAATCCAAATCTGCTATATCTGACCAATCCCCCACCTTATTGCCGATGGTACCATCTTTTTTATGATAAAACCAATCAGGCTTCTCATCCATTAACCTGCTGTCCCATGAGGTATGGTGGTAAACAACATCTATTATTACTTTTAAGTTAAGTTCATGTGCTCTTTGTATGAATGACTTAAAATCATTTTCTGTACCATATTCAGGATTGATTTTGAAAAAGTCAGATATAGAATAAGGTGATCCAAGACTTCCCTTCCTGTTTTTCTTACCAATTGGATGAATTGGCATGAGCCAAATTATGTCAAAACCCATGGCCTTTATTCTTTCCAAGTCATGAACTACTTCGTGGAATGTCCCTTTTTCACTGTAATTACGGACAAATATGGAATAAATTGAAGAATTTCTGTATTTTTCCGGTGATGTAAACATAGTATCTCCTTTGAAATGAGTTAAGTTAAAATATAATTCGTTTAACTACATTTTATCTTATAACAAGAAGATTATCATTTCATGAAATTTAATTTCTTCATTTAACCCTAATATGTTCCTTAAGTTTCTCATAGGTTTTATCTCCAATTCTATCTACATTTTTAAGCTCTTCTATTGTTTTAAATCCACCGCTTTTTTCCCTGTAGCTTATTATGTTAGCGGCTGTTACTGGTCCGACTCCAGGAAGTGTTTCCAATTCTGCTGCAGTGGCTCTGTTTATGTCTATCCTAAGGTCTTTTGAATTTCCTTGAGTATTTATACCTTTATCAGAATCATTCGCACCCTGGGGCTCATGGAGGCCTCCCAGAGTGCTTAAGTTGATATACTCCTCTTCAGACATTCCATTTGGTGGAATATAAACTGCCTCTCCATCAGAAAGTTTTCTGGCAAGATTAGTATATTTTAAAGTTCCTGAAGTTTTTAACCCACCCGCTTCATTTAAAAGATCATTAACTCTGCTGCCTGATTTTAATTCATAAACACCAGGCATTTTGACCTCCCCTTTAATCTCACAGATCAGTATTTCAGCTTTCTGATTATTTGACTCAATATCTTTTTCATCATTACTTAC
>JASDTM010000005.1:3872-7181 GCA_041891535.1 Clostridiaceae bacterium
GAGCATCCAGAGAGTGTTATTGAAATCAGTAGTTGGAGTAAAATAGTATTCCTTCTGGTTATGTATTTAAATTTATTTTCTAACTTTTTCATCTTTGAATTCACCTCATTAATAGTCTTATACTTATTTTTATACTTAAGCTTTTGATTTAAGCTGTTTTGAAGATTATTCGTAATGTATATCGACTTTAAACAAGTAGTTATGGGGGCTTATTTTTGCTATAATTCCAATAATGGGGTGAAAAAATGAAGGGGAAATTTTCTTTTTTAAAATATATATTAATACTCTCAATTTTTCTGACTGCTTTTGGTGGTCAGAAAACTGTCTATGGAGAACCTGTGGCAGATCCTGAGAAATCACTTGCTTCCAATGTTATGATTTTGGATGGAAGAACAGGAAAAACACTATACTCTGTCAATCCTGATGAAAGAATCAAGGCTTCCAGCATATTGCCTTTATTGGTTACCATGGTTGCAACAGATAAGGTATCACCTGAAGACTATATGCTTGTCTCTGAGAATTCATCTGATAGTTTGACTCATATCATGTCTGTAAGCAATGCAGGTCCAACAGGGCTTAAGAAAGGCGAAAGACTGCAATTCAGTGAATTATTCAAAGCAATACTTTTAAGTGACAGTAAAGATGCTTATAAAGCTGTTATGGCGAATGTGGCTGGTTCAGAACAGGATTTTGTATCCTTGATTATGAAAAAAATTGCCAGCTTGAAATTGAACAATACAAAAATTACTTCTGTTCTTAATCCTGGAGATGATGATTTTACCACAGTTTCTGATTCAGCCTTTATCATGAAGGAATTTGCACAAAAACCTAGACTAATTTCCATGGCCGGTGAAGAAAGTTATACATTTATACCGAACAACATGGTACCAGAAGGCAGAAAAGTCGATAATACAAATCTTATGGTATCTGAAGGTTCTGATTTCTTTTATGCCAAGTCCTTAGGCGGAATAATAAGCTTTAAAAAGCCTGACGAAGGTATGAATAACTTCGTTTCCATTGCAATGGAAAATGACACCATGATTATTGTTTCTTTAGGAGATTCAATTTCTGCAGCAGATTCATTTTCTGATGCTACAAGATTTTCAGAATGGGCTTTTAAAAACTTTACTACAGTCAAGTTGATTTCATCTGGTACTAGAATTTCTGAATGGCCTGTAGAAGGTGGCAAACCTCTTGAACTTATTGCCGGAAAAGATTTCTACTTTTTTGAACCAAAGAGTTCTTTGCCTACTTCAGAATTTGGGATAAACTTCATACCATTGAAGCTATCCGGTGAAATTAAAAAAGAACAACAGATGGGAAATGCGGAAATTATCATCGAAGGAAAAACAGTCGGTGAAATACCTTTATTGGCTTCCACCGATGTGACAGTAAAACCCTATGTTACAAAGGACACAAAGACAAACCCATTAAATTCAACTGTTGTTAAAGTTGTGCTAGGCATTCTTTCCTTGGTTTTAATAGTCTTGATTATTCGAACAATCAACAAGCTTAAAAGATCCAAGAAAAGAAGACAGGAAATAGAGAAAAAGAGAATGCTTCTAAAATCCCAGGCTGAAAGAGAACGGTGGAAAAAAGAGCAAAGAGAAAGACGGAGCAGAATTAACAGATCCGGCTTCTAGCCATATAGAAAAAGCATCAGGATGAAAAATTTCACTCTGATGCTTTTTCTATTCGAAAAGTTTAATTTCTATATTTGATTTTCTAGCTTAAGAATGTTATTGCGGTGTTTAAGACTATTCCTATTACCCCACCTATCAGAATTTTATGGATGACATCCGTTTTTGATTTGATGGAAATTATAAAACCAATTATAAATGTTATCAGTGCAACTGGAATAAGATTGTCCATGGCTATTGCTTTATCCCCAAAGAGTGAAGATGTTGCCATCTTAATGGCAGCCACAGCTATTAAGCCAACTATTCCCGGCTTTAATCCACTTAAGATTTTATCTATGAATGGAAGCTTCCTGTCATTGAATATGAAGTAAGACAAAATCATCATTAAAATGAACTGAGGAATGACATTTCCAAATGTTGCAATAACTGCACCAGGTACCCCTGCCATCTTGGTTCCAACGAAGGTTGCAGAATTTATTGCTATTGGTCCTGGTGTCATTTGTGATAAAGATACAAGGTCAGTCATTTCCGCAGTTGAAAGCCATCCCCTGTCTTCAACCACTAACTTTTGGATAAGAGGTAAAACCGCATATCCTCCGCCAAATGCCAAGGCTCCAATCTGGAGAAAGACTAAAAATAGTTCTATAAGAATCATTTTAGTTACCTCCTTTTACTTTGGTATTATTTAAAATATCGTAGGAGAATAATCCAATTAAACCAAGTGTCAGTATTATCAAAATTGTATGGATTTTAAAAAAATAACTAGCTATAAAAGCCAGCACCATTAATGTGTAAGCATAATATTTGTGTTTTTTGGAAGCATTTTTTCCCATTTGGTAAACTGTCACAAAAAGTATGGAACTTATCATCCCCGCCATTCCCATAAGTGCTGATTTAACATAGAAGTTATTTGAGAATGCCTGGTAGAAGTATGCCAGAATGCTTATTATTATAAGGCATGGCAGTACAGATGCTACCAAAGAAACTACAGCTCCCTTCAAGCCTCTTAACCTATACCCTGTAAGGAGTGAACAGGATATTGCCATTGCACCTGGACCTGATTGGGCCAATGCTACTATATCCAGCATTTCTTCCTCATCAATGAGACCTTTCTTTTTCATGAATTCATCTCTTATTACGGGAACAATTGTATATCCTCCACCGAAGGTGACGGCATTGATCCTGAAAAATGTCATGAATAATTCTTTTAAACTGATATTCCGCTTTTCTATTTAAAACACCTCCAAGTGGCTAAATCAATAGATATTTGAATGTCCTTTAGTATTATAAGCTTCTTTTGTTATATTTGCACCTTTTAGTGAACCAATTCATTTAAAGTGTAATTTCTCTAAAATTATGAGTCAGGTATTATCCTTCTTTTGATTCGTTTTTCAATGTCATCTTAAAAGGATAAATATATTCATGCAGCAATCGGTTGACTGCTGCATGAGAAAATATTATTCGAATTTTTCCACTGTGAAGGAATATGGTGGTACTTTTTTATAGAAGTTACTCTTTGATTCCCCGATGGAGATGTTAATTTCCCTTTCTCCGTTATTGGGATTGACTATAACAATATAGGATTCACCATTGTTATGTCTCCTATACGCAAATTCATCACCTAAAAACATGGGATAAAACTCTCCTTCTGTGAAAGCTTTGGAGGATT
>JASDTM010000006.1:0-6895 GCA_041891535.1 Clostridiaceae bacterium
TATTGTAAATGCTATCTTCTGAATAATGACCAAAACATGATTCGGGAATCTTGTCATCATAAGAGGGAAGTACTTGTCCCACTGTCCGCCATGGATTAATATAACCAGGTTTCCAGTGTTTATTATGGTGTCAATCAAGATCGTGGATACTATGGAGTAGATAATAATATTAATTATCTTGCCCCCTCTTTCTCCTTCCAAGAAGAATCCTGCAATGAATCCTCCAAGATAAGCTGATACAGTGAATCCTGGGAAGAAGGTTCCCTTAGGGAACAGCATGAATCCGATAAGGTCTGCTATCAATGCCACCAGCCCTGCCTTAAATGGTCCCATATACATACCTGCCATGATAATAGGCATATAACCCAAACTGATTCTTAAAATTGGTGTCTCAATTGCTGTAATTCTGGTTGCAACTATGGATAAAGCTATAAATATGGCCATGTAGACCATTGTCCTGACATTATATTTTCTCAATTATCTCACCTCAATTTCTTTATTCAGATTATTAAGATATCCGAATAACTGGTCATACTCTTCTGGGGTGAGATACTGTGTCTGGACGATAAAGCCCTCATCCTGGTCCTTGAACTTTAAATAAACATTTTTTGCATCTCTGATTATTCTGTCAAATGCTGACCAATCATGATGCTTAACTTCGCCCTTGTGATCATCCACTGAAATACCAGTTTCATCAATGTCCAAATCTCTTTCAACATTAATAACCTGTTTTCCATAGAACTTCTCAATGGCTTTATTCAACCTGCTCTTGTAAATCTTGGGGTAGAATACAAATAGTCCGACAAACATACCTATACCAGCTAAAGCAGGTATTATCCAATTGTCGATTCCACTTGTTTTCATGATGTAGTATAATCCTAAAAATACTACAAAACTGTATAGAAAATTGACCACATATTTAAGCATAAATTGTATGGCCGGTTTTGGTTTGTAAGATTCCATCAATGCTTTTTGCAATTGGATGAAATCTGGAGTAGACAACTTGTTACTTATTCTCATAATGCACCTCCGACAAGTTTTTGCGTTATCTATTAGAAATTAATTCCTTATTCATAATACAAAAGCAGCAGACCATTCTCAATGATTAAATGTGTCTAAATTGTGAACTTTGCTGTTTTCAATGGTTTTCCTGGACTTTTTTTAAAAAAAGGCTCCCAGAAGTTATCCCCCGGAAGCCAAATTGTATTCTTCTATATACTCTTAATCACACTACTTCTTGAATTTGTCCTCTAGGTCATTTTTAATGTCATTACCCTTCTTTTTAAGATCTTCCACAACATCTTCAGCCTTGTCACGGACCTTATATCCGAGCTTCTCAGCTTCATCCTTGACCTCTTCGAACTTTTTCTTCATATCGTCCTTAAGTTCTTCTCCTTCAGGGAGTTTATCCTTTGCGCCTTCCACCTTGTTCTTTACGTCTTCTACTACATCTTCTGCCTTATCCTTTATGTTATCAAAGGATTCCTTTGCCTTGTCAAAGAACTTGTTCAAATCTTCCATTAACTGTTGTCCTCCGTGTTTGTTTTTTTATTTTACTCACTTTAGCTTCATGGGCTTACATAAACCCAATCTATACTTTTCTTTTATCTATTACTTTAATTTTAGAAAAAAGTTGTGATAAAGAAATGAACAACCAGTTATTTAACCGATTGTTCAAGAAACATAAATATTTTTAGTTTTTCATTCTTAATTTGTAACCACTATTTGTTACTGCTCTTCCTTGTTGTTTCTTATATCTTCAGTTTTCTTTTCCTGAATTCTTCTTGAAACATGTTCCTTTTCAATGACCTTATCACCAGTGGTATGTGCTTCTTTAATCACAGAAACCGGTGATCCGTCATCTTTATGCTTTTTGTAGTAGTACTTCTTGTGTTCCATGATATACCTCCTCGTATATTCGGTCTTAGATACTTTTTGCGGTAAAGTGCAGTAATAGGCTTAAGCTAATTGGGTAAATTTACTTTGTTACATACTTTGCATATATATGCGTTTTGGGTTGAATACATTATATACATATTCAAAATAATTTGTGTGACTTTTTGATAAACATTTGCTGTTTTTAAAAATATTATTTCTAAAATATTTTATATTTTAGCCCAATATATACACTGAAAAAGCATAGAGCCGGTTCCATGATATGCTCAAATAACCGGCTCTATGCTTTATTTGGTTTAAACAAATTTAATGATTTTAATAAAATTTAGATTTCTAAACTGATGTTTAATTCATTGGGTTTGTGATTTATTTATTAGCCCAATTATTTTGAATTCTATCCCACATCATCATGCCTGCTTTTGCCAAGCTCATCATTCCGTATACACTATTAGGAAGATCATCACTCATTATGGAGAATACGAAATTACCCTTATCAGTATTGATTAATGCAACTTCATTCTCAATACCCTCTGCATCACCTGTTTTTGAAGCAAACTGCTGTCTTAGTGGGTAATCCAGATAGAAAGCAATTTTACTCTTGATTCTGCCTCTTAGAAGCTCTATAACAAAACCTGAGTTCTCTTTGTTTAAGTAAGTAGCATGGTATAAAAGATTTATGATCTGTGCCATATCCTTAGCAGTTGTCTTGTTTTCCTTTGAGCCTGGGGTTTCTGACAAATAAGTCTTTTCCAAACCCATTTCCTTGAAGGTAGCATTGATTTCTGATCTGCCCATGAGATCCATAAGCTTTGAACTTGCTGTATTATCCCCGATTGTAAGCATTGCAATGATTAGCTCTTTTATTGTATAACTTCTCTCGATGAATTCTCTTAAAATACCATTGCCTTCCTTCTTGTCTTTATCAGAAACAATGATGAGTTCATCCAAGGAGAATTTACCTTCTTCAACTTTCTTTAAAACTGACATTGCTACCATAAGTTTCATACATCCGGCTGAAGTTATCTGTTCTTCCTCGTTATACTTATATACATACTCCCCGTCTAAATCTCCAAAGTAAAATGCGTATTTACCTTCTCTTTCTTCATCAAGGTACTTTTTAATATCCTTCATATATCCATCCTCCAAATTATTGGTTTTAGTTAAATCTTAAATATCAGCACCATTACTATAAGTAGGGCTGCAAGTGCGAATCTGTAATAAGCAAATACCTTCATAGGTTTCTTTTTAATGAAGTTCATGAAGGCTTTGACAACCACCATGGCTACGAAGAAAGCTACTATGAATCCAATGACTAAAGTAATTCCCTGTGACAATGTCATGGCCTTTAAGCCGCCTTTTGCTGCATACTTTACAAACTTAAGTCCTGATGCTCCAACCATTATTGGTATTGCAAGGAAGAATGAGTATTCTGCTGCAACTTCTGGAGATAAACCTTGATGCCAACCACCCATTATGGTAGATGCAGATCTTGACATACCCGGCCATAGACTCATAACCTGGAATAAACCGACCTTAATCGCCTGCATTGGCTTTATTCTTTCAACTCCAGTTGTATTTGATTTACCCCTGTATTTATCCTCGAATATTATCATCATTACAGCTCCAACTATTAACCCTATGATTACAGTTGGTACTGAGAACAAATTATTGTCTATGAAATTCTCCAAGGCAAATCCAAATATCATTGCAGGTATTATACCTATTATTATAGCCAGGGCAAATCTTAATCCGTATTTTTCACCTTTTAAAAGTGACTTTAAAACTCCGAAAAGCTTATCCCAGTATAAATAAACGATGGCAAGTATTGCTCCCAGCTGAATCACAACCATATACATCTTCTCAAACTCACCATTGCCAAAGTTAATAAAGTGTCCTGCTATGATCAGATGTCCTGTGGATGAGATAGGTAAGAATTCAGTTATACCCTCTACGACTGCAATTATTAATCCCTTTAAAATATATAAGATGTCCATAAATTTCCTCCGTAACGTCACTCCTAATTATATATCATATATCAATATTGGTTAAGTTATGTAATCAATTTAAGCAAAAATTTAATTTTAACTTAATAACTTGATTTTCTTATGCACCCTAATCAATTTATATTCAATTATTTATGATGTCTAAAAACTCTTTTATTATCCTTGCAGTAAATCCCCAGATGGTCTCACCCTCATAAATCCAGAAAAGCTGTGGAAATTGCGAGTGCGAAAAGTCATAGTTTCTGCCATTTGATATAAGGTCATATGGGAAATCATCGTCTGGGGATGAGCTTAATTTGACATAATGTACCGTTGGAGCATTCTCTATTAAATACCTTATGGGTACTGCAATGAGCCTATCCACCTCATCCGGGTTAATTACAAAGTCATTTGACTTAGCCCTTGCTACAAAGGGATACATGATGCTGTTAAATGGAGATATGAAAAAATCCATTGGACCCATTAGATCAATATCCTCAGTCTTTAACCCTATCTCCTCACAAGTCTCTCTTATTGCTGCTTCCTGCGGTGTTTCTCCATCCTCTATCCTGCCACCGGGAAATGATATATCACCTGGCTGTGATCTTAAATTCTTTGCTCTTTTCTCCAAGATAAGGTGATCTTCTCCATTAATCTTAGCAATCAGAATCATTACCGCACTTCTTCTGAATTCACCCAATGGTTTTGCCTTTCTATTTCTAAAAACCTCAAGATTATCCGGTGTATATGTAAAATTCGTGTTTATAACCAATTAATTATCCTCCCTGACCTGTTTTCTAATGCTGCAATTACTATAATAGCATTTGAAGGTATGTTATTATTGTTATATATATTTAAATCAATTTTAATTCTTATTTTACTATACCCAACAAATATATGGTTTATATTGCAGGAGGATTTTACATGAAGAAGAAGCTTTCATTGATACTGGCATTTTTATTTACTTTTATGAGCTTTAATGTGGCATATGGAGAAACAGAAAAAGAAGAGCCTGTAGAGCCAAGAATCAAGGCTGTATCAGCAATCTCAGTTGATCTATCTAATGATGAGATAATACTTACAAAAGAGCCACATAAAAAGATGTATCCTGCATCAATAACAAAGCTGATGACAGCTCTTATTTTAGCTGAAACAAGAAAACCACAGGATATGATCACAATAGAAGAAAATGCATTGGCTGCTGAGCCATTTGCAATTAATACAAACCTTTATATTCTATACCCAGGAGACACCATCACAGTTGAAAATGCACTTTATGCCATACTTATGGCCAGCGCCAATGACATGGCAGTGGCTGCAGCAGTTGATGTCGGTGGCACAGTGGATAACTTCGTCAAGATGATGAATACAAAGGCTAAAACCCTTGGTATGACAGAAACAAACTTTATGAACCCAACTGGACTTCATGATGATAACCATTATAGTACAGCTTATGATATTTCATTACTCATGAAAGCTGCCTATGCAAATCCTATAATGAGACCAATAATGGGTACAAAGACCCATGATATAAGAACTACAGACCAACCAATTGGTGAAATTGAACATACTGCAGATACAATTACCTTAGACGGTCATGTAGCAGCTAAAACAGGTTTTACAGAAGAAGCTGGAAATTGTCTAGCCTCAGTATACTCAAGAGAAGGCAGAGACCTTGTACTGGTAGTTTTAAAATCCAGCGAAAACTTTGGTTCAACTCAGACATTTACTGACATAAAAACATTAGCTGATGAATCCTATGCCATGAAAAAAACGTTACTTATAACAAAGGGTGATGCAGTAGATCCAATTGAGCAGACATACAAGCTGTTTAAATGGTTTGGACCAGAAAAGAAACTATCTGTCAAATCTGTTGCAGCAGAGGACATTTCCTTCTATAACAACACATTGAACGCAGAATCAAATTCTGTTAAGGTTGTTCCTTTAAAAGGACTAGATGTTTTCACCTTAAAGAAAGGTGCAAAGGTAGCAGATCTTGAGGTCAGTATTGCCGATAAAAAGGAAAATACCTATTCAACTTCTGAGTCCTCAGCCATAGACCTTTTATACATACCAAATGCTGTTACCTACTTATCTGCAGCAGCCGGAGCGTTAATAGGTCTGATCCTCTTGATTTTCATCATCTTTAAGTTATTCAGAATGAGAGCCTCAACCCAGAAAAAGATTATGGCCAAGAGACAGGAAAGAAGAAGAAAAGCATCTAGGTATAACAAAGACAGAGAACTTTAAAAACAATACTCCTTAAATTAAGCATTAACAAACATTAGTAGACACTAACTTTTCTACTATCTTGTTTTAAAAGATTCAATTCTAATAAAATGCAGGATCAGTGTCTCACAAATTGGTGAGAGCTATCCTGCTTTTGAATGAGGTATTTATATGAAGGTTTCAATAATAATCCCTGCCTTCAACGAGGAGGAATCCATAGCCAAGCTTTACGAAAGGCTTTCCTCTGTATTAAGAAGAGATGGGTTAATAAATGCATATGACTATGAACTGATTTTTATCGATGATGGTTCTAAGGATAAAACCATGGCAGAGATAAAAAAAATATCTGACATGGATGAAAAGGTCAAATATATAAGTTTTTCAAGAAACTTCGGTAAAGAAGCTGCAATGCTTGCAGGCTTATCCTACTCCACAGGAGATTATTCCTTGATCATGGATTCTGACCTTCAGCATCCGCCGGAACTTATTCCTCAAATGATAGAAAAATCCAAAGAGGGATATGACCAAGTCATAGCTAAAAGAAACAGAACCGGAGATGACAAATCCAGAACTGCTTTGACTCATATTTACTACAAACTCATTAACAGGCTGATTGATGTTAAGCTTGAAGATGGTGTCGGAGATTTCAGACTGTTGTCCAGAAAGGCAGTAAATGCTTTAGTCTCAATGAACGAATACACAAGGTTCAGCAAGGGTTTATTCTCATGGATTGGATTTAAATCAGCTACCTTAGATTTTCCTAAAGCAAGTGAAATACCTTTTTTTTC
>JASDTM010000007.1:0-1285 GCA_041891535.1 Clostridiaceae bacterium
GGCGAGATTTCTCCAAATATGCTGGAAGCTCTTGGAGTTACTCATGTTATTATTGGCCATTCCGAGAGAAGACAGTACTTTAACGAAACAAATGAAACAGTAAATAAAAAGCTGAAGAGTGCTTTCAATCACAGCCTGGTTCCAATCATGTGCTGCGGTGAGACCTTGGAGCAAAGAGAAGCAAACGAAACAGAAGATCTTTTAGAATCACAGATAAAAGAAGGATTAAAAGATATATCATCAGAAGAAGTCAAGGAAATGATAATAGCCTATGAGCCAATCTGGGCAATAGGTACTGGAAAAACTGCAACCTCTGAGGATGCAAACAACACAATTAAATTCATCAGAAAAACCGTTGGACTGCTTTATGGACAGGATGTTGCCGATGAAGTCAGAATCCAGTACGGTGGTTCTGTAAAACCTAATACAATTGCTGAGCAAATGGGCATGTCAGATATTGATGGTGCCTTGGTAGGAGGAGCATCCCTCCTTGCTTCAGACTTTTCAAAAATAGTTAACTTTTAAAGTGAGATCAAATGAAAAATAATATAAAAAAACCGGTTATGTTAATGATATTGGATGGCTTCGGATTAACAGAACACCATGAAGCCAATGCTGTATATCTGGCAAATAAACCAAATTTCGATAAATACTGGAATGAATATCCACATACTACATTAAAGGCCTCAGGATTGGCAGTAGGTCTTCCTGAAGGTCAGATGGGAAACTCTGAGGTTGGGCATATGAACATCGGTGCAGGCAGAGTGGTTTACCAGGAACTGACCAGAATTTCTGAAATGATCCGCAGTGGGGAATTCTTCCAAAACCAGGCTCTTTCAGAAGCCATGGAAAACGATGTTAAGAATGATTCAGATGTCCACATTTTAGGACTTGTATCAGATGGCGGTGTTCATTCACATATAGATCATGTCAAAGCTTTAATCAAGCTTGCCAAAGAAAAAAATGTCAGACAGGTTTATCTTCATGCCTTCATGGATGGAAGAGATACTTCTCCTACAGCAGGAGCCGGATATCTTAAAGAGCTCCAAGAAACAATGAAAACCGAAGGAATTGGTAAAATAGCTTCCATTTCCGGAAGATATTATGCCATGGACAGGGACAACAGATGGGACAGAATTGAAAAAGCTTATAATGTCATGGTCAGAAATGAGGGAGTCAAATCCAATGATCCAATAGGATACCTTGAAGGTTCATACCAAAATGATGTAACTGATGAATTTATCAATCCTGTGATGATTACTGATGATAAGGGTTCACCTTTAAC
>JASDTM010000008.1:0-6866 GCA_041891535.1 Clostridiaceae bacterium
TATAATCCTGATACAGAATGGGGAATAATGATAGAGCTTCCGGCAGCTGCAATAATTGCAGATGATTTAGCCAAGGAATGTGACTTTTTCTCCATTGGAACAAATGACTTGATTCAATATACTATTGCTGTGGACAGAATGAGTGAGAAGGTATCTTATCTTTATAATCCAACCCATCCCGGAGTTTTAAGGCTTATAAAACTTACCATTGAAAGTGCACATAAAAATAAAATTCCATGTGGAATGTGCGGTGAAATGGCCGGAGATACGGATATGATTCCACTTCTTTTATCCATGGGATTGGATGAATTTTCCATGTCAGCATCATCAATTTTGCCGGCGAAGAGGGTAATTCTTGAAAGTGATTCGGAAAATAGTAACATAGTAAAGTAATAACTGGATTTTCTTAAACAAGTGTTTAAAAATATAGTTAGAATAATAACCAAATGTAAATTCGATTAATATTCAGATAACATTAAAAACAGGTGCTGAAAAGCTTGAAGCATTTGCTATAATGTAACTAACATAATTTATGGAGGATTAAAATGATAGAACATTTAAAAGATGATAGTTTTTCCGCTGCAGTAGAAGCTACAGAGGAATTGGTAATAGTAGATTTCTGGGCAAGCTGGTGCGGCCCTTGTAAAATGCTTTCACCACTATTAGAAGAAGTTTCAAATGAAATGCCTGAAGTTAAATTTGCTAAGATGAATGTGGATGAGAATCCTGTAACTCCATCAAAGTACAGAGTTGGATCAATCCCTACACTAATAGCATTCAAGGGTGGAAAAATAGTTGACACACTTGTTGGCTTCAAACCTAAGGCTGAGCTTAAAAATTTCGTAGCAAGAAATAAATAAGGAAAACACTAAAAATCCTGATGTTTTATCAGGATTTTTTTTACTGCTGTTTTTTATAAAGAATAATGGAATTTGGTAATACATTAACCACATTGTACCCATCCCGTGATATCCTCTCCATGAATCCCACAGTGCCGGGGATATCAAGGCCGGTGTGACGGTAATCCAAGACTATGTAGTCTGTCTTTGTATAGTCATCATCCTTGTAGTTATATTCAATATCATAAAGCTCTTTTCTGTCAGCCAGGTACCCTGTTAAATAAGGGCTTGCCAAGACTGATTTATCCTTTGGTATAGTATCCAAAAACTTCTTTATTGAGTCCGTTTCCTCCTTATTTTCCTCATATACAGTTACCATATATTCATTTGCTTTTAAATAAAATGTGGAAAAGCCGAAGGAGGAGACTATGGCAAGAGTTAAAAGCATTGCCAGACCACGGGTTTTCACTTTGCTTATACCAAGATCCTTTAGTGCATATATTGCAAGGAAGAAAAGAAGGGCAGAGGATCCATAATTATACTGAAACTGGATATCAGCCTGATATTGATAGTCTGAGATCAGATTCATAATGAGTAGTGGAACCATTAGTGAGTATAGTGAGTATCTTCTGTTTACCAATGGGAGTAAGCCCAGAGGGAGGAAAATAATTATAAGGTATGCTATTTTTTGAAAAGTGAAAATCTCATTTAGAACATACCCGGGGTTTCTGAAAATTGTAAGGATAATTGAAACAAGGGACAACGAGGGCTCACTCATCATATTGGTAAATCTGCCAGTCATTGGTCCTTCTCCGGTGTTTTTCAAGAGAATTGCAGTGCCGAGAAAATAAATAGCTGAGAATATAAAAACAGTTATTCCTTTTTTTACCTGTCTTTTATCCAGAGCAAGGAATAATGCAATTGCCCAGACATAAAGTGCTGCATCCTCCTTAACCATGAGAGTCAATAAAATGAAGATGGCCATTGGTAAATTCTTCTCTGTCTCAATGAAATACATGGTCCATAGAATGAGTGGAACAAGGAAGCAATTCTCATGGAGATCATAAAGACTTGAACCGATGAAGGCAGGGTTTAACATGAAAATAAAGGCAATTATAGCCATAATTGCATTGCTTAATTTAAAGTGTCTTGCAAGTAAAAGTGCCGGAATAACTCCGGAGGCAACTATTAACGCCTGCATTATCTGCAAAACAGAAGGGTTTGGAAATATTTTAAATATCGGAAGCATGAGGTAGAAAATGGGAGATACATGAATCCCGAAATGGGATATTGGCTTATTCCTCTCCAGGGTTGTCATCTGGGATAGATCCCTTGCCATACTATGGAACATTTGTATAAAGAGATTGAAGTCGTAGGTTGTGGTCATAAGTCCTTCGTATCTTGCTACTAATATTCTGCTCACCATAAAGCTTTGGAAGAAAATAACCGCAACACAGAATATTATTAAATAAGGCAGGTTCCTTCTGCCTACATCCTGGGATTGCAACAATCCATCAGGATTTGATTTGAGTGATAAAAGTGTGATGATATAGGTAATTAAGGATATTAAAAGGAAAGCAGGAGCTAAAGCTATGATAAGCTTTATGAGCTTTTCCTCTTCGATTCCTGTTCTTTGCTGTATGTCTAAAAAGAGCTGGTATAAATGAATGCTTTTATAGCAAAGGTATATAAATATAGTGTTTATGATGAGAAAGATTTTCGGGAATATCTTTTTGCCTGAGACTGCTTCAACAACTGTCGATCTGTTCAGGAGAAGATTTAAAAGGGTCAGAAGGATTAACCCCAGACCAATATATGGTGAGTCGGATATTTTTAAAATGCAAAATAGTAAAAACAAAAAGGACATTGAGGCGGCATTTGAGATTATTTTCCTATTTTTAGTAATCAGGAATAATCCAATAAATGAGATTGAAAGAATAAGAATCATGGGTATCAAACCCTTAAAGCCAGAAAAGGCAAGGGAAAGATAAAAGTGATTATTAATATTTAAAAGAATCATAATCCCTGAGGATAAAAACCAAGCAAACAGAAATGCATGGATAAGATGCTGTGGAATCAAAGGTTCATTATTCTTAACCATGTTTTTTGAGTTCATAATAATTCCCTGCTCTTTATCTTAAGTAAAAGCGTCAAAATACTTATTAATTTCAATAAGAATGTAAAGATTAGCCATCTTTGACTGACATACTTTTCCCGCTAATGTATAATAATCTTAGATAAATTATACACTATTAAAGGGGGCACTTAATTGGATAGATTCAATTTCATAAAACGAACACTGATGTCATTAAACTTTGCCTCCCTGGTTGAAATACTTATAGTTGCATACCTTTTGTACAAGCTTTATTGGCTGATAAGGGAAACCAGAGCCGAGCAGCTTCTTAAGGGTATGCTTATAATATTGGCTTTGATTCCCATTTCAGGTATCCTTCAGCTCACAATGCTATATACTATTTTGTCCAGGACCATAACAGTCGGAGTATTATCCCTGGTTATCATATTCCAGCCTGAGATTAGAAGGGCTTTGGAGCATATCGGAAGATCGGCCTTCTCTGACAGACATACATTGGTGGAGAGATCCTTGGACAGGCTTGTGACTGAAATTGTCACAGCAGTGGATTCAATGTCCTCACAAAAGACTGGAGCTTTAATCGCCTTGGAACAAAACACAGGTTTAAGTGACATAATCAGTTCAGGAACCACAGTTGATGCAAGAGTAAGCTCTGCACTTATCGAAAATATATTTGTTCCAAATACTCCGCTTCATGATGGAGCAATGATAATAAGAGATGACAGAATTATTGCTGCGGGATGCTTACTGCCACTTACAAATACAGCAGAGATAAGTAAGAAAATAGGTACAAGACACAGAGCAGCCATTGGTTTAACAGAGATTTCAGATGCAGCAGTAATTATAGTTTCAGAAGAAACTGGGATAATATCCCTTGCACTAAACGGCAAATTAGTCAGAAACTATGACAAGGAAAGGCTAAAGGCAATACTTATCAAGATATTAAGCAAAAATCAAAAAGAAGAAAAATCAACAATTGGAGAGAGGGTGAGAGGATGGGTAAATTCAAGAAAAACGACATCCTTGTAAAGATAATGTGTCTCATCGCCTCTGTTGGATTGTGGGTTTATATCATAAACAATGAAAATCCTAAAAGAAGGGCGACATTCAGGGATATTCCGGTAAAAGTATATTCTGACTCCTTGAAAAACCAGGGTTTGATTTTAGTTCCGGGACAGGAATTCATGGCTACATTGACAATAGAAGGACCGGCAAACCAGGTATTTAACGCCATGCCTTCAAACTTCTCCTTAAGTGTGGATTTATCAAACTTCACCCTGAAGGAAGGGGTAAATGAGATACCTTTAAGAAACTATGACAGGATACCGAGTCAAACCATAGTCGTTAATGCAGTTCAGAATATTAAAGTAAAGATTGATTCATTGGTTGAAAAATCCGTGGATATTAAAAAAGACGGCTTGGTTTATACTGCTGCAGAAGGGTACTTTATACCTGAGCCTGTAATAAACCCAACTGTTGATGTGGTGTCAGGACCAAAGGCTGATGTGGACAAGGTTGCTGCGCTTTTACTAAAATCTGAAAAAACAAATATTTCAAGGACACAAAAAGAGCTTGTAAGAGTTGTGGCAGTGGATGACAAAATGAATGAGGTACCAAATGTAACTCCTTCAAAATCCTTTGTCGAGGTTGAATATACAGCTTTAGAAGTACAGAAGGATGTACCTGTAACATTGAATACACTCCAACCTAGTACTGATGTATTTGTATTAAGATCCCAAGCAGCTGTGCCTTCAAAGGTCAGTATCGCTGCAAAGGAATCCATATTAAGAAACATAACAGAGATACATACAAAGCCCCTTGATTTATCAACAATAACAGCTGGAGCCAAGGATTATCCGGTGGAGCTGATCATCCCCCAGGATGTCACTCTTTTAGATGAAAACGGAAAGCCAATGGATCCGTTGATAGTAGCCCATGTTGTGGCCGATGCTATAAAGAGCAAAACCATAACAAAGGAGGTTACATTATTGGGAAGACCTGTAACTGGTGCTGCAATGCCGATTAACGTCAAGGTAAGCATAGTGATCTCAGGTACGGAAACTGATTTGGAAAACATCAATGAGGCGATTATTACAGCAGGTGTTGATGTTACAGGCTTGTCTCCGGGAGTTCATAACCTGCCGGTCAAGATAGTTGCGCCAAAGGGCTATACTGTTGTATCCAAGATACCTGAGACAATAGTCGTTACAATAACCCAGGTGCCGTAGAATAAATATCATTATAAATATCAGAATAAATATTTGAAAAAAATATTTGAATAGATATCAGAATAAATTTGAATTTGTAAGACCATGGTATCCATGGTCTTATCCAATGGAAGACGTCCATTGGAGAGGTGGAATATGATACTAGTCAGAAATGTACATTTACATATTGAAGAAACAGAAAATGAAAGAAATTTATTGGATCAAAGAATCAAAAAAAAGCTGGGTATTCCATCTTCATATCCAATGACCTTCAGGATTTTAAAAGAATCCTTGGATGCCAGGCAGAAAAACAATATCTGGTTCATATACCAGGTAATTTGTGATGTCAAAAATGATTCAGAGGTATTAAGACACTCTGACAAGGACTGCAGCATTTATTTGGAAGATGAGTCAGATGAATTGCAGTATGGGGAAAAGACTCTTGAATCAAGACCTGTTGTTGTTGGGTTTGGTCCAGCTGGAATGTTCAGTGCCTTGACTTTGGCTAAAGCAGGCTTTAAGCCCATTGTCATTGAAAAGGGTTCTGACATTGTAAAGAGGACAAAGGATGTTGAAGATTTTTGGAGGACTGGAAACCTTGATATAAACAGCAATGTCCAATTTGGTGAAGGAGGGGCTGGAACCTTCTCAGATGGAAAGCTGACCACCAGAATAAAGGATAAGAGGGTTGAAAAGGTAATCCAGGGCTTTATTAAAGCTGGTGCACCCGATGAAATCGCCTATCTTCAAAAGCCCCATGTGGGAACAGACCTATTAAAGGGTGTGGTTAAAAACATAAGAGAAACCATAATTGATCTGGGTGGAGAGGTAAGATTCAACACTTCCCTGAAGGATATCAGAATTGAGAAGGGTGAATTAAAAAGTATCATTGTTGAAGAAACTGGAAGTTTGACAGCCTATGAACTTAAAACAAATGATCTTATACTGTGTCTTGGCCATTCAGCAAGGGATACATACAGGATGCTATATGACAGGGGAGTTGCTATGGAGGCAAAGTCCTTTGCAGTGGGCTTTCGGATTGAACATAACCAAAAGGAGCTGGATAAGGTCCAATATGGAAAGTATTCAGAGCATCCTAAGCTCAGAAGCTCAGAATATACCCTGGCACATAAACTAAGTAAAACCAGGGGAGTATATACGTTCTGCATGTGCCCCGGAGGCAGGGTAGTGAACGCTTCCTCTGAGGAAGGTTTGCTTTGTGTAAATGGAATGAGCTATCATGCAAGAAATATGGAAAATGCGAACAGTGCCATAGTTGTGTCAGTTACACCTGAGGATTACGGTTCACTTCCTTTAGATGGAGTGGAGTTCCAAAGAAGTTATGAGAAAGCGGCATATGCCATGGGTGGAGGAAACTTCACTGCACCAATTTTATCTTCTCAAGGATTTATTGATGGAAAGTTGGATAATATTGAGGGTATAAATGGAGTGAGTAAAGTAACTGTCACTCCCGAGATTAAACCAAGTGGAAGGATTTCTCCTATTTATGATATTTATCCTGGATTTATTACTGAAGGTATAAGGGAAGGTCTTTCTGAATTTGGAAAAAGGATAAAGGGCTTTGATACTGATGGAGTTATGACTGGAGTTGAGACTAGAACTTCATCACCACTTAGAATTTTAAGGGGGAGCTCATTAAGTTCAATCAACGTTTCAGGCATTTATCCGGCAGGTGAAGGGGCTGGGTATGCAGGAGGGATTGTATCC
>JASDTM010000009.1:0-6865 GCA_041891535.1 Clostridiaceae bacterium
ACCCAATACCTCTCCTGCCACATTTCTCATGGATACATACTTTGCTTTTTTACCAAAGCCTGAAAGAGTATCTAAGACCTTACCCTTATAAATAAGTACAACACCATAACCATATACTTCAAAACCCTGTCTGAAGGAGCCATCCACATAGGCAATCAATTCATCAGAATCCTCAGAATCCTCAGAAAAGGGACCCTTCACTTCAGGTTTTACTTTTATCTTATTAACAGAACTCGAGTTAAAATGTATATCCTCTTTTTTAACCCCTGTTGAGGTTATAAATCTCTCTGCCTCAGAATAATCTCCAAAAGCCTTATATTTGACCTTGGAGATCCCATCCACATTAGCCTTGGTTTCATCCCAGGTAAGGTAAATTGCTGAGCCCTCTTTGCCACCTACAACTGCATAATACTTTTTCGCCATATCTATCACCCTTAAAAAAAGCATCTGATCTATTCAGATGCTTTTCATTTTTATTAATCTAAATTATCCTTTTAAATCAGGCTTTGAAATAAGCTTCATCTGGCTGGTAGCCACCGAATTTCTCTGTAAGCTTATCTTCAACCAAACCATAAAT
Source organism: Clostridiaceae bacterium (assembly GCA_041891535.1). Taxonomy (GTDB): domain Bacteria; phylum Bacillota; class Clostridia; order Clostridiales; family Clostridiaceae; genus JG1575. The sequence goes on from JASDTM010000009.1 coordinate 578, forward strand.
CTTCTGAACATTTGCAGAACCAGTCGGTCCCATGACAGAAGTAATATTATCCTTAATGAACTTAAGTACCTTAAGATCTCCTGCCCAATGCTCCACAACGATTGGAAGCGGAATGTTGTTCAATAAATGGTTAACTCCAAATACAAACAATGCAATGTCATCTATGGCGCCAAGTACCGGGAACTTATCCGGAATAATATCAATTGGAGATAAGAAGTATCCCATTGACAATCCGATTATCAGCTTATCCTTCTTAAGAACTCTTTTATCCATCATGACTCTGACTGCCAATGCAAAAATGTCAGGAATTGCTGCTGCGTACTTATAGTAATCCTTGAAATCTGTAGGTACTCTCTTGTATAGATCCCTTCTTATCTTTGAATACTCATCCTCTGTGGACTCTGATGCTATTTTACTTATATTCAAATTGTAGTCATACTCCTTTTGGGCAATTGCCTCTGCTGCATTCTTCTCGTCCAATGCCTTCTGGCCTGACTCTTCGTATTCCTTCTTCTTTTCGCTTTCAGCCTGCATTGCTTTGACATCAGCGCTTATTGAAGACACCTTAACGGCTAAAATACCGTTTTCCATTATTATATTGTCGATGATTAAGTGTACAAAATCCACCTTTTGAAGTGATTTATCCACATCAACAACTATTTGTCCGTCCTCATAAGTAACTCCCTGATCAGAGAGCTTACCCTGGACTCCTTTTACTGCAGTTGAAATAATCCAGCCTGGAATACCCATTTTTAAAACCTTGATCTTTTCAACGACAATATGAATCTTGTTTTCTATTACACCTACGACCTTGACCCTTGCAAAGAAAGGAATATCTATTATTTTATGGAAATTTCCGGTTACTTCGATTCCCTTGTCCTTGAATTGAAGATCGTTTATGGTCAATCCCTCAACATCAACGAATTCTCTGATGTTCTCCATTAAATCGGTCTCAGATATAGTGGTTGTTACACTTGAAATCCTTGCGCTCATCAATAATCCCTCCTATCGGGTGTTAATACGAATGAAAGTATGAATCCTGTTATAAGTCCGCCTATGTGGGCATAATTGTCGATTCCTGAACCTGGTCTCAATCCCCAGGATAAGTTAAGTGCAGCTATAATTACCATATTCATCAGTGCTCCCCGTCTGAATATGTCTCTTCTGGTCAAAGCCCAGCCAATCAGAACTCCCAGGAGTCCGAATATGGCACCTGATGCACCAACTGAGAACCCTGCTGACATTTTGAAGGATAAATATCCTCCACCCACTGCAGCCAATAAATACAGGACAATGTATTTAAGTTTTCCCGTCAAAGCCTCTACTGACTGTCCTAATATATACAAGGAGTACATATTGAAGGCTATGTGGGTTATATCAGCATGTAAAAACGCTGAGGTCAAGAGCCTGTAGTACTGTCCATTCTGAACAAGCGGTTTGAAGTTTGCCCCGTTAACAAGCAGTACTATGGGATCTATTGTAAGTGATTTTGATTGAAACACAGTGTATAGGTACATCATCACATTCAGGGCGATGAGCACATATGTCACAGGTGCTTTGAATCTTCTGGTTTCTTGATACATTACTGATCTCCTGTCTTTTATACTTACTATTATATACTAAACTTTTGTAATACCATTTTTATTTAATGTTGAATAATTTATTAATAATTTTACATCATCTTTAGAATATTAATATTCAGTTTCCATGCTTGAAAATCCATATCTCATTCACACCTTTATTGCAAACAATTTGCATATGGCATTTCATTCAAATATAATTGAATAAGACTCATAACCCAATGAAATTAAGAGTTTAAGAGGAGTTTTATGGAACTTAACAATATTTCCTTTTCCTACGAAGGGCGGGAACCCTTTCTTATAGAAGATCTTACTTTAAAGCTGGAGCCGGGAATGTTTTTGACAGTCTTAGGTGAAAACGGCTCTGCCAAATCAACCTTGATCAAGCTGATGCTTGGTTTGAATAAACCCAATAAGGGAACTATAAACTGCAACTTCAACAAGGTTGGATATGTGCCTCAGAAAAAGGAAATCTTCAACATGAAGTTTCCGATAACTGTAAAAGAGATGATTGACATACACATCAGAACCTCCGGAAATAAAAGCCATGGTCATGACCATTATCTAAAAAAAGTAGAAATGGAAAATGAGGCGGGTACTTTATTCGGGGATCTTTCTGGCGGGCAGCAGCAAAGGGTTCTGATTGCAAGAGCCATAAGCTCAGACCCTGACCTTTTGATATTGGATGAACCCTTAACCGGCATTGACAGCAAATCACAGACCCTATTGAGGAATCTTTTGCACAGTATGAATGTGGATGGACTGACAATTGTGTCAATTGAACATGACATCGCCTATGCTCTCCATAACTCCAGCCATATCCTTACCATGAAGGAAGGAAAAGGCACCCTATATACAGTAAAGGAATTCTTAAAGAGGATAAGCCATGAGGAAATGGATAACTACCTCTACCACAAGGAGGTACATTCCCATGCTTAGCTATGATTTTATGAGAAATGCTTTGATTTCAGGCTTTCTCATCGCCATAATCTGTCCGCTCATAGGTACTTTCTTGGTACTTAAAAGATTTTCAATGATGGGAGATACCCTGTCACATTCATCTTTTGCAGGAGTAACAGCAGGCTTGATATTTGGAGTGGCTCCCGGAGCTGCATCCCTTGTATATACCCTTTTCTCATCGTTACTCATAGAGTTTTTAAGAAACAGGTATAAGGGCTATCAGGAAGTTGTCATGAGCATTGTCATGACCTTTAACGTAGGCTTGGCAATAATGCTCGCATCAACAGGAAAAATAGGAACAAATATAAATCAATTTCTTTTCGGTTCAATATTAACTGTTACAACCACAGATATCATCCTGATACTATCAGTTACAATAATAACCTTGGTATTCCTTTATATTTATAAGGATCAGCTCATTTATTCAACCTTTGATGAAGACGGAGCAATGATAAACGGAATAAATGTTGTTTCAGTAAACTATATTTTTGCTGCTTTGACAGGTGCAACAGTTGGTGTATCCACAAGGATCACAGGACTTTTAGTCATCTCCTCAATCCTCGTCATACCAATAGCCTCTGCATTAAACCTTGGAAAAGGCTTTATAAAAACCATTTGCTACTCACTGGCCTTCGGACTCATCTCAGTTTTATCCGGTATAGTATTATCCTACTATCTGGATTCAGCTCCAGGTGGTACAATCGCCCTCACCTCAGTTGCAATACTCATAATCACATTTATACGAAGAAAAGAGTAAACTCAGCTATTTATCTGATATACGATTGATTAACTCAAATAATCTAGATAATAAAATATAGACGAATACATTGTAAAGATAAAACAGCCAGGGCGATGCCCTGGCCGTTTTATCTTATTCAACAAAAATTTAAATTGCATGTATTTTTCTCATAGTATATTTTGTGAATCCAAAATGTTAAGTAAATAAAGATTATGGCTTTCTTCCCAGCTTTTCACTGCATTCTCTGCATAGACCTTTTAATTCAAGGTGATGCTCCATTATGGAAAAGCCAGTCTCTCTGTTTATTAGTTCCTCTATTTTTATCATGGGACAATCCAAGTCCACTGTTCTATGACAGATCTCACAGGTCAATGTGTGCATATGGGTTTCTTTTTTAAGTACATAGTTATATTTCTTTTCACCAAGATCAAACTTTTCTATTATTCCCAAATTTCCTAAGAGCTCAAGAGTTCTGTACACAGTTGAAAGATTTATAAAAAGATCATCCTTTTCGGCTTCATCCCTGATGCTTTCAGCATCCAGTCCATGACCTGATCTTGATAATATATCCAATATAGCTTCTCTTGGCTTTGTGACCTTAAGACCGTTGTTTCTTAAAATTGTTACTGAGTCCAATTAATCACCTTCCTACGTTGATTATAGCAAAACTGAAATGGTTATAAAAACATCATTTTGAGGGAGAATAGTATCAGTATTACTCCACCAAGATAATCTGAATACTTTGCAACGAAAGTCATCTTCTGAAGATACTTTGTCAATACAAATGCCAAGGATACCAAAATAAGTGTAATTACTCCTATCAGTATACCATCAGTGAAAATATAGTCACCTCTGGAAAACAGTGCAGTTATTCCTACGACCAAAGCATCTATTGATACTGAAACCCCTATTATTAAAGCCATACCTGGCTTTATCAGTATACACTCATCCTTGTCACTCATGCCTTCTTTAATCATTAAAATACCGACTATGAGTATTGCAATGGCTCCAATTATTGTAGGCAATGCAATTATGTTGCTGTTTATAAATTTACCTAAAAAAGCCCCACCAAAGGCAAACAAAAATTGAAAAAAAGCAAAACTTAAAGCAAACTTCACTTTGTTTATAAGCTTCACCTGACAGTTCAGTCCTATGGACATTGCAACCCCGCATGCATCCATAGCTAATGCAACACCTATCAATGCCACATTCCAAATATTCATATTAACACCTTTTCCGTACCTATTTACACTAAGTAATTATATGGTAAATCAATGTGTTTTACAAATTTGGAGAACCTATATAAATAATTATACATATGCTTGTCGGACAGCCGATTTCCCCTTGTTTAATAATCGGGCTGGTTTCTGATATAATAATTATTGGCTAAAAAGCAATTTGATTCCCGGAGGTATATTTCATGATTGCATTATCAGGATCACAAATTAAAAAAGAATATGGTACTGACGTCATATTATCCGGGATAAGTTTTTCGGTCAATGATGGGGACAAGGTTGCCCTGATTGGTGCCAATGGAGTTGGCAAGTCCACTCTGTTTAAAATCCTCACTGGTGAAATAAGCCATGATGAAGGTGATTTCTTCATTGAAAGAAACAAGACCCTTGGTTATTTGTCACAGAATTTAAGCTTAGAGGGTGTAAATTCAATCTACGAAGAAGTTCTCACTGTTTTCAAGGAACTGACTGATATGAGGGCTACATTAAGATCCCTTGAGGATAAGATGGCTGAACCCTATGAAGAATCAAATAAAAAATGGCATGATGAGCTGATTTTAGAATATACGACGCTCCAGGATCTATACATCTTAAGAGGGGGTATGACCTACATAGGAGAAATGCAGAGAGTTATGACCGGTCTTGGTTTAACCTCTGATACCTGGGAGAAGAAAATTTCCTATTTAAGCGGTGGCGAAAAAACAAGGGTTGCATTATCCAAGCTTCTTTTAAGAAAACCAGATATCCTACTCCTTGATGAACCTACAAACCATCTTGATCTATCAGCAGTTGAGTGGTTGGAGGAGTTTTTAAAGGGCTATAAAGGCACTCTTTTAGTAATCTCCCATGACAGATTCTTCTTGGATAATGTTACAAACAGGACCTTTCTTCTGTTAAAGGGTGAAATGCTCTGTTATAACGCCCCATATACCAAGTATTTGGAACTGTATAAAAAAGACTATGAAGTCAGACTTAAAGCCTATGAACTCCAACAGGATGAAATAAAAAGACAGGAAGCAATTATTGAGAAATACCGCTCCTTCAACAGGGAGAAGAGTATTAAGGCAGCAGAATCCAGACAGAAAAGATTGGATAAGATGGAACTCATAAACAAACCAAAAAAGATGGGACGCGCTGCCAAGATTTCCTTTAAAGCATCCTTTGAGTCAGGTAATGATGTGTTAATTGCAGAGGAACTTTCAAAAACCTTTGGTGAGAAAAAGCTTTTCCAGAATCTTGATTTTATGATTAAAAAAGGTGAAAAAATAGCTTTAATCGGTGAAAATGGCCGCGGCAAAACCACCTTGTTCAACATTGTCAGAGGAAGAGTCAAACCTGATATCGGCAGAACCATATTAGGTCGCAATGTCCAAATCGGATATTATGACCAGGAGCAGGCAGATCTGGATCCTGATAAAACTGTAATGGATGAAGTTTGGGATGACTTCCCCCATTTAACCACCACAGAACTTAGAAATTCACTTGGAGCCTATCTTTTTAAGGGTGATGATGTTTTTAAAGAAATCAGACTTTTATCCGGTGGAGAAAAATGTAGAATCAACCTTTTAAAGCTGATGCTCAGAGAAGATAACTTCCTTCTTTTGGATGAACCTACAAACCATCTGGATATACCATCAAGGGAAGCTCTTGAAGATTCCTTGAAGGATTACGACGGAACTATGTTTGTTATATCCCATGACAGATACTTCTTAAACAAGGTTGTAAATAAAATATTTGAGCTTAGAGAAGCAGGAATAACTCAATACCTTGGAAA
>JASDTM010000010.1:0-3600 GCA_041891535.1 Clostridiaceae bacterium
ATATTGAGGCAGGTGTCCCCTCTTATCTGGCAGTATCCATATCTGAAGGAATCTTGCAGTTTCATCACTGTAGTTGTACTCACTGTGTGTTACTCCGGTTCCGGCACTCATATACTGCACATGTCCTCTTGTTATTGTATTTTTATTTCCCATACTATCCCCATGGGTTAATGCTCCATTTACTACGTAAGATACTATTTCCATATCCCTGTGAGGGTGAGTCGGAAATCCTGTATTGGATAGTATAAGATCATCATTAACTACTCTTAATACTCCGAAATTTATATTCTTGGGATTGTAGTACTCTGCAAAGGAGAAGTGGAACAAACTGTTCAACCATCCTAAATTACTCCTACCCATTTTTGTGTTATCAATTCTTTTAATCATTCTTACTTAACTCCTTCATTCTTGATTTTCTTGTTTATATTAACAAGGTCATTTAAACCCTGGTTCAGACTTTCCGATTCTATACCTTCAAATAACTCGTTTATGAATTTTTCATGTAATGGAAAAATCCTCTTAATCATCTCATTGCCTTTCTCGGTAAGGCTGATGTAATACACTCTCTTGTCAGTATCACATTTTCTTCTTTCAACAAGCTCCATCTTCTGCAGCTTATCAACTACGTATGTTATAGTGCCACTTGTTACTAATATCTTTTCAGCTACTTTCTGAACCGGCTGATCTCCTTTATGATAAAGAAATTCCAGTACCCCAAATTCGCTTATTGTAAGTCCAAAGCCTTGTATGTTTTTTTCTATTTTAGAAAAGATATTGTTATATGTTCTGGCCAATGCCACTACAAACTTCATCTTGTTACTCATATTGAATCTCCCGTTTATTATCTTGACATCAAGATAATAATGCATTAAATATATCTTGATGTCAAGATATATTTCCAATAAAAAAAGAACCCTAAAATTGGGTTCCTTATTATGGTGGAGCGTATAGGACTCGAACCTATGACTTTCACCACGTCAAGATGACACTCTACCAGCTGAGTTAACGCTCCGTGCACTTTTTATTATAGTAAAAGATCGTACTAAACTCAACATTTAATTAACATTTATTTTACGAAGGGAATATACTCCCCATATCCTTCGCTTTCCATATCCTTTAACGGGATGAATCTTAAGCTTGCTCCATTGATACAATACCTTAAACCACCTTCATCTTTAGGTCCATCTTCAAAAACATGACCAAGATGAGATAACCCTGAGCTGCTTTGGATCTCAATTCTATTCATTCCATAACTGTTGTCAGCTCTATATACCATAGCAGATGATACAATCGGTTTTGTAAAGGACGGCCAGCCACAACCTGCATCATACTTATCTTTAGATGAAAATAAAGGTTCTCCAGTTACTTTATCCACGTATATGCCCTCTTCATCCAGCTTGTCATACTCATGGGAGAATGGTGCTTCAGTATCTGCTTTGACAATGATGTTGTACTCTTCTTCAGTTAACTTTGACTTTAATTCTGCGTCAGTTGGCTTTGTATACTTTTCATTGTCGTTTAAAGGCTTATATGCGAGGTTTAAATCAATATGGCAGTAACCATTCGGATTCTTTAAAAGATAATCCTGGTGGTACTCCTCTGCTTTGTAGAATTTATCCAATGATTTGACTTCAGTTACTATTCCGGCTTTGTAGTTCTTTTTGATACTTTCGATATACTGATTTATTACTGATTCATCCTCTGGATTTTCAAAGTAAATTCCAGTTCTGTATTGAGTTCCCACATCATATCCCTGCTGATCAAGGATTGTAGGATCTATCACTCTGAAAAAGTAGATTAGTATTTCCTGCAAACTCAATTTATTCTTGTCATATGTCACCTTTATAGTTTCTGCATGACCAGTTTTATTAAGTGTTTCATATGACGGTACTCCATTACCCATTGCATAACCGGAAACAGAATCAATTACACCAGTGATTCTGTTAAAATATTCTTCCAATCCCCAGAAGCATCCTCCTGCAAGATAAATATTCTTTAGATTCTGTTTTCCTAATTCTTCTATATTTATACGCTTATCTTTTTCTTTTGCAATTGTATCTGAACTTGTACTTGTACTAGTACTGTTATTTGTATTTACTGCATCGTTTGTTTTAGTGCCGGTAGTGCATCCAGTGATCAAAATAATACTGGATAACACTAGGAAATACTTTCTGAACACATTTTTTACCATTACTTTGATCTCCTTAATTCATAGTTAGAAAATTTACATAGTTGCATTTATTAGGTTATGAACCAATTATAACAGTTCTGAAAGTAATAAGAAAAAATCAGCTGAATTAACAGCTGATTCAAGTTCCTTGTATTGTATTATGGTTTTTAGTTTACCTAATATTTATTAGGTTTACAAAACTGTGGTTTAAATTGAATTCCTAACTTTTTAGAGCTTTAATCCAATAGCTTCTGTCTCATTGATTAGCTTGTTGCTCTTGATTAAGTCTTCAATCTTGTTCATTTCAAAGTACATTACTCTGTCATCATCATTGAATGGAACTTCTTCTCTTACCATGTCGTAAGCTATCTTTGTTCCCTTTCCAAATGTGAGCTTCTCTCTGTAATCAACTGCCTGGCATGCTGCAAGTAGCTCCATTGAAAGAACCTTTCTTACATTACCCATGATTTCTCTTGCCTGTCTTGCTGCTATTGTTCCCATGGATACGTGGTCTTCCTGATTTGCTGATGATGGTATTGAGTCAACTGATGCTGGGTGAGCTAGTACCTTATTCTCTGATACTAATGATGCTGCTGAGTACTGAACTATCATAAATCCTGAATTTACTCCGCCCTTGCTTGTCAAGAAAGCTGGTAGTCCATTTGATAATGCAGGGTTTACCAGTCTTTCAAGTCTTCTTTCTGATACATTGGCAAGCTCAGCAAGTCCTACTTTTAAGAAGTCAAAGGTCAATGCCAATGGCTGTCCATGGAAGTTACCACCAGATATTACCCTATCTTCATCTGCGAATATTATAGGGTTATCTGTTACAGCATTCATTTCTCTTTCAACCTTGTCTAAAACGTAGTTGAAGCAGTCCAAGGATGCTCCGTGTATCTGTGGTATACATCTTAATGAATATGGATCCTGAACTCTTAATTCACCTTGCTTTGTAGCATAGGTTGAACCTTCAAGAATGCTGTTAAGGTTATTTGCTATCTTAACCTGTCCATCCTGGTTTCTTATTTCATGAGTACCAAGATAGTATGCATCTGTAATTCCTCTTAAGGATTCAAATGTCATCATAGATATTATATTTGCATGTTTTAAAAGGTTCATTGCATCATATACAGTATGGGAACCAACTGAGTTCATAACCTGTGTTCCATTGTTCAGTGCAAGTCCTTCTTTTGATGAAAGTTCAACTATCTTAATTCCAGCCTTCTCCATTGCTTCTCTGCCTGGCATTCTGACACCTTCAAAGAAGGCTTCACCTTCTCCAATCAGTGGTAAAACCATGTGTGATAATGGTGCAAGATCGCCTGAGGCTCCAAGTGATCCTTTTTCCGGAACTACCGGAGTAACTCTTTTATTCAGCATTTCGATTAATCCATTAAGAGTTTCAAGTCTAATACCTGAGAATCCCTTGG
>JASDTM010000010.1:3700-6645 GCA_041891535.1 Clostridiaceae bacterium
AGCATTTCGATTAATCCATTAAGAGTTTCAAGTCTAATACCTGAGAATCCCTTGGATAATGCGTTTACTCTTAAAAGAATTATTCCTCTTACAATGTCTTCAGCCAATGGCTCTCCAACACCACAGGCGTGGCTTATTATGAGGTTTTTCTGAAGTAGTGATGTCTCATTTGTGTCAATTACTGTATCGCAGAATTTACCAAAGCCTGTGGTTATACCGTAAACCACACGTTTTTCTTCAACATATCTGTCTACTACTTCTCTTGCTTTTATTACTGCTTCAACAGCTTCTTTCGAAAGTTCAACTTGTCTGTATCCTCTTGTAACGCTGATGAAGTCTTTTAGGTTAAGTGACTTTCCATCAATTTTTAAAATATCCATTCTTTTCCCTTTCAGAATTTATTATGTTTTAAAGTTCCTTTGAACTAATTTTAAATAGATTTATTTTCTTAATAGGTTGGTTTTTATACTTACTTGATCAAGCCTCTGATTAAGTCATCAGTTTCTTCTTCGGTAATGTAAGGCAAAGTAATATGGTCTTGACCTTCCATGATGTGGTTATACTCATCAGATGTTGTCATGGCATTTTCATTTCTTGCCCATGCTCTTCTTGCAACTCCACCCATAACGTCCCATGGCATTGAGGATTTTAGGACTTCATCTATTCTGGCTGATCCATCTAAAACGCAACCAAAGCCACCGTTTATGGACTTACCAATACCTACACCACCACCATTATGTAGAGCTATTAAACTCATACCTCTCGCTGCATTACCTGCATATATATGAACTGCCTGCTCAGCCATGATGTTTGATCCGTCTTTAATGTTTGAAGTTTCTCTGAATGGTGAATCAGTTCCACCTGTATCATGATGGTCTCTGCCCAACATTACTGGTCCGATTTCTCCATTTCTTACCATTTCATTGAACTTTAATGCAATGTCTCTTCTGCCGATAGCATCTGAGTAAAGAATTCTGGCTTTTGTGCCAACAACCAGCTTATTTTTCTCAGCATCTCTGATCCAAATCCAGTTATCTCTGTCCTGATATCTTCTTTCAGGGTTGATAACCTCCATTGCAGCCATATCTGTCTTATGTAGATCTTCATCTTTACCTGACAAACATACCCATCTGAATGGTCCATATCCAAAGTCAAACAGTCTTGGTCCTAATATGTCTTCTACATAGCTTGGCCAGATAAATCCATCCTTATCATCTCTTCCATTTTTGCTTATCTCTTTGACTCCTGAGTCATAGATAGCCTTCATGAATGAATTACCATAGTCAAAGAAGTATGTGCCTTTATTGGTTAATTCTTTTATTACCTTATAGTGAGCAAGAAGAGTTTTATCAACCAATTCTCTGAATTTAGCCGGATTACTGTTTAACATTTCAGTTCTTTCTTCAAAGCTTAAGCCCTGTGGACAATAACCACCGGTATAAGGTTCATGGCAAGAGGTCTGGTCTGATAAGAGATGAATGTGGATATCATTTGCTATGGCATATTCAAGAAGATCAACTATATTGCCGTGGAAAGCGATTGACTTAGGTTCCCCTGCTTCCATTGCTATCTTTGCAAGCTTAAAGGATTCTTCTGGAGTTTCTGCTACTTCTCCTACCCATCCCTGTGAGTGTCTTGTATTTATTCTTGAGATATCAACTTCAGCAATGATACCTACTCCACCTGCGATTTCAACTGCTTTACCCTGAGCACCACTCATTCCTCCTAGTCCTGAGGTTATGAATAGTCTTCCTTTTAGGTTGCCTTCGTTGGGTATGTTAAGTACCAATCTGCCTGCATTTAATAGTGTGTTATATGTACCATGGACAATACCCTGTGGTCCTATGTACATCCAACCACCTGCAGTCATCTGACCGTAGTTTGCAACTCCAAGAGCAGAGGCTCTGTTAAAGTTCTCGAGATCATCATACATTCCAATCATCAAGCCATTTGTAATAATAGCTCTTGGTGCTTCCGGTCTTGAGTGGAATAATCCAAGTGGATGACCTGACATCAATACCAAGGTCTGGTTCTCATTCAACTGCTCCAAGTACTTCTTGATCAGGCAATACTGCATCCAGTTTTGGCAAACAGCTCCTGTTTCACCGTAGGTAACCAACTCGTATGGATAAAGAGCAACCTCAAAATCAAGATTGTTGTCTATCATAACCTGGAATGCCTTACCCTCAACACAATTTGACTTATACTCTTCAATTGGTTTTCCATAAAGCTTTTCCTTTGGCATATATCTATATCCATATATCTTTCCATGTTCTTCCAATTCCTGGTAGAACTCCTTTGCCATGAATTCATGGTTTTTAGGATGGATATACCTTAAAGCGTTTTTAACAGCAAGCAGCTTATCCTCTTTTGTAAGGACAGAAGTTCTTCTCGGTGCCCTTCTTATGCCTTTTTCAAACACAGGATATTCAGGAAGTTCTTCCCCAAGAGTGAACTTCATATCATAATTAACTTCAGTATTTACACGTTCCATCATATGACCTCCATAATTTTTTTGTTTCCTTATTACAGATTCCCAGTTTACGTTTACAAATCAAATTTTACCACTTTTTAATCAGACATTAAATCGCCTTAATGTATTATTGTTAAACTAATATATAATTACATTATGCTTATGCACCTTCAATTAATTTTTTATGCATTCTTTGAATAGATTAACAGCAGTTGTGCCATTTACCTTTATTCATGTTTATTTCAAAGTTGGTTTTTACACTGATTGATGTATTATAATATTTGGTGTAAATATAGAAATTCAATATTTTTGCAAGGAGAAAATTATGTCAAGAATAGCCAGAATTAAGGAAAGTATGACAAAAAATAACGTTGACGCTCTTATTGTTACTGACCCCTCAAATATTTTTTATTTGACTGGAAAGTGGATCCATCCAGGTGAAAGACTTTTAGCTTTAGTATTAAGACAGGAT
>JASDTM010000011.1:0-1245 GCA_041891535.1 Clostridiaceae bacterium
TCCTTATAGCCTCTGTCAGCTGTTGTAGGACCAAGAGTTGTATTAAAGGAGAATACCTGACCTGGCATAACCAAGGAGCCATTCAAAATTGAAGCAGCAAGCCCTATATTGTGATATCTGCCTGATGGTGACCAGGAATAGTCCGTTGTAAAGCTAGAAATCTTGCTGTTTATAACATCCAGATCAGCCTGAGTTACAGGTGCAGGTACTTTTTCAATTACTGCATCGATTCTTTCATTATCTTCAGGATTAAAGTCAATTGCTGCAACCAGAGCATCAGTCAGTTTCTTGACATCCAGCTTATCTGCCTTGGCATCCTTTTTTAGTACAACATGTCCGTCAACCATTTCTGCAGCCTTTGCCATGGAAGTATTTAAAACAAATTTCCTGACATCTTCTACCACTCTGTTCAAATGGTCCTTGTCGTAGCTTAGCTTAGCTTTGATGGATGCAGGGTATGAAGTTTTGGCATACTCCAACATCTTGAAGTTATCAGTGCTTTTACCGGCTTTCATAGCCTCATTGACTGTTTCCGGATCGAGCTTGACTTCCAGCCTGTTGTAGCTCATATAGTCGTCCAAGCCATTGTATTTAAACAGTACATATCTGTCAGCCAGTGGATCTACGAGCTCCGTTGTAAGCTTCTCCATGGCTTCGTCTTTAGTCATGCCGCCAACATCAATTCCGTTGACCTTAACACCGTTGAATATCTTGTTTCCATAGTTCTGAAGTATTTTAACTTCCTCTGTGGTAAGCTTTTTCTCTGGTGCTGTTGTGGCTGTTGTTTGGGTAGTTTGGGATGCTGTGCTATCTCCCCCTGATGTAGTTGGGATATCAAGGTTGGAGCATCCTCCCAATATGAGCAGTGAAGTTACCACTGCAATTGTAATCTGTGTTTTTTTCAACTTATTTTCTCCGTATAAGTGCATATAATGAATAAAATACCTTAGATTGAAATGTTTAGTCTTTCAATCTAAAGTATTTTTCATCTTATCATATTTTGTTAAAATGATAAAGTTAGTTCAGGTTACAAATTAATTTCTGAATTGTTAATAGAATATGTTTGAGTATAAAACAAATTTATCCAGAATCATCAATATACCAATGAATATCAAGAATCCGCCTGAAATCTTCGATATCAAGTCGTAATGCTTCTTGATTGTCTTAAACACTTCAGTCAACGAATTGAATAACAGTGCTGTCATCATGAATTGAATTCCAAGTCCCAAAGAAAAGGTCAAAAGC
>JASDTM010000012.1:0-6474 GCA_041891535.1 Clostridiaceae bacterium
GTACTTAATAGTCCAAAAGTTATTTTGTCATATATTGCTAATGTCATATATATTACAGTGTCAACATTGATTTCAACTGGTTTTTTAATCACACTTCATTCTGTTCTAAGATACAAGGTGAAAGGGTCAACACCAATTGTAATTTTTGTTGGATTATCAGGTCTGGTTCTGGGTTCCTTTATAAGAGATTATTTGGGCAAAATCGCTTTTTCAATTCCAATGATGAATTTAAGTTTAACAGTGCCAGAAATAATAGACTTTATTTTAATAGTCGTTGCCTTCTTTGCAGTGACTTACATGTTGGATAAGAAAACAGAGTTGGCTTAGTGTAATTTGAAATTCATTAATACTAATAATATGGGGTCGGGCTTAGCCTGGTCCCTTATTTGTTTGATGAGTCAGGGAAAAAAATAAGGAATCAAAGAAATAGGTCAGGGTGTTTATAAATGTTAATATTTTTGAATATGCTTTTAACAATCGGGTTGTGAGGCTTGAACTTGTGGTACTGGTGTTATAATCAAGGGAGAAAAAACATTGAGAATAAAGGAGTGCTGGTATGAGAATTGGTGTTATTGTCGGATCATTGAGAAAGAAGTCTTCAAATAGAGTTTTATTTGAAAAGATGAAAGAATTGGTCCCTGCTGATGTTGAGGTATATGAGATAAAGACGGATGATATTCGAATATAAAACGAAGATAATGAATTCCCGGCAATGGATGTTATTAAAAGACTGAGGGAAGAATTTACAAATAATGACGGGGTTTGGTTATTTACTCCGGAATATAATCATTCCTATCCTGCACATGTTAAAAATATTATTGATTGGTTATCAAGACCTGTTGAACCAGGAAAGGGTAATGTCATTGCAGGGAAAATTATGACTTATTCAGGAGCCGGTCATGGTATAAGCGGTACAACAAGTGCACAGGACAAGTTAGTTGAGCTTCTGGGTTATTTAAGAGTTGATACTATGAACCATCCAAGAGTTACAGTTGCAGGGACACAGAGAAAACAGAATGAGGATGGATATCTGGAGCTGGATGATATAACTGTTGGATTCTTAAAAAAGCAGGTGGATGCGTTTATTGACTTCATTTCAGAGCATAAGGGACTTTCCAAACAAAGGATGTAGAAATATTCCGAGGATTTTTTGTGATTTTGAATTTAGAATCAATTGACATTCACTGTGTCAATTACTATAATTAAGTGTATTCGTCAAAAATGACTTTATCTAACTGCCTTAGGGAGGTGCAATGATGATTATTTCTCTTAAGGATTCAAATAAAAAGAACCTTACAAAGGATTTTGATGTTGAATTTGATGGCAATTCTTTTGGATATGATGATGTCGTTTTTACTGAACCTGTCAAGGCAAAGGGAGTATATAAGGTTATCAGAGGTTCCATTGATTTGGAAGCTGATTTAACAACAAGACTTCGTCACCAGTGCAGCAGATGTCTCAAGGAATTTGAAGAGGATCTGGAGCTGCATGTTGAAGAAAGATTTTCTGACAAGGTTTCGGAGGACGACTACGATACTATCCAGTTATCAGAAGGAGAAGACGTTGATATAACGGATATCCTCACAAAAGATATTATATCCAGTCTGCAAATACAGAGCCTGTGCAATGAAGATTGCAAGGGACTGTGCCAGAAATGCGGGGCCAATCTCAACGATGCAGCCTGTGACTGTGATACGGAACAGGTGGATATGAGACTGGAAGCATTAAAGGATTTATTGGAGGAGGTGTAAAAAATGGGAAACCCGGCAAGAAGATTTTCAAAGGGAAGAACAGCCAGAAGAAGAGCTCAGACATTTAAAGCAGCAGCACCAAGCATTGTTGAATGCCCTAACTGTCACGAGATGATGCTCTCCCACAGAATTTGCAAGAACTGTGGAAACTATGACGGAAAGAACGTCGTTTCAGTTGAAGCTGAATAATATTGATATTAAGTAAAGTAGCTCTTTAAGGGCTTCTTTATTTTTTTGTGTTAAAATATCACTAGTTATAGGAAATTAGGATTTTTTTTGTGAGGTGATAGATTGAAATTTTCATTGGATGGAATGGGCGGAGATCACGCCCCAAAAGAAGCTGTAAAAGGTGCAGTTGATGCAGTTAAAGAATATGGCATATCAGTAGTTATTACAGGTGATGAGGCTAAAATTACTGAAGAGCTTGCTAAATATGATTATGATAAAAACAAAATCGAGGTAGTTGCAACTACTGAGGTTATAGGTACCGATGAAGCACCGGTTATGGCAATAAGAAGGAAGAAAGATTCTTCCTTAAGACGCGCAATAGAGCTGGTTAAGGATGGTACATGTGATGGAATAATATCAGCTGGATCAACTGGAGCCATACTTGCAGGCGGTTTATTTATAATTGGAAGAATCAAGGGTATTGACAGACCTGCACTTGCACCTATAATGCCTGGTAAAAACGGAAAGTTCATGGTATTGGATGTTGGAGCAAACACTGACTGCAAGCCAAAGAATCTTCACCAGTTTGCTCATATGGGAAAGGTTTATTTTGAAAATATCCTGGGACATATAAACCCTAAGGTTGGGCTTGTAAACATCGGTGTGGAAGAAGAAAAAGGAAATGAATTGACTAAAGCCACATATCCACTGCTCAAAGAAGATGAAAGTTTGAATTTCATCGGAAACTTTGAGCCCAGGGAAATTCCCACAGGTAACTGCCAGATTCTCGTATGTGATGGATTTGTAGGAAATACAATACTTAAAATGTATGAGGGTACTGTATCAACATTACTTGAAATGATAAAAGAAAGTCTGATGTCAACTACAAAGGGAAAGATAGGCGGACTTTTAGTGAAGGATTCTTTAAAATCCATGATGAAAAAGTATGATTATAAAGAAACCGGTGGATCACCTTTCTTGGGGTTGGATGGTATAGTTATAAAGGCACATGGGTCATCTGATGCAACTGCGTTTAAAAATGCCTTCTTCCAGGCAAAAAAAGTCAAGGAAACTGACTTTTTAGGAAAATTTAAGGAAGAAATGGAAAAAAACATATTGCTAACAGAATAACTTTCTACTAATATACAAATGTAATCAGAAATACTGAAGAAAAATGAAGCATGACAATGCAAATAATTGACGGAGTTGAACAAAATGGTATTTGAAAAAATAAGTGAAATTATCGCAGATAAACTTGGACTTTCTGCAGATGAAATAAAAATGGATTCTTCCTTTGAGGATCTTGGTGCAGATTCTTTGGACATTGTTGAATTAATTATGGCAATCGAAGATGAATTCGGTATCCAGGTTTCAGATGAAGAAGCAGAAAAGGCAAAGACAGTTGGAGATGTAGTAAACTACATCAGCACCCTTGTAGAAGAAGAATAAAAGTATAATCTGAAGCTGTGTCAGAAATGACACAGCTTTTTTGTTATAATAAAACGATGGTGTAAATACCAATAATATTAAAGTTAAAGGGAGTCTATTCCTGAGGTTATCAATTTTGGAACCTGAGGAATGGATTTTAGGTGACATTTTGAAAAAAATCAATGAAATGGGAATAGAGTTCAACGATGAAGGACTCTTAAGAAGGGCTTTATGTCATTCGTCCTATGCAAACCAAAAGGGCATGGAAGAAAGCAATGAAAAGCTGGAGTTTTTAGGGGATGCAGTTTTACAGCTGATTATTACTGAACATCTTTATAAGACCTTGCCCGGGAAAGAAGAAGGGGAGCTGACAAAAATCAGGGCGATGATCGTTTGTGAGCCATCCTTGTTTGAAATAGCAGAAAAGTGGGAGCTTGGAAGATATATCATGCTCAGCAAGGGTGAAGAGCTCACCGGGGGCAGAAAGAGGGCTTCCTTGCTTGCTGATGCTGTGGAAGCCTTGATTGCGGCTGTTTTTCTGGATAAGGGGCTTTTGATCACTACTGAATTTGTACTAAAAACTTTTTCCGAAACAATAGAAAAAGCTGTGAAAGATGAATTAATAACAGATTTTAAAACGAGATTGCAAGAGCTGCTCCAGGAGAATGGAGATATAGCTATAAACTATGAAATAGAAAAATTTGAAGGACCACCACATAGAAGAAAATTCTTTTCCAAGGTTTCCATTGAAGAAATTACAATGGGACGAGGGGAAGGCATGAGTAAAAAGGAAGCGGAGCAGGCTGCCGCAAAGGATGCTTTGTCTAAGCTGGCTTTAAGGGGAGAATAATACTTTGAAATACTATATTATCCCTGTATTTGTCCCTCACTTGGGATGTCCACATGATTGTGTCTTCTGTGATCAGGCTAAAATAACAAATCAAGAAAGAAGTGTAATAAAAGAAGTGACAGGCCAGGATGTTCACAGGATAGTAGATGAATATCTGAGCACAATGGACACAGAAAATGCCGTAATAGAAATTTCTTTTTTTGGAGGTACCTTCACAGCAATACCAAGATTAAAGCAGGAAGAGTTACTTTCTGCTGCAAAGTATCATTTGGATAAGGGTCAGATAAATCATATAAGGTGTTCAACAAGGCCGGATTATATTAATGATGAGATTTTGGATTTTGTAAAATCCTGTGGGATGGATATTATAGAGCTTGGAGTTCAGAGCTTGAATGAGGATGTTCTGTTTTTATCTGGCAGAGGTCATAATTCAAAGTCAGTTGAAGAAGCTTCTTTATTAATTAAAAAACATGGGATAAAACTTGGTCATCAGCTAATGCTGGGTCTTCCGGGAGATAATAAAGAAAAGGACCTGGAGTCTGCAAAACGCAGTATAAAAATGGCACCTGATTTTGTCAGGATATATCCAGCTTTGATAATCAAGGGAACCCCTATGGAAGCAATGTTTTTAAAAGGAATATATAAGCCGTATTCCTTGGATAAGGCAATTGCAGTCAGCTCTGAGATGATAGATATGTTTTCTCTTGCAGGAGTAAATGTTATAAGGGTTGGTCTGCAACCTACTGAAGAAATAAGCCCGGGAAATTCCCTTGTAGCCGGGCCATATCATCCGGCATTCAGAGAACTTACTCAGTCCTATAGTTTTTGGAAGAAAATAAGAGAATTTGTACTGGATTCTGCAGATTTTGAACATGATGAGAATGAACATATATTTAAAAAGGATTCTTTAGTTATTAAAGTTAATCCCAAGGATATATCAACTGTATTTGCAGATAAGAAAAAGTACTTGATTGAATTTATGGATTTAATGAGTGACAAAGAAATAAATGTTCTGACTGAGCAGGCAGCCCATGTTAACAGAGGAATTGCCATGGTCTCATTCAGAGGGGTAGAATTTTCAATCACTATTTGAAATATTGAGGCGGAAAAATATGTATCTTAAAAGTTTAGAAATCAGAGGGTTCAAATCCTTTGCGGATAAAACAGAGCTCACATTTAAATCAGGTATCACAGGCGTTGTAGGTCCGAATGGATCCGGTAAAAGCAATATTGCTGATGCTGTAAGATGGGTTTTAGGTGAGCAAAGCGTAAAACAGCTGCGTGGTGGCCGTATGGAGGATGTTATCTTCTCGGGCACACAATACAGAAAATCCTTGGGACAAGCGCAGGTATCCATGACCTTGGACAATTCCTGCGGGACTCTTCCCATTCCTTATAATGAAGTAACAGTCACCAGAAAGCTGTTCAGATCCGGAGACAGTGAGTATTTGATTAACAATTCCCAGGTAAGATTGAAAGATGTCAATGAGCTTTTCATGGATACCGGTATTGGAAAAGAAGGATATTCAATAATTGGCCAAGGTAAGATTGACACTATTTTATCCGGAAAACCTGAAGAGAGAAGAAGCCTTGTTGAGGAAGCTGCCGGTATAACCAAGTTTAAAAGCAGAAAAGAAGAAGGCGAAAAAAAGCTGAAAAATGCAGAGGATAACTTAGACAGAGTAGAGGATATTATATCAACCTACGAAGAAAGAATTGAACCCTTAAGAATTGATAAGGAAAAGGCTGAGAAGTTTCTTGAATACTCAGGTGAGTTAGTTGGTCTTCAAATCTCCGTCATTGTATCCGATCTTAATGAGATGGATAGGAAGAATGAGGGACTCTTAAACCAAAGGGAAGCTCAGAATAAAAGATTTGTTGATGCAAAAACAGATAAAGAAATTGATGAGGCAGAGCTTTCAAAACTCGAAGAAAAGCTGAATGAAATCAGTTCAGACAGGTCACAAACAAGGGAAGATTATTACTTAAGAAAAGGATCCTTGGATGAGGTTATAAATGATATAAGATTCGGCGAATCAAGAATATCCAACGACTCTGAAAAGCTGAAAGCAAATTCTATTTCTTATATTGCAGCAACAGAAAAGCTTGAGAATAACAAGAATCAGATTATTACTGCAACTGAAGGCCTGAAGACTTATGAAACAAAGCTTACAAAGTCTTTGGATGATGTCTCTTCATTAAGAAATTCTGCGTTAAAGCTTGAAGAGGACATAAAAATTTCCCAGGAAGCTACTTCAAATTTAAAGGATTCAGAGG
>JASDTM010000013.1:0-36388 GCA_041891535.1 Clostridiaceae bacterium
CACTTATGTACTGAAGGTAGCAAGTATGACGCCTATGACAGGCTTAAGAAGTGCAGAGCTTTATAAAGAAGCTGGGTTCCCTGAGGGTGTAATAAACGTTGTAACCTGTTCAAGAAATGAGGCTGAGCTATTACTTTCCAATCCAGATGTCAAAGGAATTACCTTTGTAGGCTCAACTGAGGTTGGCGAACACATTTATGCAACAGCAGCAAAGTATGGCAAGAGAGTCCAGGCTTTATGCGAAGCAAAGAACCATGCACTTGTATTAAAGGATGCACCATTGGAGAGAACTGCAGCTGGAATAATAAACTCAACCTTCGGATGTGCCGGTGAAAGATGTATGGCTTTACCAGTAATAGTGGTTGAAGAAGAGATAGCCGATAAATTGGTAGAAGAAATCAAAAACCAGGTTAAGGGACGTAAAATAGGACCAGCCTATGACAAGGAATCTGCCTTGGGTCCTGTTGTAACTGGAGGCCACAGAAAATTTGTAAGTGATTGGATAGATAAAGGACTTGAAGAAGGTGCAGTATTGGCACTGGATGGCAGAGAAGTAAAAGTTGAAGGCTATGAAGATGGCTTCTATCTGGGACACACTATTTTAGACCACATCAAACCAGGAATGACGGTAGGAGACAGGGAAATATTCGGGCCGGTACTTTGTGTTAAAAGAGTAAAGGACTTTGAAGAAGGACTTAAGGTTATGAATGACAATCCTTATGCCAACGGATCAGTAATTTTTACAAACAGCGGATATTACGCAAGGGAATTTGCAAAGAGGACTGATGGGGGAATGGTTGGAATTAATGTAGGAATACCTGTTCCTGTGGGAGTATTCCCATTCTCAGGACATAAGAAGAGCTTCTTTGGAGATCTTCATGCACATGGCAAGGATGCAGTCAGATTCTATACAGAGAGTAAAACAATAACCACAAGATGGTTTGATGATGAAGAGGCTAAATCGAAGACAGTCAATTCATGGGATGGCTCACAGGCAAACAAATAGAAGAGATTAAAGAAAGTACTAATTTTTCTCTATACATAATTAACCCTCTGCTTGCACCGGATTTCCGGTGCTTTTTTTATTGAACAATATGCCTCCGATTACCCACAGTTTTAACACCTTTTCTTAACAACAAAAAACCTTCAATACCTTAGTATAAATATATAAAATAAAAGCCAAAGTTCTGGCAGAGGGAGTAAAAATATGAAAAAAACAGCAAATAAGGCAATAAGTCTGATTCTTGGAACAATGATATTAATCATGCCGGTATCAGTTCTAGCAGATGAAAGTGATTATGGAGCAACAGGTGCATTATCCAAGGATAGCTACACTATAGAAGATATGATAACCTACGCCATGGAGGACGAGTATTTAGCCAGGGCAGAATATTTGGCCATAATGGAGAAATATGGACAGATCAAGCCATTCACAAATATAGCTAAGTCCGAATCGACTCATGTGGCACTGCTTAAGCCACTCTTTGAGAATTATGGAATAGCAGTTCCAGAAGATGAAGCAGTTAAAAAGGTTACAGCACCTGAAACCTTGAAGGACAGCTATAAAGCAGGAGTCGATGCAGAGATGCTTAATATAGAGATGTATGAAAAGTTCCTTAAGGAAGATATTCCTGCTGATGTTAAGGCAGTTCTTGAAAAGCTTAAGAATGCATCCCTAAAGCACCTTAACGCTTTCCAAACAAATTATGACAGGGCTGAAGGAAACGTGGGAGTAACGACTAATCAAAACAAGGGAAATCAAGGAAGAGGTCTAATGAGGGGAAGGAACAGAGGCAGCAGGACATTTAACACTTCATTCTAAAAGCCTATTTGTAATAATAGAAAATCTGAAGCTTAAATCCATCAAAAAATACGGTAGTGCATGATTTCAAACAAAAATGTTTTGTTAGAAATTCATGCACTACCTTTTAATTACAAAAGAGGAGTTGACCTCAAATTTGTCCCTGATGCTCAACAGTTTGATTTTAAGCTCGCTCTCCATACTACATCACTGAATCGGAATCAAATCTTTCCATTCCTTCGACAGTAAATAGTGTATCGAAATCTGTTGCATAGGTGTTGTCCCATTTTTCCATTTCAACATTGTTCTTTTCTTCTGCGTTATTCATAATAAACCTCCAAAAATTATTTTTTGATTATCCAAGATATTCGGTTCTTTCCATTCCTTCAACTGTAAAGATCTTTTCTGATTCCTGGTTGAATGCTTCCATACAGCTTTCAAGATCCTCTGTTACTTCGTAGTTCATGTCATTTGTTCCCATTAATGTTTCCTCCTTTTTTAGTATTTAAAAAGTCCCTGGAGCAACTGCTCCAGGGACGAATTATCGCGGTACCACCCTGATTACTGGATCTTATCCAGTCTCTCATTAAGACTCATTTAAGTCCTGACCTTTTATCGGGGTCAATCGCAGGTCCATACTTGATTTCCGGACCTGTAGCTCGGGAGTGATACACTATTATTTCATTCACACCGATTTACACCAACCATCGGTTCTCTTTACTGATGAAAATAAAGCCGTCTCCGTCATCGCTTTTCAAATTAGCACTAGTATATAAATAAAGCGTGTATTCTGTCAACGAATCTCTTGAATATATAGGAGTATTGAAATTAAAACGGTTTTTTATTGATTGAATTAAGAATTTATTCCTAAAAACTCAGTTATTGTTAAAACAGCAGTATTATTGAGATTTACATGATAGATTACACAGGAAAGTTGCAAAACGTATTTAGAATTACAAGGAACTGTTAGAAAAGAGTTATAAATCAATATTTTTGGAAAATGAATTTTTTTATTCATTCTTTGTTAAAGGGCATTTTACATACTTACTTCCCAGGTTTGGTATATTGAAATAACAATAAGAACAACAACAGCAAAAAAAATGAAAAAATGGAGTTGAAAATAATGATAAAAGGATATTTTGAAAGTTACGTATATTATGGTGGAAATGCAAAGGAAGCAATGGAGTCCTATGCAAGAATTTTTGAATTGGAAGGCAATGATGTTTATAACATGACTGCTGACGAAGTACCTGAAGGCGGAATGGACGAAATGGGTGGCTTGGAAGGAGTTATTCACGGGTCTTTGAATTTTGGAAATTCACATCTTATGGTTTCTGATGATAAGCCGGAAAATATAACCCCTGGAAACCAGCACTATCTGTCCTGGGCTTCAGAAAGCCTTGAGGATACAAAGAAAATATGGCAAAGATTCTTAGATGAGGGAGCAGAAGTTTTGATGCCCTTAGAGCCGGCTTTTTGGTCTCCTGCATTTGGTATTGTCAAAGACAGGTTTGGGATACAATGGATGATCCAAAATTTCGTACCTACCTTCGGCGAATAAACATTTAATAGTATTGAATAGAGTGGGAGAAGAAAATGAAGGGCAGTTTACAGGCTTACTTATATTTTGATGGCAAGGCTGAAGAGGCATTGGAATACTATGCCTCTGTCTTTGGCCTGACTGAAAAAACAATTATCAGATATGATGAAATACCAAGAGGAATCCCTGGAATTGAAGAAGGTACAAAAGGTTTGATCCATGGGACCCTTTGCTTTGGCGAGGATTATCTTCTGCTTTCTGATGAATATGGTGAAAAGCAAATTGACGGAAATCGTAATTTCTTGTCTTGGACCTCTGAAACCATTTCTGATTTGAAAATAGTTTGGGATAAATTTATTGATTCTGAAGCAACTATAATTAAACCATTGGAGAAAACCTTCTGGGCTCCAGCCCATGGTATATTAAAGGACAGATTCGGTGTGAATTGGATGCTTCAGGTAGAACACCCAAAAGACACAGGAGAACATAAATAATTAAGGTAAGATTAATATACCTTTGATATAATGAGTAAAATGCTTTCGAGGTGGAAAATTTTGAATAAACTGTTTGACCAAGTCACAATAAAATTTAAAAAGTTCATGGAAGGCAGATACGGAAATGATTTGCTTAATTCAGATCTTATCATTATGTATTTGCTTGCCTTCCTGATAAGGATATTTACTTCAGGACTTTTAAGAACAATACTTTTTGGCGCAATGTGGGGAATACTTCTTTTCTATTTATACAGGTTCTTCTCAACAAGTATAGCTGCAAGACAAGAGGAGAACAGAAGCTACACAGAGCTTAGAAACAAGGTAAGATCCAAGCTGAGATTCTCAGAGCTTAAGGACAGGGACCACAGATATTTTAACTGCCCAAATTGTGATTTAAGAATGAGAGTACCAAAGGGTGTAGGTAAGATTACCGTTGAATGTCCAAAGTGTCACCATGAGTTTTCTGAAGATATTAAGTAAATAGATAGAGAAAAACGGAGATATATATGGTTGGAGTTGAATTTGATTTTATAGTAAAGGACAGCCTGGCGGCTTTAGAACAATACGAGAAGATTTTTGAAGTGGAAAGGGTTGAGGTTACGTCCTTTGACAGAGGGATGAACGAAGTGGTTTTCAACATTTATGGAACAAGATTCCATATGCTGGATGAAAATCCGGAGTATAACCTTTTTGCTCCAACTGGTGATAAGCCAAATCCATTCTGGGTGAATGTCCTTGTACCGGATATCAAAGAAACCTATAAGAAGGCAATGGATGCAGGGTGTAAAGAGATTCAGGCCATAGTTGAAATGCCTGATTTTGGTGTAGCAAATGCAGTATTTGCAGATTCCTTTGGGTATGCTTGGATGCTTCATGAAATCCACGAAGTTGTAAGCTTTGAGGACAGAGTCAAATATTTTGAAGAAGAGATAGAAAAACAAAATAAAGAGTAAAAAATGCCCTTTGCCTGAAATCAAGCAGAGGGCATTAATTTTATTATTTTACAGTAATCAAATTATATTTCATGGATCCAAAGCCTATCTTCTCTGCATGTAAAAGAGCGTCTCTTCCAGCTTCGAAAATATCCTTGTTTTCATTCTTCTGAATAAATTCAAGGCATGCAGTATCCAAGGATACTGGATCCGTTGAAGCCGCAACTCCGATGTTTTCAGCTACAAATTCCATGTGTGAGCCGTTGCAATCACAGAACTCAGTTATGTTCATGATATAGCAGATATAAATGTTTGGTCTTCCACCTGCAGCACCCCAAGCGTATTCAGCAACTCTTTTCGGGAAGTCTCTTGCACCCCAGTCTGTTTTGATTGCACCAACAGGGCATACTGCAACACAGGCAGCACAGCCAACACATTTTGAATCATTTATAAAAGCCTTATCATCCAAGGTAATGGCACCATAGTTACAAGCTTCAACACAGGAGCCACAGGAGATACAAGCGTCCTGTGAAACAACCGGATTAAGAGTTGAATGCTGTGCAAGCTTTCCGCCTCTTGCTGCAAAGCCCATTGCCAGCTGCTTCATGGCACCACCAAAGCCTGCCTCTGCATGGCCTTTGAAATGTGCAAGTATGATAAACTGTTTGAAGTCACCATAGGCCTTACCAAGCCTTACATGGTCAAAAATCTCACCGTTTATTTTAATATCAGAGAATTCTTCACCATGGTTGCCATCTGCAATTGTTATAGGAAGGTTGGTAAAACCATGTTCCTTGGCAGTTTTAATATGACTGTCCCTTGTTGTTCTCTTACCCCTGTATAATACGTTAGTTTCAATATATCTTGTTTTGACATTGTTCTCTTTAAGATATTCAATTACACCTTCAAAGGCAGCAGGCTTGATATATGTATCATTTCCGTATTCTCCGAAATGTACCTTTAATGGAACCTCTTCCTCAAGCTTTACGCCTTCCTTTTCTATAACAGTTTCCAATAATTTTCTGGCTGCATCAGAAAGCTTTTTGTCATCATACTCCTTCATTGGAATAAAATATACATTACTCATTTGATTTACCCCCGTCTAATATGAATCAATTTTTGTTTACCCTCAATCTCAATTATAACCCAAATACCTGATTCATTCATAACCTGAATTGTGTATATTTAATTTTGATGAGAAAAATGGAATATTATGCATAGACAGCGGTACAATAGCATTTACCTTGAAATATATTGTAGAATGGACAGTGAAGAGATAAAAATATTTATTTTCCTGCTGCAGGAATTGATATATACTGGGGGCATTTATGGATTCACATTTAAGAAAAGAAATTACTGATTATGTTTTATGTATACTAGGTGGAATTATTTATGCTGTGGGAATCAGCTTTTTTGTTTTTCCCATGGGTCTTTTCATAGGTAATATAACTGGAATAGCCCAGATTATTCAGGATCTCATCAAATCAGTTTTTGGCACCGGAGCTGAATTCACCGGAGTTATCCTATTAATGCTGAATCTGCCGCTTCTTCTGCTGTCCTATAAGGTAATTAACAGGAAGTTTTTTGTAAAAACAGTACTGACGGTGACAGCACAGTCCTTTGCAATGGCCTCCTTTCCAATTTTAAAAGCACCACTATTAAATGATCCATTGACACTTTGTATTATAGGAGGAGTAATAGCAGGCTTCGGAGCAGGCTTTTCCTTAAGATATGGAGGCTCAGGCGGAGGCTTGGACGTACTTGGAGTATTTATTTCCTTGAAATATAAAAACTTCAGTGTGGGTAAGGTTTCTATATTGGTAAGCTCAATTGTATTTGTATTTGCACTTTTAAAATATGATATTTCAATCCTTATTTACAGTATAATTTTTACCTTAGTATACTCACTTGTGTTGGATGCAGTACACTTCCAAAACGTCAAGGTCAGCGCATTGATTGTCACAAAAAACCCTGCAATAGGGCAATATATCAACGACACGGTAAAAAGGGGAGTCACCACCTGGAAAGGCCAGGGTGTCTACTCAGGTAATGACAGTTATATCATATTCACAGTGGTAAACAAGTATGAGTTCCATAATCTTAAAAGGGTTTTAAATGAGATGGACCCCGATATTTTCATAGTTGACTGGGGCAAAATAAATGTCACAGGTAATTTTAAGACTCAGTTATTTGACTGATGTATAGTTTAGTAAGAAATTTTTATAAAGCCTGGGATAGAGCTCGTTAACTGTTCTATCCCAGGCTTTTATTACTATTCAGTTACTTTGAAAAAACAAAACAGGGTTTCTGTTTCAATACACCCATCTAAACTAAAGATCTTGAATCTTGAAAATCAGTTTACCAGTGGATTTTCTGTCTAATACAACAACATGAGCCAGGTTTGCTTCTTCAAGATTGAAGGTTCCCCCGATAACAGGCTTTAAAACACCAGATCTTAGCATGCCATCAAGCTCTTTGAAGCATTCATTTAGCTCCTCTGGAGTATAGTTTGGCACTCCCATGCCTCTTATATCTGTATCCTTTCCCATCATTGA
The DNA here is from genome assembly GCA_041891535.1 of Clostridiaceae bacterium. Taxonomy (GTDB): domain Bacteria; phylum Bacillota; class Clostridia; order Clostridiales; family Clostridiaceae; genus JG1575. The sequence goes on from JASDTM010000013.1 coordinate 7,323, forward strand.
CCTGGGGTTGATTTCTATGGTTCCTCTGTTTCCACCTACAACGATTCTTCCGTATTGATTCAGAATATCTAAATCAGTTTGCAGGTTAACATTTGCCAAAAACTCAATGATAAGATCAACTCCTTTACCGCCTGTCAGCTGAAGGAGTTCGTTCTTGTTTTCTTCAGTAACATGGTTGATGGCAAAATCAGCTCCATTATCTAAAATTGTTTTTCTTCCTTCCTCAGAGCTGGCAGTTCCAATAACCTTTGCACCAACTCCCTTTGCCATTTGGACTGACAGCTGTCCAACTCCACCACTTGCACCGTGGATCAGAACAGTATCACTTTCCTTAATCTGACCTCTGATAAATAGTGCTCTATAAGCAGCAGTACCTGGAATACCAAGAGCTGCACCCTCTTCAAAATTTATATTATCAGGAAGAATATGACACACATCAGAGCTTACAACAACTTTCTCAGCATAGGTTCCAGTATTTCTCTTTGCTCTGAATCCAGCAATATAAACTCTGTCACCAACCTTGAAGTCAGTAACTCCTTCACCAGTCTCCTCAACAACTCCGGCACCATCAAAGCCTGGTGTAAAGGGTAATTCAGGAATATAAAATGCGTATTTCCCAGTCATGACATAGGTTTCATTTGGATTTATGCCAGCAGCTGCAAGAGCCACCTTAACTTCACCTGGACCAACAACTGGTTCAGGAATATCCATCAACACCATTCCGTTTTTTACTTCAAATTCAGAAACTACTATAGCCTTCAAAATCTTCAACTCCTTTAAAAATACGTTTATCTACCTATATACTAACACTTGTACCTCAAAAATTCGGTCGTTGACTTACTGTTAACCCATTGTTATAATTAAATTTGTCAATTTCATAGTAATACGTAATTCGGGGATTTACTCAAGAGGCCGAAGAGGCGCCCCTGCTAAGGGCGTAGGTCGGGTAACCGGCGCGAGGGTTCAAATCCCTCAATCCCCGCCAATACTATAATAAAAAATGCTGAAACCTTGATATATCAATTCTTTCAAGGATTCAGCCTTTTTTATTTTTTGGCCGTACGTCTATTCGTACGTCTATGTACAACAGAATTACGCTAGCTATTAAAAGTGAATTTAATAAACTAGACTAAAAAAGGGCTTTAAGCCCGATATTAACTGGTTTTATATTTGTTAGATTGAAGGCGAAACCTATCTTCTTTTAGACTTTATCTATCCTCTTTTTTTTAATTTCTAAAACTTTGATATTATAAGCATCCTGTAAACTCATCCAAGTTTTATAAGAAATTCCAGTCAGCTCTGATAATTTATTAGCCATATCCTTGCTTAGTGGCGCTTCTCCACTAATTATTTCATTAAATGTTTTGGAGCTGGTTTCTAATTTTTCAACAAACTCTTCTTGTGTCATATCCAAGTTTTCAATAATTTCTTGAATATAGGATCCTGGATGGAATGCTATCAAATCCTTATAAACACTTATGTTACTCATATTGTTAAAGTCCCCCTCAAATTTAATATTTGATACTAGTTTCTTCTTTCCATATAAATAATGAAGCAAATTTTCCTAACGAAAATTAATGTTACTTTGCGTGAAAATCTCTATTTTGACAATTTAATTTAATGGAGTTATTTATACCTGTTCAACTATGTAGTTATCTTACAACATAGCCCAAAGAAAATCATAGCGGATAATTAAAGTCTAATGTGTATTGGTTTGAATGTCCATAGAATTGAGCAAATATGCGGTTTTCCTACAAATAAAATAATTGTATTATGGCTCTTAACTTTCGCAAAAATCACAATTGCTAAATTCTATTGTAAAAATAAGTAAAGTAATGATTGTCCAATTGCCTCGGAATTGAGTAGAGTAACTCGATAAAAAAAGAATTAAGGAATAACAAATTGTGTAAAAGAAATTGATGAAGTTATAGGTTCATGAATTTATAATGATAAATGCAGGAAAAATTCGAATTGAGGAAGTGTAGCATGGAGAAGGTCAGGAAATATATCGGGTTAAGGACTATTAAAACAGCTGTAGGAGCTGCCTTAGCTATTTTCATTGCTCAACTAATCGGCTTAAGCTATGCTGCCAATTCAGGAATAATCATGATTCTGAGCTTGCAAAACACAAAGAAGAAGTCCAAGGATTTAGCGCTTCAAAGGATAATATCTACAGTATTAGCTCTGACCATTGGTTCAATTGCTTATTCTACGATAGGTTTCAATGCTTTGGCATTTGGTATTTACCTTCTTATATTCATTCCGATAATAGTAAAGCTTGGATTCAATGAGTCAATTGTTCCATGTTCTGTTTTAGTCACACATCTTCTGACGATACAATCAGTGGAGCCAAAATGGCTGCTCAATGAATTTTTGCAGATGGTCATAGGAGCAGGCATTGCTCTAATACTTAACATGCATATTAAAAGTATGGAATGTGAGCTGGATGAGGATGTATCAACAATTGAAGCAAGTCTGAAAGCGGTGTTGGAGAATTTCGTTCAATGCTTAAAAAAGCCATTTCGTACTGAGCCTGATGAAGCCTTGATTAAAAGACTGGAGAAGGATATTGAATCTGGGGAGACAAGAGCGATTTGGGAAGCCGGAAATCAGCCGCAGGGAAGATGCAGCTACTACTTAAGATACATGGAAATGAGAAAAGAACAGTTTGAAATTATAAAATATATGAAGAAATATGTCAGGGATATACAGGAAGAAACAGAGTTTACTGAACTGACAGCAAATCTTACTGATTTTGTTTCAAAGCACAACAGTAATGAGGATATGAAGGAATCTGTTATTACTGGACTTTGTGAGTACAGGAGAATTTTCAGCTCCATTGATCTTCCAAAAACCAGGGAGGAATTTGAGCATAGGGCTGCCCTGTTTGAGTATGTCAATGATTTGGAGCACTTACTCAACATCAAAAGGACTTTCTTAAGAGAAACAGAGGTTTCCGCTGATATGGACTAAATTTTTACAGTACGAATATTTTTATATAAGGATGGGAAAACTGTTGGCTCCCATTCTTTTTATTTAACAAAGTGTACATTTCAAGGTCCCATAATATTAAGAAAATTTTGAGATAATAAAATACCTTCAAGAAAGAATAGAATTTGTGATGCTTAATGAAAGAGATTCAATTAGAGAAGGTTAATAAATTAATGGGAGGCCTTAAATGTTTAAAAATAGAATTATTGGATTGCTTATGGCATTGATGTTCCTGACCTCCTGCAACTCAGGTGTAACTAATACTGTTTCTGGCAGTAATTTGGATACTGGAATAAAAACCACTACATCAGGAACAAAGGCTGATGTTGGAAGTACAAAAACAGACAGTAATACAGGTAATGGTGTAGTTGGTCTGGATCCAGTTGAAAAAAGATCTCCTGAAACAAGCTACAAGCAAGCCTTTGAAGGTCAGACCAGAATTGAAGGCATCAAGACAGTAACAGAATGCACAGTTGAAATTGTATCTAAAGAATTGGATTCTCCATGGGCAGTAACTCCACTTCCAGATGGTAGGTTAGTAATAACAGAAAAAAAAGGATTCATGAGAATTTTCGGGGCTGATGGTAAGCTAAGTGAAAAAATTGGTGGTTTTCCTGAGGTTGATGACAGAAGTCAGGGTGGACTTTTGGATGTTGCACCATCCCCGGATTTTGAAAGTTCAAGATTGCTGTTTTTTACTTTTGCAGAAAAAACTGCTGAAGGATCCGTTACTGCTGTGGGAAAAGGAAAGCTGTCTTTGGATGAAAAATCCATTGAAGATTTCACCGTGATTTTCAGAGCTCTGCCATACTATAACAACAGTATGCACTTTGGAAGCAGACTGGTATTCGATTCTGAAGGCAATTTATATGTGTCTACGGGAGAACGCTCTGATATCAAGACCAGAGCCAAAGCTCAGCTACTTGACAATGGATATGGGAAAATATTGAAGCTTAAGCCTGATGGCTCAGCGGCTGAGGGAAATCCATTTATTGATACAAATGGAGCTCTGCCTGAAATTTATAGCTATGGTCACAGAAATGTTCAAGGTTTGGATATAGATCCGGTTACAGGTGCATTATTCGCAAGTGAAATGGGTCCCCGAGGCGGGGATGAGTTGAATTTGATTCTTGCCGGGAAAAACTATGGCTGGGGAGATGTCAGCTATGGAATAGAATACAAAGGACAAAAAGTAGGTGCTGGAATCACTCAAAAGGATGGAACTGAACAGCCTGTGTATTACTGGGATCCTGTAATTGCACCCAGCGGCATGACGTTTTATAAAAGCGATGTTATTCCAGAATGGAAGAATAACCTGTTCATTGGTGGCTTAAGAGGCTCACATATTGCAAGGCTTACCATTGAAAATGGTAAGGTAACTGGTGAAGAGAGGCTTTTAGCTGAAGAAGGGCAAAGGTTCAGGGATGTTGCAGAAGGCAAAGATGGTGCACTTTATGCAGTAACTGACCAGGGAAGGTTGTATAAAATCAGTAAGAAGTAGAATATAAAACAGCAAAATGCAGCGAAAATATCCAATAAGGTATTTTCGCTGTGTGCTTTTTAGGGATTTTCGTATCTAATATGAAGAAAGGTTATGTATTAAGTTGTTTGATTGTACACATATATAACAAAGTGATATATTTAGAGTGATTATTTATTCAGGCAAAGAGTGCTTCATTATTAATCGAAGGGAAGAGAAACCGGGTAATATGAATATTGTGATAATGGGTGGAGGAAAGGTTGGAGAAACACTTTGTCGTTTCTTGACTGAAGAAAACCACGAAATCAAAATAATTGAAACTGATGAGGAAGTTTTAAACGAGCTCCTCAATAATTATGATATTGGCGGAATTATGGGAAATGGGGCTACATACCACACACAGATGGAGGCTGAGGTCGACAAATGTGATGTTTTCATAGCGGTTACAGAAAGTGACGAAACCAATATTGTAGCAGCAATCACTGCTAAGAAAATAGGAGCAAGATATACAGTAGCCAGAGTCAGAAATCCCGAGTATTCTGGAAAGGCTGACTTTTTAAGAGAGAGCATGGGTATTACACTTATGATCAATCCTGAAAAGGAAGCATCTGACACCATGATGAGGATGCTTAACTATCCGACAGCTATAAACGTTGAATCCATGGGCCATGGAAAGATAGACATGGTTGAGGTGGAAATCAGTAAATCAGCTCCAATGATAGGTAAAAAGCTTAAGGATTACGGTGAAATATACGGTAAGATAATGATTTGTATCGTCATCCGAAATGGTGAGGTCATGATAGCAGACGGCGAAACCAAGCTCTGTGAGGGAGATTTTGTTACGGTCACAGGTGCAGCAAAGGAAGTCAAAAACTTCTGCAATCTGGTTCAGGATGGACCTGCAAAGATTCATTCAGTCATGATAGTCGGAGGCGGCAGAGTAGCAAATTATCTTGTTCCAAGATTGATTGCCAATAAAGTAATTGTAAAGGTACTTGAAATTGACCAACAAAAAGCCGATAACTTAGGCTTTGAATTTCCAAAGGCTGAGATAATACTTGGAGACGGAACAAAGCACAAGCTTTTGGCAAGGGAGCATTTTGATTCCTATGATGCATTGATTGCATTGACAGGTATAGATGAAGAGAATATTCTGCTCTCTCTTTATGCAAATAAGATGGGGGTCAGAAAAACCATAACAAAGGTAAACAGAAGGGACCTTCTCCATGTATTGGACCATGTGGGATTAGAATCAATAATTACCCCACACCAGATAATAGCAAACTATATTGTCCAATTCGTAAGATCCACTGCAAATTCAGAGGGTAACAATCTTGAAAAGTTCAAAATCATAGCTGATGGACAGGTTGAAATCCTGACCTTCAAGGTCAATTCACAATGGAAATCTGAAGGTATTCCGATAAAAAGATTGGAAATTAATGATGATGCGCTTATTGTTTGTATCTTAAGAGGCAATGATATTATCTTCCCAAGGGGCGATGACACCATCTTAAATGGGGATGAAATTATTATTGCTACAACCATCAAGGGCTTTCAGGATCTTGATGAAATCATTAAAACCGGAGGGTCAAGATGAACCGGAAAATGGTACATTACGTCGTAGGAAGAATACTTATGGTAGTAGCTCTTATGATGACTCCTTCACTGCTGATTGCATTGATTTATAATGAAGGCTTCAAAGGATTGGCTCCTTTTTTGTACTCAATTGCATTAACTGCCGGCTTGGGTTGGTATTTGAGTAAGACACCGCCGGTAAGAAAGGACTTTTACGCAAAGGAAGGCTTTGTCATAGTTTCTGTGGCTTGGCTTCTGCTTTCAGTATTTGGTGGTTTGCCATTCCTTTTAAGTGGCAGTATACCTCATCCAATTGATGCTTTTTTTGAAACCGCCAGTGGTTTTACTACAACTGGCTCAAGTATTATAACGAATATTGAAATTCTTCCAAATTCCATCCTTTGGTGGAGGTCATTCACACATTGGATAGGGGGTATGGGAGTTTTGGTGTTAGCCATTGCAGTTCTGCCAAAGGTATCCTCCGAAGATGTATTTATTATGAAGGCTGAGGTTCCGGGACCACTATTCGACAAGGTTCGGGCAAGACTTTCAGGGACTGCAAGAATTCTATATATAATCTACTTTGTAATGACGGTGATACTGATAGGGTTACTGATATTAGGCGGAATGCCTGTATTTGACAGCTTCCTACATGCCTTTGGAGCAGCAGGAACAGGTGGCTTTGGAATAAAAAACACTTCAGTTGGATACTATGACAGCACCTATATTGATTATGTTCTCGGTGTTGCCATGATTCTTTTCGGAGTAAACTTCAACCTTTATTACGCGCTTTTATTCCATAAAGCAGGGGATTTCTTCAAAAGCGAGGAATTAAAGTGGTATCTAGGGATAATTTTAGCTGCAGTAGTTGTCATTTGCATTGATGTAAGAAACTACTATGATTCCATATTCAGACTTGTTAGAGACGTATTTTTCACGGTAAGCTCAATTATTACCACTACTGGCTATGCAACCGCAAATTTTGACACCTGGCCTGTATTCAGCAGAACTGTTCTGCTTTTACTAATGTTCTGCGGTGCAATGGCAGGATCAACCGCCGGAGGACTTAAAACAAGCAGAGTAATAATATATGTTAAATCAACACTGATTGAAATACACAGAAGCATCAGCCCAAACAGCAGAAAGAAACTATCCTTTGAAGGCAAGATGCTGACTCCAGCAATACAGCAGCAGACAGGCTTTTACTTAACCACATATATTCTTGTTTTTGTTGTACTCGTTCTGATTGTCAGTGCATCGGCACCAACATTTTTAACTGCCTTCAGTGCTGTTGCAGCAACATTTAATAACATAGGTCCCGGTCTTGATATGGTAGGCCCGGCTGGAAACTATGCACAGCTTTCATATCCTGCTAAATTCACCTTATCAATCGGCATGATTATGGGACGTTTGGAAATTTTCCCGGTATTGGTTCTTCTACACCCAAGAACATGGAGAAAGGGTTAGCAGTACTTTAAGTTTGTTAAGTCACATAAAATTAAATTTTATTTTATCCAGAGGTACCTGATTGTTAGAAGGGTACCTCTTTTTCAATGAAAATTTTTTAAAAAATAATAAATAAGTTGCTCTTAGAATTATATTAAGTCAATGAAATTTATTGATAATAAAATAACTAAAAGTTGAATAAAATATCTGAACTAATATAAAAGTTGAGAAGGAAAGTCAGATAAACTCATACTTTGTACAGGATAATACTAAAAAACTATTGAAACAAGCCAGGTTATAGGTGCATAACAGCACACAATTTAACATTTATGTCCTTGAAGAAATTAAAGAGAGTGTTAAAATATAAACATAATCAATAAAGTTTTAACAAGGAGATAGATTGATAGATATGAAAGGTTTTGGAGTGATTTCTAAGGGTGTTGTTGGTTGGTTGGATAAACCGGAATATGTTTGTGGCCCGGATGATGTTATTTGCAGACCATTGGCTTTGGCACCATGCTCCTCTGATGTGCATTCAGCTTATGAGCTTGAAGGTGATTATTTAAAGAACAGAATACTCGGACATGAATCAATAGGTGAAATTATTGAAGCAGGTTCAAATGTCAAGGATTTTAAGGTTGGAGACAAGGTTGCTATTCCTTGTACAACACCTACATGGAAGCATCCCGACATTGAGGATGGTTCCCACCAGGATGCAGGCGGACTTTTCACAGCAATAAATTTTTCATCCTATGAGGATGGTACCTTTGCAGAGAAAATCAAAGTAAGATCTGCTGATATGAACCTTGCTCATATACCTGAAAATGTAACCATTGAACAGGCTTGTATGGCAGTAGATATGATGACTACAGGCTTTTACGGTTCAGAGCTTGCTGAAGTCAAATTTGGCGACAATGTTGTAGTTTTTGGTATAGGACCTGTTGGGTTAATGGCAGTTGCTGGTGCAAAGCTACGTGGAGCAGCAAGAATCATTGCAATAGGTACAAGACCTGAATGTATAAGACTTGCCAAGGAATATGGAGCTACAGACATTGTCAGTTATAAAAATGGCGATGTAGTAGAACAGATTATGACAATAATGGGTAGCAGGGGAGTAGATGCATGTATCATAGCTGGTGGCGGAGTAGAAGCACTTAATAATGCTCTTGCTGTTACAAGATTTGGCTATGGTAATATTGCAATGCTTGATGTTATAACAGGTGAAGCTAATATAACCTTGAACAACATGTATATAGCTGGATTCCTTGCACATAAGACAATAAAAGGCGGTCTTTGCCCAGGTGGAAGAAGAAGAATGGAAAGACTTCTTTCATTGATTGAGTTTGGAAGAGTTGATCCATCAAAGATGATTACACATAGATTCAACGGCCTTGATTCCATAGAAGCTGCTTTTAAGGTAATGGCGGAAAAACCAAAGGATCTAATTAAACCAATTGTTCTGTTCAACTACTAATTGAATAATGCTAAAGGACAAAGAGCTCTCTTTTATCGAGGGCTCTTTTAAAGACGAAAAATTGAGTTAAAGGACAAGGAATATCTGTTTCATATTGTAAAAGCAGGGGTTTTTCATTATAGTAGTAATGTATAATTTTTCGGAGGAAGCATAAGTGACAAGCTAATTAAGTCGGACCCCCAATTGGATGGTTCCGACGGTAAATAACTATATTCGTGGATTTAACTTTTGGAACTAAATTTTAATTGAGAGGAATCATATAATGAAAATCGACTTAAAAAGAGGTGCGCTTATTGCAGTATCTCTTGCATTCATCCTATTTTTCAAATTTTTAACACCACCTGCAGGCATGACACAAAGCGGAATGCAGGTTGTAGGAATATTCATCGGAGTTTTACTTCTATGGCTGTTTGAGTCAATAGACTGGCCAAGCTGTCTTGCCTTAGCTGCCCTTGCATTTGTGCCAGGACAGAATATGAAGGGTATCTTGGCAAGCTCCTTAGGCTCAGAAACAATAGCATTTCTTCTATTCACATTTTTATGTACCTATGAACTAAGTAAGACAACCTTCATAAGAAGAGTTGCAATATGGTTTGTAGATAATAATATTGCAAGAAAGAATCCTTGGAGATTTACATCCCTTCTTTTTGCATCAATTCTGGTGCTTGGTTTATTCATATCACCAACCGTACTTTTTATAATTTATTTCCCGATTTTAGAAGAGCTATATTCACTTCTCGGGCTTAAAAAGGGAGATAAGGCAGCAGCAATGCTTATGATGGGACTCGTATTCATATGCGGAATTTCCTCAGGTATGACACCAATTGCACATGTATTCCCTCTTATTGCCATGGGTATATACGAAAAGGTTGCAGGAATTACAATAGATTACGGATCATACATGTTGATGGCTATACCTGTGGGAATAGCAAGTATGACTGCAATGTTTGCAATGTTCAGATTTGTTTTAAAGCCTGATATGTCAAAGGTTGAAAATCTTGATGTAAGCTCCTTAAGGAAGGATATCCCGGAGATAACAAATAAGGAAAAGGTGGTACTCACAGTCTTTTCTTTGGTAGTACTTTTATGGATATTGCCATCACTTACAGAAGCAGTTTTACCTGACCTTTCAAAATATATAAGCTCCTTTGGTATTTCAATGCCACCAATCCTTGGTGTTATTGCACTTTCCATATTTACGGATAATGGAAAGCCTATATTGAACTTCAAGGATGCCATGAGCAAGGGAGTTCCATGGGCAAGTATTATTATTTGTAGTGCAGCTTTGGCAATCGGAGCAGTAATGACAAACAAGGATATCGGACTAACTGCATATCTTGGTACAGCAATTGGACCATTGGCAGCATCCTTGTCACCAATGCTTGTTATTTTTGTATTTTTAATGTGGTCTGCAGTACAGACAAATCTCTCATCAAATATAGTAACTGCAACAGTTGTTACAACAATTGCAGCACCAATACTATTAAAGCTGCCTGGAATCAATGGAGCTGCAGTAGCTTCATTAATAGGAATGCTGGCATCCTATGCCTTTGCAACTCCACCGGCAATGCCATCAGTTGCAATAGCAGGGGGATCCGGATGGACTAATGCCAAGGAACTGTTCTTATATGGTTCACTTCTCATGGTTTTAAGTGTATTAATATCCTTATTCCTTGGTTATCCAATAGGAGCAGCTATAATCAGATAATATTAAAATCAAATTCATATTTTAATGATAAAATTAGTGTCACAGGAGGTAACCATTTATGGCGAAAAAGATTATTGCGGTCTTAATCATCCTTGTGGCACTACTTTTGATTTTCTCGAATCAAATCAGTAATTACTACATTAAATCCCAATCTGAAAAACTGACACAGAATGCCATTAAGGAAGTTACCGCTGAAGATATAAAAAAGAATACGGAAAACACAAGTACAACTGAGGATATGTGGGACTTCGGCCAGGTCAAGGCTTTGTCTGTGGATCAAACCTTTGAACAGCTGCAGATGAGTATGAGAAAGGCTTCATACAACAACAGCAAAAACAGCAATTCTACAGAAACCTCAAGAAGTGACTACTATACCCAGGACTACATAATCGGAATATTGAGAATACCATCTGTTAATCTTGAAATGGCTGTTTTAAGAGGGGTTTTAAATGATAACCTGCTTTTAGGGGCTGGAACACTAAGATATGATCAGTCACTTGGAACAGGAAACTATCCGATTGCCGGACATTACAGTGCCTATGACGGAGTCTTGTTCAACCGGGTAATCGACCTTGGAGCTGGGACAATGATGTATATCACTGATAAAACAAATATCTATGCCTATAAGGTTTATGACAATATAGTAGTTGATGAGACTGATTCACACCTCATTGAGGACCAGGTGGCCTATGATGCCGGAGGACCGGTATTATCCCTGATGACCTGTTATTATAGTGGCACCAGTGGGAAAAGAGTATTTGTCCAGGGCATACTTCAAAGCGTAACCCCATATACCTGGGATAAATTCATAAGCCTGTATTAGATACTTTTAACCTCAACTTTTCTTCATTTTGAATTAAATGAAGGAACAGTACACGAAATGATAAACATATACATAGCAAATTAAGCAACATGGAGCTGTCAGTTTCTAAAAATCTGACAGCTCCATTTACATGACTATCTAAAACAACTTGTTCTTAAGATAAGACCTTATTTTAAAGCTATAAATGTTATAGACTTTAATCAATTTTATGCCCGCAGTGAGGACAATAGTCAATGAAAAATTCCCTGGCCGGCAGAGACTTTTTACAGTTTGGACACCTCCAGAAAAGGAGCATAAGTATAAAACCAACTGAGATGATAATTACTGAAATGGTTTTTACTACCTGTAAGTATGGGCTGTCCTTTGCAATCAATAACGCTACAATTGACACTGCCAGTGAAATGAAGAAGAGCGCTTTTGCATTAATAGGTCTCAAGTTAATTCCTCCATTTATTCTTTATGTTACAAGTATACTACCTTATCGAAATTTGAAAGGGAACTTAAATCATGAGTGACCACAACTACTGTTTTTCCTGACTTATTAAGATGTTTTAAAGTATCCCAGACAATTTTTGAGTTATCCTTGTCTAAATTTCCAGTTGGCTCATCAGCCAATACCACTTTTGAAGGCTTAACCATAACTCTTGCCAAAGCTACCCTCTGCTGCTCACCACCTGATAACGAGCTTACAATCCTGTTTTCAAAACCATTGAGTTTTAGTTGCTCAAGTGCAGATTTAGCCAATTCATCAGTATTCTTAGCCTTATTGTTTAAAATAATATTTTCTATAACTGTTTTATTATCCATTAGGGCATAGTTTTGAAATAAGAAACTGACTTCATTTCTTAGAAACAGTAATTGATTTTTTCTGCTCATCTTACTTAAATCCGTATTCCCAACAGTTACTGAGCCTGAATCAAACTTCTCCAACGAGCCTATTATATTTAGCAGGGTGCTTTTGCCAACACCAGAAACACCCACAATTGCAACCATTTCACCATCACCAATACTGATATTGAGGTCTTTAAACAGTTGTCTTTGAAAAAATGATTTGTTTAGATTTTTTATTTCAATAATCTTATGTGTGCTCCTTTATATTTTGATGGATTTTATTTTAGAAAATAAACCTGAATATCATCAGAGTAACTGTGTCAATTGCAATCAGAATCAATCCCAGCAAAAGAGTGAGATTTGAAGTTATTTCTGGATAAGCAAATTCCTTGACTATTATTAAAGCTAAAATGTTGAGTAATATAAAGCTAATGTAGTCATTATAGAAATGCTTAAACTTGCTGATCCCATTAACCCAATATATTGAGAATTCTCTTTTGACTTTCTCAAATTTTATCAGGTAAGTAATTACAGATAGTATTGCAACAATAACAACATAGTTTAGTATTTGAGTGAGATATTTCACGACTGAATTTTTATAGATATCAAGATGTTCTTCGAAAACATCGGTCATTTTTATAAAGTTAAATTCATTAATATCAACAATCCCAGCCAGATTGCTTTTTAAGTTTTGTATCTCTGATTCATTCTCGAAATTTAGAACAAACTGGAATATGGACAGGTTGGATTCCTTGGGAAATAAAACGAAGTCGTTTTTGTAATTTGCTTTAGTATTAAGAGGATCCATATAGTATGTTGGGATTTCAAAGTCATCAGGTAGCAGTATTGTTTCACTGTTTAAGCAATTGCCAGTTGAATCACATAGAAATCCGTTATATTGCTTTAATTCTTCAACCCCATCCTTATTACGAGTCTGTGTATATATAACATCCATTCTGCTGGGATCAATAGGATTACCATTGATATCGAATTTTATATACTTTTCTATATAGTTTCTGTTTGCATTAAAAACCTTGAATTTAGTATCCGCAGCTATTTCATCTTTAATTTCGTATCCAGAAATCACATAAGATCCTTTGAATTTCAGTAACTCATCAACTATCTCATCATTCTTTACAATCAAAGTCTTAAGGTAGTTGCTTCGTGTATCAATTGTATGAGCATGGGGATAAAGCTTACTTCTCTCGGACAGTGAATTATATACTGTAAGACTGCCAACAATGTTGTTAACAGCTGGAATGGCCAAAATACAAATCAAGATCGTAATTAAAAATTTTGTAAGGCTAAAAAATATTGGAAGAGCTGTTTTTCTGGAAGTTCCTTTAATATAGCTTTCCCTTGTGATATCAGTAAAGCTGAAGACAAAGATATATGAAAGTAAGGCAGTAAGCACCATTAAAACAAGTGTAAATGGTACAAAACGAGAGAGTATTCCACCGAGATGGCTAATATTTAAGCCAATGGTGGAAAGGTACAGTACCGCAAATGAAATTGAACCCATCAAAAGTAGATACGAAGCAATCTTTTTTATGAATTCCATATAATACTCCGTTTTTGAATACCCATTAATCAGCTTGATAGAAAGGTTTCTTCGGTCAGAGTAAAGTATTGCGAAAAGCACCAGAAAGTATAGCCCAATAGACAAGGGGGCTACAGGATTTTGCTCTAAAACAAACTTAAGATTTTGTAATGGCGATGTATTTTTTTCCGCTGTTAGATTAAAAGGTGTATACTTTATTCCGTTTTTTCCTAAAGCTGTGAGAAAATTTTCAATTGAATCCTTGTTTTCCGAAAAAACGGTTATATCGACAGAAAGATTAGAGTTACTAAATTTAGTGAATGGTAAAATTTTATAGTGGTAAGTACTTAACGGGAGATCAAAAAAATATTCAGAATCACTTTTTTCAGTAACCGGCTGTTCCAAACTATTGAATTTCTGAATAGTTATTGGTTTATTTAAAACTGAGTTAGGAAATAAAAACTTGCTTTCAGTAATATGCCAATAATATTCTGTCTCATTGGTATTGGAGCCAGAAACAACAATAGTGAAGTTAACATTGTTGCTATCAGCAATTTTTATCAAATTATTTTTAGTTTGATCAACATTTTCAGCACTGATAAGGGTAATAACCTCATGTGGATTACCATAGACCTTATAAGGAGAGAGGATTGAAGAAATTAAATCCACCTGTACAAGATTCCTGCTGATATCAAAGAACGAATAGGCTAGAAGCAGTATTGATGAGAAAAAAATAATCTTCCACTTTTTGTCCAAAACAAATTACTCCCTTCAGTTGATTTAACTGAAAATAGATAACTGAAATCACGTATGAAATAATTGTTTTTGGATTATCCAAGAACATGAATATTATTTTCATAAATGATGCGCGACTAAAAATATAGATTTATTATCACTTAATTAATATTCTACTGGAATGAAATATTAAATCAACAGTATTGGTGGATAATTAGCATTTTTAAAGGTTTTTCAGATTAAATTGAAACTTTATCAATAAGTAGCTTTATATGGAAAGTATGATTCGGATTATTTGTTATGATAAATTAACTTACATATTATGTGTGGTTAATACCACCAACTTGTTTAAGTACCGATAAAAATGGTTAAGAAAAAGGTGAAGTCGAAAGTGAGGAGCTTCCCCGTTTTCAACAACACCTATTATCATTTATTCATAGTTTGTGAGTATGGTATTTTATGCTTTATCTTTTTTGCAGCTGTGCAGATTAGAAAACTGGATGAGGTATCTTTTCCACATCAAAGGTTTCGTTCCTGAGTTCTTCATTGTAGTATGGGAATTTGGCAACGGTGACCTTGATTGGCATTTGATTGTTCGGATCTGTACCCCAGATTACTTCTAACTCTTTGCCTTCTACAGCGTATTTTTTGTCTATGAAGGCCAAGGATAACATTTTATTTTCATAATAGTACTTGGTTCTTCCTGAAGCCATTCCAATGATTTTTCCATCTGAAACAACATTGCTGATTATAAACTTTGCTTCACCACCATCTCCAACTCTGTCGATGTCATCAAGAGGTTCAACATTTTTACCCTTGAATTGTGATGCAAAAACCTTTCCCACATCATCTGCATCCCATTCCAGGGTTACAACCTTTCTTGGTGGATCATTACTGAGTTTTAAAAGCGCGTCCTTACCTACGAAATCATGATCAAAGTTTACAAGGTAACCCCAGTCCACATCATATGGAGTTAAGAAGGCATTTTCTTTATCAAAGCTTGCACTTCCAAAGAATGGATATCTGCCTGAAAGGTGTTTTGTATATGGCTGATTTTCAAAATATTCTTTCATTTTTTCGCCTGAGGTTAAATATGGATACCAATAATGTATAAATTGATTTGGATATCCGCCTGGTGTATGGTTTCTTGGATAGCTGCTCTGACCTAGTCTTTTAATTCCAAATTCTTGACCGACATTGTTTATATACTCATATATTTTTTCGGCATCCTTCATAGGTCCATGAAGTTCATAAGCTAAGGTTCCAGACATTCCGAGACGATGGATGATACAAGGTACACCTAAAAGCTCTATTTCTTTATTCTGAGCGAATTTTAGGTCATGAAGATCTGTTTTGGATGCCTTTTCCATAATCTCCAAGGATTTTGGACCATCCACCTGGAAGAAGAACTCGTCTCTTACCCATTCACCTTTTACATCAAATCCAAGAGTTTCCACATAATAGGATAATACAGGGGCTAACCAATAGCTTCTGTAGGTATCCTCTGAAATACGGAATAGAACACCGTCTGCCAGCATCTGACCTTTTTCATTGCAGAATATGACATGACGTGATTTTCCTATTTTTAAAGTACTGTAATCACGGTTTACTGTGGTGTAGTTTAAAAGTTTTACACAGTCAGGTCCGCTTATATCATAGATTGGCGAAGTATTTAAAGTCTGTCCGAGCCAGGCTGTAGTTCTGCAGGCTAAAAGCTCTTCCTTGTTGGTTGTAACGACATATGGTATGTATATTGGCCCCATTTTAGCAATAAGGGCAGCATCCTTTACTAATGGACTATCAATTGAAAACATGGTTTCCTCCTAAAATTAAAATCTTCATGGCGCCTCAAAGATCTTTTGTATTCATCTTGAGTATATTTGCATTAAAGGAGGAAGTGAAATAATGGTTATGACTTGACCTATAGCAAAATATTATAGGTCGTCTTGTGTAAAAAAGTTGCATTTGCTAAACTTCAGTTAAAAGAAACTGATTATGTGTAAATCGAGGTGATTAGGTTTGAAAATCAGTTATATCCAGGAATACATCATGTTGGCGGAACATTTGAATTTTTCTAAAGTAGCTGAATTATGTCATATGACACAGCCTGGCTTGAGCAGACACATAGCCATTATCGAAGAGGAAATGGGTGTTAAGCTCTTTGACAGAAGCTCAAGAAATATCACACTGACTTCTGCCGGACAGGCTGTACTAGATGAGTTTAAAACAATGATGCAAAGCTATGAGAGTGCAAAAATAAAAGCTCAAATGGAAAATTCTGCTGCAAATGGAGTCCTTAGAATCAGCAGTCCATATTATTGGACAGAGGATTTTACAGAGCCTCTTTTAATCAGATTTGAGGAAAAGCATCCTGAAAGTACAGTAGAAATAATTTCATGTCAGCCTCAGGATGGCTTAAATGATGTATTGGACCTTAAATCAGATATTGCAATACACCTTTATATTGAAAATCCTGACAGCAGACTGAGAAGGGTTAAATTTGATATTGAACCTCTTTGTGCTTTTTTGCCGGCAGACCATAGATTGGCAGACAGGAATTCAATAAAAATTTCAGAAATAGCAAATGAACCAATAGTATTTACCAGTAATGAAAATATGAGAAGTGAGTTTTATAAGCCCTTTGTCAGAGAGCTGTTAAAAAAGTATGGTAGAACAACCAATATTGAATTTGAAACACAGCAGATAGATACCCTCGGGGTTACTATAAAAAAGACAGGCGGCATTGGTATTTACCCCTATGGAGTCCGCCATATGGACAGATCCTATGTTAAAGCCGTGCTGCTTGAGGATCAAGATACAGCAGTGCCCATGTGCTTGTACTACAGCACTGAAAATGGGAATCCACTGATACCCTTGTTCATCAAAAGTGCCGTTGGAAAACTCTCAGAATAAATAAGAGAAGACCTTCTTTACAAGCCAGTGAAGAAGGTCTTTTAATGCGAAGAATTAGATTTATTAGAAGTTATCCTCTATAAATATTTTCCTTGAACCAGGGAATAAAGCCCTTTGCAGGTCAGCTTGACATCTGGTATTACTGGCAGTGCCAGGAATGAAAGCTGGAGGAAAGGATTTAGGTTTGGATTGACCAGAAGTTTATCATGAGCCATGTTTTCCAAAGCTTCAAGCTCTTCGCTGACCTCATGAAGATCTCTTGGTGTAATCAGACCGAATAAGGGTAGCGGAAGGGTTCCTATTATTTTTCCTTTGGATGCTAAAACCAGACCGCCCTTTATTTTTTTGATTTCTTCCATTGCAAGTATCATGTCCTCGTCATTGTCTCCTGCAATTATAAGGTTGTGGGCATCATGGGCAACTGTTGTGGCAATTGCACCATCTGTTATTCCGTAGCCTGTCATAATTGTTTTTCCAAGGAGGGGCAGGCCATGGTGCCTTTCCATTAGCAGCAGCTTTGAATATTTTGAACTCGGTTTGAAGATTCCTTTGTCCAGTTGGAATTCAAGTAAATCAGTGGTGAGGTCATTTTCTCTGATACCCATGATATTTGTTTTACTCTCTGTTATTTCTATTTCCAGGTCCTTTTCTTTCCAAGGGTATAGATTTATGGAGGTAGGGAGTTCAGAATTTTGATTTTCTGTTTTCCATAGTGGCTCTTGTGATTTTGAAACAAGCTCACCGGCAACAAATACATCTTCTGCTTTAAAGCTGTCCAATGATTTAAATACGACAAAATCTGCCCTATATCCAGGTGCAATTGCACCCTTGTCATCAAGTCCGTATGCTATGGCTGGGTTATAGGTGGCCATTAAAAGAGCATCCTCCATTTTAAAGCCCTTTGATATAGCCATGTTTATTATGTTATCTATTGTTCCTGTTCTTAATAGATCAGAAGGATGGCAGTCATCCGTACAGAAAAGTATTCTGTCCATATTCTTTTCATTAACACTGTCCAATAAAGTTAAGGCGTTTTTAGCACCGGTACCTTCCCTTACAAGAATTCTCATGCCAAGGCGCAGCTTTTCTTCCATTTCCTCATTGGTTGAACATTCATGGTCGGTGGATACTCCTGCTGCAATATAGGCATTGAGACCTTTACCTGAAAGCAGAGGTGCATGACCGTCGATAATATACTTTTTTGAGTTTATGAGTTTTGTGAGTTTATCCTCATCCTTGTTTAAGACTGCAGGAAAGTCCATCATTTCTCCAAGACCTGAAACAGAATTGTTTTCTAAAAGTGTTTCCAATTCATCCCATGATAATGAAGCACCACTGTTCTCCTGAGGTGAGGATGGAACGCAGGAGGGCAGCATAAACCGGATGTCCAGCGGAGATGAATTTTTTTGATCCATTAAGAATTTAATTCCCTGTAGCCCTGCAACATTTGCAACCTCATGGGGATCAGCAATTACTGTTGTAACGCCTCTTGGAAGCACTGCTTTGGCATATTCACCAGGGGTTACCATGCTTGATTCCAAGTGCATATGTGAGTCAATGAGTCCTGAGGTAATGTATGAACCTTCAAGATTATGGTCTGTTTTTCCCTCATACTCACCAATTCCTGCAATATATCCATCTGATACTGCAATATCGCCCTTTAAAAAGCTTTTTGTAAATGGATTGAAATAGGTGGCGTTCTTGAAAACCACATCAGCAGGCTCATAGCCCTGAGCTACATCAATGATTTTCTTCATTCTTAACAGCTTTAATTGTTCGTCATAGCTTGAGTCAATTTCATCCAGCCTGTTGTCTGAATCAGTTATTTTGATGATATTCTCCATGGGCCTCCTTATTGGAAGGGACTAGAAACTTCTATTCCTCTTAATATTCTTGAGGATATATTTCTGTCGTCACCTGTGTAAATTAATTTTTCCAGTCTTTCAATCGGACTGAGTGTTCTGAAAACAGTGTTGTCAGAATCATCAAGTATAAGTAAATCTGCGTAATAGCCCTCTTCAAATGAGCCGGTATTACCGAAAAACTCTCCACCACCCTTAGTTCCAAGATAAAAGGCCTGTGACAGTGTAAGCGGCTCATTACCTTTTTCATAAAGAGAAAGAATCTTGGAGCTTTGAATTGCCGCTCTCATAACCTGGGGCATGAACAAGGTGTCGCCGGCAGCAATATCCGAACCAAGGCCAATCTTAATATTTCCTCTTTTTAAAAGGCTTGCGACAGGCATTATTCCACTGGATAAATTAAGGTTGGAAGTAGGGCAGTGTGCAAGGAAAACTGATTCTCTTTCAAAGGCCTCAGTTTCATCATCCTTGTTATAAATGGAGTGAGCCATTATGGTTTTGCTGTTTTTGACCAAACCGTGCTTTTCATATGCATCCAAATAATTTGATGCTTCAGGGAATAGATTTGCCACCCACTCTATCTCTTTTTTATTCTCGTTTAGATGAGACTGAACCGGAAGGGAGTAGGTATCAGCTAATTGTGCCAGCTCATCTAAAAGCTCCGGTGAGCAGGAAGGTGCAAATCTTGGTGTTATTATGGGCTTGACCAGGTCTGATTTATCCTTGTATTTTTTTATCCATTCCAAGGTTGCACAAACTGAATCGTTGGTATCCTCTGTTAATTCAGGACTTGAATTCCTGTCCATGTTAACCTTGCCCACATATGCGCTCAAGCCTGACTCAATGAAAAGATCCATGAGCTTTTCTGAGGATTTTTTGTGGATGCTTGAGTAGACACAGGAATGCAACGTTCCGTTCTTCCAAAGATCTTTGATGAAACTCTTAAAAACCTTCTCGGCATATTCTTCCTGCTCAAAATGGGCTTCTTCTGGAAAGGTATAGGCATTCAGCCAGTCCAAAAGCTCCATGTCCATTCCGATGCCTCTGTTGACATATTGAACTGCATGGAGGTGAAGGTCAGTAAAGCCAGGGATTATAAGACTGTCTTCATGGTTTTCCACCCTTAGTCCTTCTAATTCTTGAGGTATGCTGTTCAGAATTTTTAAAATTTTTCCATCCAGGATATGGAGGTAATGCTTCTCCAAAACAGTGAATGTATCTGGGTCAGGGGTAAAAACCAGGGTCCCTTTTATAAGATATTCCATGACTCCTCCTTTTAGAACAATGTTATATTATGGTTAAAACCCTTGTTGTAATCGTATTACATTCATTATATTTATTTTAGGGCAAGTTGTCATTCAATTGTAAAAATTGATTGGTATAAATGACAGATTCGACTTATTATTATGTTAGACAAGTAAATGTCTGAAACGGAGATTATATTATGACCAGAGAAGAAAGAGCTTGGATCCTGCAGGATTTTGGTAATTCTGCGTATTCAATAGCAATTACTACCGCACTTTTACCTGTATTTTTTAAATCCGTTGCTGCCTCAGGTATGGATGGAGCCCAATCCACAGCATACTGGGGTTATGCAAACTCAATTGCAACACTGATCATTGCAGTTTTAGCTCCAATACTAGGAAGTCTTGCTGATTATAAGGGATACAAAAACAGATTCTTTAATTTCTTCGTATTCCTTGCAATAATCTCGACGGCTGCTTTATCAACTGTTGGTGAAGGGAACTGGATGTATTGTCTTTTGATATACATTGTTTCTGTAATTGGATCAACGGGTGCCTCCATTTTCTATGATTCCTTCTTAACTGACGTTACAACGGATGAAAAAATGGACATGATTTCATCCCAGGGCTTTGGATTTGGTTATCTTGGCGGAACCATAGGCTTTGGAATATGTATGGCATTCATTTTATTGGGACCTAAATACATTGGTATATCTACAACTGATGCAACAAGGGTGGCATTTATAATTACTGCTGTCTGGTGGTTCGTGTTCTCTCTTCCATTCTTCAAGAATGTAAAACAGAAGTACTATCTTGAAGGAAGGCCTGAAAATGCAACTAAGGTATTCCAGAAGCTCTTCCATACCTTTAAAGAAATTGTAGGCTATAAGAACCTATTCATGTTCTTCCTGGCATACTTCTTCTATATTGATGGAGTACATACAATAATTTCTATGGCAACACCGATTGGTATGGACATGGGACTTGATTCACAGAAGCTTTTGATAATTTTATTATTCATTCAGCTCATTGCATTCCCATTCGCCATAATTTATGGTGCCCTGGCTAAGAGATTTGGTGCAAGGGCAATGATATTGGTGGGTATAATCACATACATCATCATTACAATATATGCATTGATGCTTAAAACAATAGTGGATTTCTGGATTCTTGCATTCCTGGTTGCAACTGCCCAGGGTGGTATACAGGCACTGTCACGGTCCTACTTCGGAAAGCTTATTCCAAAGGAAAAATCTGCGGAGTACTTCGGAGTTTTCAATATTTTCGGAAAGATATCCTCAATCATGGGACCTGTCATGGTGGGAGTTGTTTCACAGGCAACAGGAGACACAAGATTCGGTATATTATCCCTTATAATCCTGTTCATCCTTGGCTTCTACTTCTTCATGAAGGTTTCCTCAAACCCAGCCAAGCTTCAGGAAACAGAAAATTAGATTAAGGTAAAAACTAAACTTAAGGGAAAATAATAATAATTATTTCCATATTTATTGAGAAGGCAGCGGAAGACCCGCTGCCTTCTTCAATGTCAGCTTGTAATGATATAATTGAACTAATCAAAGAAAACATGGTTGTTTAACCATGGCAGGAGGATCAGTTGAGTCTTCAGATGATTTATGGAAGGAGCGGGTCGGGCAAGACCTCCTTCATGTTTGAAAAGCTTAGAAAAAGTCTTGAAAAAGATCCTGATATCAGAAAAAAGAGGTATGTCATAGTACCTGATCAGTTCTCTTATATGATGGAAAGAAAGATTTTGGAAACCTTCGGTGAAAAGCATGTGTTTTCAATCCAGGTATGTGGCTTTAAAATGCTGTCTCAAAGGGTATTGGAAAGAACCGGAGGAATAAAGAAAAGTGTATTAAGTCCCGTTGGAAGATCCATGCTTTTGAGTAAGATTGCAGGGGAGAAGAAGGAAGAGCTTAAGGTCTACAGAAAAACTGCAACCTATGCTGGCTTTGCTGAGCTGATTTCAGATATAGTCAAGGAATTCAAAGATTATTCCATAACCCCGGAGGAGCTTTTAGAGGCTTCTGAAAAGCTTGAGATACCTGACCTAAAGGAAAAGCTCCAGGATTTATATACTATTTTTAAAGAGTATGAATCAAGAATTGAGTCCAGCTATATAGATACAGAGGACCAGATGTCAATTGCAGCAGAAAAAATCAGTAACGCCGCCTTTTTAAAGGGGGCGGAGTTTTACATTGACGAGTTCTCTGATTTTACTCCAATTCAGTTAAAAATGATCAAAGAGTTTATTAGAACCGGAGATACATATATTAACTTGACTCTTGATGAGGGTATAGGCAATGAGCATACCGGAGTTTTCTCTCTTACCAGGGATACTGACAATGAGCTTATGGATATTGTAAGAGAAACAGGCGTAAGCCTGGAGAAACCAGTGTTTTTAAAGGGATCTGAAAGGTTTAAAGAAAATCCTGAGCTGGGCTTTATAGAAAGTGAATTTTATTACTTTCCAAATAAGGAGTGGGATGAAGAGCCAAAGGCAATTAGGATTAGAAGATGTTCAGATCTTTATGAAGAAATAGAGTTTGTAGCCAAGGATATTCTTTTCAAGGTCAGGAATGAGGGCTTAAGATACAAGGACTTTGCAATTCTTTTAAGAAACATTGATTCCTATAAATCCATATTAAAATCAGTCATGGATGAATATGACATTCCTGTCTTCATTGACTCAAGAAAGGAAATTGATTCAAATCCTTTGGCTACTTTCATTTCTTCATTTTTTGAAATCAGAAAACAAAATTTCACCTTTGATCCCACCTTCAAGTATCTTAAAACCTATTTGACTTCAGTGGATATGGAGCATATCGATATTCTTGAAAATTACTGCCTGGCAAATGGAATAGAATCCTGGAAATGGAATGATGAATTTTGGAAATATAAGGTGTCGGATGTAACTGATGAGCTTGAATCATCAAGACTGCTTAATTTAATAAATGAAGTAAAAGACGAAATTTACAGTGTTTTAAAAGCTTCCTTTGAGGGGATTGAAGAAGAGAAAACAGTCAAAGGGAAAGCGACTGTATTTTATGATTTCCTCGTAAAAAGTGGTGCTTTAAAAACCTATTCCAAGTGGATAAAGGACTTTGAAGACACAGACAAGGAAAAGTATCTCGAATATTCAGGAGTACTTAATGCACTCATGGCTGTATTGGACCAGATGGTTGAATCCATGGGGGATGGGGAGATTTCCACAGAGGACTTTGGTAATACACTGCTTGTCGGCTTGTCCACCTCCAAAATATCCATAATACCAGCCACCTTGGATCAGGTTATTGCAGGGGATATTTCAAGGGTCAGATCCTCAACCGTAAAAGGTATTTATATTGTTGGGGTAAATGACGGGGTATTACCAAGAAATCCTGAGTCCACAGGGATATTTACAGATGCTGACAGGGAAACCCTGAGGGAAATAAAGCTTAAAATTTCCAGGGATTCCAAGGCAAGAGCATTCTATGAGCAGTTCTATGTATATAACGCCTTGACTATAGCAGATAAATTCCTGACTGTTACATATCCAATTGCAGATCATGAGGGTAAATCTTTAAGGCCTTCAACCGTTCCGGGAAGGCTTAAAAAGCTGTTTCCTGAATTAAAGGAAGAGGCACCGGAGGAACTAGGCAGAGAAAAGGACAGGGGAGTAAGTGCATTATCTGGTAAAAACGAAGCCTTCAGAGAGCTTTTGGGCCAGATAAGACGCCATCATGACATGAAGCCGGTGGATCCAAAATGGAGAGAGGTTTACAGCTACTTCAAGGATTCTGAGTATGCAGGTAAGCTTCGTTCCTGCGAAGAGGGAATCAGGTTTACCAACTATCCGGCGATTCTAAAATCTGAAAGTGTTGATAAGCTATATGGCAGAAATTTGAATCTGACGGTTTCAAGGCTTGAAAGATATAACTCATGTCCCTTCTCATATTTTGCTGAGTTTGGGTTAAAAGCCAAGGAGAGGAAGGAATTCATACTAAATACCCCTGATGTGGGTATTTTGATGCACGATGTTTTAGATAGATTCACAAGAAGAATCAGTGAGGAAAGACTGGACTGGAAGGACGTATCAAAGGACTACACTGAAAAAACTGTGGATGAGCTTATGGAGAAGGTGCTTGAGGACGGAAATAATTCAGTAATATCCAGCACCTCAAGAAACAAATATTTGGGCACTAAGATTAAAAGAATAATTTCCTCCTCTGTGGGAGTCATTAAAGATCAGATTGTAAGGGGAGAATTCACTCCCTTGTACTCGGAGGTAGCCTTCGGACGTGACAGCCAGCTAAAACCCCTGGTTTTAAACCTTGGAGATGAAAGAAAGGTAAATATATCCGGAAGGATAGACAGAATAGATGTATTCCGTGACACGGACAAAAACTATATCAGGATAATTGACTACAAGTCCTTTGGAAAAACCCTGACCTTGAAGGATATATACTACGGACTGCAGCTTCAGCTGTTGGTTTATTTAAATGTTGTCCTGGAAAACGCAGACAGAATTTCCATGGGAGATACTGTACCCGGAGCAGTTTTATATATGAGGTTGGATAAGCCAATTATTGAAACTTCCTCAGGAATGACTGAGGAGAATCTTGAAATTGAGATACTAAAGAGCTTGAAGCTAAAAGGCTTAATCCTAAAGGATGCCAAGGTTGTAAGAAGCATGGACAAGGGAATGGAGGGTATCAGCCTTGTTATTCCTGCCAAAATAAAGAAGGATGGAGAAGTAACAGGCACCGGTACAGAAAACAGTGATTTACTGGTATCGGAGGAGCAGTTTGACATACTTCGTGACTATGTTTCCCAAATGGTAGTTGAGACCTGCATGAGCTTATTAAGTGGAAATATTTCGATTACTCCTGTGCTAAATGACGGCAAACCGCAGTGTTTATGGTGTCCATATAAGTCACTCTGCCAGTTTGACAGATCCCTTAAAGGCTTTGACTATAAGAGAATCAAGAAAATGAGTGGAGAGGAAGCCTTTAAGCTTATTTCAGAAAAGGAGAAGGGAGGTGTCAATGATGGAATGGACCAGTGATCAGAAAAAAGCCATTTCCCTGAGGGGTGAGAACCTATTGGTTGCAGCCGGGGCAGGCTCAGGCAAGACTGCTGTTTTAGTCGAACGAATTGTTGAAATGATTTCCGGAGAAAATCCCATTGATATAGACTCCCTTTTGGTTGTGACCTTTACAAAGGCTGCAGCAACAGAAATGAGGGAAAGAATCTCCAACAGAATTGCAGAAAAGCTTGGAGAGGACCCAAGCAACAGAAATTTAATCAGACAGATGGCTTTATTAAACAGGGCAAGCATCATGACCATGCATTCATTCTGCAACAGGGTCATCGGCGAAAACTTTCAGTCCATAGACATTGATCCTGAGAATCATCTCATGGATGAGAATGAAACAAAGCTTTTAATGGGGGAAGCTTTGAACAAAGTATTGGAAGAAGGCTATGAATCCAAGGATAAAGGCTTTTTACTTCTCTCAGATACACTTGGAGGGCAAAGGGATGATAAGGCTTTAGAAAATCTCATTGTAAGCCTTTATAGATTTGCCATGGCTGGACCAACCCCCATAGACTGGATCAGAAAAGCCTCAACTTCCTATGAGATAGAAGAGATATCAAGTGATGGAGCATGGTGGTTCGGCCTGCTTTTAGATGAATTGTCAGATGGAATAGAAGAAATAGTGGATTCCTGTGAGAAGCTATTAAGAGCATTGGAAATGGTTCCTGAGCTCCAAGCTTCAAAATATGGTGACTTTTTCGAAGATGAAGCAAGGGAGCTTGCAATGCTTGCAGATGATATTTCTAATTCTGATACCTTTGATGGTATGAGGGACTTATTATCCGGCTTCAGCTTCAACAGAATGCCGATTGTAAAGGTAAATAATGAGGTTGTTGCCGCCGAGCAGGAAAAAATAAAAGGACTCCGTGATTACTATAAAGCAGTCTTTAAAGAATTGAAGGAATTCTGGTTTAAAGAAAGCAGTGAATATAATCTAAAGCTTATGAGAGAAATGTCTCCCGTATTGAAGGCTTTAGGTGAAACAGTTGAAAAATTCATCCTTGTTTATCAAGATATGAAATCTGAAAAAAACAGGATGGACTATAACGACCTTGAACACTTTGCACTTAAGATCCTTTGTGACGTTACCCAGGGTGAGGATGGGGAATTCCATGTTGAGCCCAAGGAGGCTGCATTGAAGTACCGCGACAGATTCAAGGAAATACTGGTTGATGAATACCAGGACTCAAATGATGTACAGGAGACCATTATTAAAGCTGTGTCCAAGGACACCTCCAATGTGTTCATGGTAGGAGACGTCAAGCAAAGTATATATAGATTCAGAAGAGCCAAGCCTCAACTGTTTTTGGATAAGTACTTAAGCTACACACTTCCTGAGGAAGAAGCTTCCAATGGAAGAAAGGTCATGCTTTTCAGCAACTTCAGATCAAGGTCAGAAATACTTCATGCTGTGAACTTTATTTTCATGAGAATCATGAGTAAAAAAGCAGGTGAGCTTGATTATACAGAAGAAGAAGCCCTGACACCTGAAGCCGAATATGACTATGATAAAACAATACCCGTTGAAATAGAATTGATTGATCTTACAGAAAATTCATCTGATACAGCTTCAGTATCCAATGAGGACGAAGAAGCTGAATATGAGGAGGACCTGACTAACATTGAAATTGAGGCCATGCATGTGGCATCAAAAATAAGGGAAATGGTCAATTTTGGGGTTATTTTGGTCAATATCAAGGGGAATATAAGACCATTAAAGTATAAAGATATTGTCATACTTTTAAGGTCCACTAAAAACAGGGCTGAGGTATTTGAAAAAGCACTTAATGAGCTTGCTGTTCCGGTATATTCTGAATCATCGGGAGGGTATTTTGAGTCAATTGAGATAAGGACCATGCTGGCACTTTTAAGAACAATTGACAATCCAAGACAGGACATTCCAGTGCTGTCTGTATTGAGGAGTCCGCTGTTCTCATTTACAGAGGATGAATTGATAAATATAAGATTCGAGGATAAAAAGCTCCTTATTATAGACTGCTTAATGGAAGTGGCGGAATCTGATTCTGCCCTTGGCAGAAAAGCCAGGGCATTTTTGGATAGCCTTGAAAAATGGAGGGATGAAGCAATCCATATGGAATTGGATGAATTCATCTGGAAGCTTTATTCAGACACAGCCTACTATGAATATGCAGGAGCAATGCCAAACGGAATCCAAAGGCAGGCAAACCTTAAGATTTTATTCCAAAGAGCGGGGAACTATGAGAAAACCTCCTTTAAGGGACTTTTCAATTTCATAAGATATATAGATATGATGCAGGAAAAGGAAGGGGACTTCGGAGATGCTAAAATCTTTGGAGAAAACGAAGATGTTGTAAGGATAATGAGCATCCACAAAAGCAAGGGTCTGGAATTCCCAGTGGTATTTGTTTCCAACTGCGGCAAAGCCTTTAACAGACAGGATATGAGGAGTAATATATTAATCCATGAACAGCTTGGAATTGCAGTTCGAAATATTAATGTTGAAAAAGGAACAAGGGAGGATACACTGCCAAGAAATATTTTAAAGGCTGCTTTGAACAGGGAATCATTATCAGAGGAAATGCGTGTACTCTACGTTGCCATGACAAGGGCAAGGGAGAGATTGATCTTAACCGGTACAGCAACCAAGCTCCCCTTAAAACTTGAAAAATGGGCTGACAAGGGGGACACGGCTGATAAAAAGTTAAAGCCATATAACGTACTTAAGGATTCATCCTACCTTGACTGGATTATGCCGGTGATTCTCAATGAAAATGGGATAAGGGCTGCACTTGATTTTGACGAACTGCAATCAAGCCTTTCATCAACTGAGGGATTCCAATTAAGGTTTTACTCCAAATCCGATGTATTAAGAAGGGACTCAGATGTGACTGATGAGGCTTCAGAGGAGTTTTGGAAGGGTGAAGAGATTGCAGACAAGGGGCTTATGGAGGTTCTAAACTACGAATACCCGGATAAAATGGCTTCAACACTTCCAGGAAAGATAAGTGTATCCGTAATCAAGAAGAAGACAATTGAAGAGAATCCAGAAGACAGGGATTCATTATCTCTTCTTGATGAAAAATATGAGGAACAAGAGATTTCGCTGCCAAGACCAACCTTCTTAAAGGAGGTTAAGGAGCTTTCAGGCTCTGAAAGGGGAACTGCCTTCCATACGGTTATGTTCCACATAAATCCCGGTGTTTCGGATGTTGATGAGGTTAATGAAGAAATACAAAGAATGGTGGACATGGAGATCCTTCTAAAATCTGAGGCAGATACAGTCAATAGATTCAAGGTGCTTAATTTCTTTAAATCTGATTTAGGCTTACGTTTCAGAGATGCAGACCTTGCAGGGGATTTATAC
>JASDTM010000014.1:0-5654 GCA_041891535.1 Clostridiaceae bacterium
GAGATAATAAGCATAATGCCCACATATCAGCAGCTTTATTCAATCCCAGAAGCCTTTGGTGCAAATGTTAAGATACTTTGCCTAAAAAAGGAAGATGGTTTTATTCCAGATCTAAATGAACTCAAAAAGCTGGTGACTAAGAACACTAAGCTTATTTGTATAAACAATCCTAATAATCCCACAGGTTCTTTGATGAACACAGAAACCATGATGGAAATCGTCAAGATTGCCAGGGAAGTGGATGCCTATATCCTCTGTGATGAGGTATACCGCCAGCTTAACCAGGATGGTGAAGTTAGTGATTCCATTGCTGACCTCTACGAAAAAGGGATATCAACCTGCAGCATGTCCAAAGTGTTCTCTTTGGCAGGCTTAAGACTGGGCTGGGTTGCAACAAGAGATAAAGCCCTTATGAAGTCCTTTATTATCCACAGGGACTACAACATGATAAGCTGTGGAATGCTAAGTGAGGCTTTGGCAGCCCTGGCTTTAAACAAACAGGAGAGGATACTTCAAAGAAGCCATGAGATTGTAACTGTTAATCTTAAGATCCTTGATGATTGGGTTGATACTGAACCAAGGGTGTCCTATGTAAAACCAAGGGCAGGTACAACAGCCCTTGTTTACTATGATTTTGACATACCATCCTATGAGTTCTGTAAAAACCTATTAGAAAGCACAGGAGTGTTCGTAACTCCTGGAGACTGCTTTGGCCAGCCTTTCAGCATGAGAATAGGCTATGCCAATAATACTACTACCCTCACTATTGGGCTTGAGAAGCTATCAGAGTATATCAGAACACTTGAGTTCAAGGATATAATTTGAAAAAAGAAGTTTCTTCCGAAACAGTTTATAAGTAAAAATCCGATAATATTGGTCTAAAAGTACAGGAATAAAGAATAGTAACCCCAATTGTTGAAATGCCAACAATTGGGGTTTCGGTTTCACTAGATTTCAAATAATTGTATATGACTCTTACTTAATCAAGTCTTCCAGTTCTTCTTTTGTACATTCATTTCCATAGATTAATTTATCAAAGGGGAGATCAACCGGCTTGTCGCTGACAATCCCTTTATCCAAGAGCCACTTTTTATGGAGATTTATTATCATCTCAATGGCTGAGTCTTTAGAATCAACTCCGGTGAGATTTTTGACAGGGGAGAATTCTTCCTCTCTATTAACATTTAATACAGACATTCCATCTCCTAGTTTAAACAGGTCAAAATAGAAGGCTTCGTACTTATAAGCATTCGGAGCTGGTGGCTTAACCAGATCTCCATTTTGATCAATATAGCTTATTTCCTTATGTGCCACATGATACTGTGGTTTTTTACCAACACATTTTTCAATGAAGCTGAGTTTTAATAAATGGGTGAGTATATTTCCTGATCTGAATGGGAAATCATCATCTCCATAGCCTTCCAAGAGTGATTCAGGGATCTCTGTATATTCTATTACTGTTGGCATGCCATCTTTTTTGGCAAATACACCAACTTTTTCATTCTTGTATTTTTTTAATACTGATTTACTTGAAATATCCAGGTTCTGTTCCTTAGCAAACCCAATGAAATATGGATCTGCAACTCTGGCTAATACGTTGTCCACACCAAATAAGAAGACATATTCAACGCCTCTTTTTTTCATGTCTGAGAGAAGTCCAGCCTTAGAAAGTGAAGTGAAACAACCTCCACCTCCATCGGGATTCAAGGAAATACTGTCTTTGGCAGAGAGTAGTATTTTACCATCCTCATCCATACTTGGTAATGTTGTCTGGATAAAGAACTTGATATCATCTGGATTTAATCCGAAATAGTTATTGTCTTTAAAGAACTTTGAAGTAGTGTCATTATTTCCAGGACTGGTCATAATATACCAGGGAATTGGATTACCGGCTCTTTCTGAGATATTCTTGATTCTTTCAGCATGTATCTGGAATATGGTCTTACCACTTGGTAGCCCCATATTATAAGTACCCTTTGGTCCATCATACTTTAATCTGGTACCTTGTCCCCCTGCTAAAAGCATTACTGCAACCTTACCTGATGCCAGAGTTTCCATGCCCAAATCCCAATATTTTTCTTTGGTATTTTCAGGAAGGTCGAAGAGGCTTACAGAAGGTATATCAGTAATTTCTCCTTTGAAAGAATCTTCCTTTTCTTTAACTAAACTGTTGAACAATTCAGTCAGCATATTTAGATCCAGATCCTCTATTTCATTTAAAAGCTTTGTTTTTGATTTTTCATCAAGTTGGTCAAAAAATCTCAGCAAATGGTCCTGACCATATTCTTTAAGTTTCCCCTCAGCTTCTTTATATGTCATTTAATATCCTCCTTGAAACTATGTACAATCAAATGGACATTCTATACACACTATGGTAGATAGAAGGTACAACGTTAACGTTGTAAGCCCATAATGAACATTATATATTATCTGAGTGTAATTTGAAAAATGCAATGCTTCAATATGGAAAAAGTAAGTAATGATAGGGGGTTCAGGGTATTTCAGGGTAATTGATAGTTAAAATAGAATTAAATTTTATAAAATCTGTTTACAGGTGCATACAATCAATGTATACTGACAAAGTAGCCGGTGTATATACACTAACCACGATTAAGATTGTGAAATGGTGATTGCAGAAGGTAATAAAATTTACGGGAGTTGTAAAAATGACCAATACTAGTAAAAGAACCTACAACATGGTTGTTGCTGCTCTTCTGATAGCAATTTCCATAATGATCCCAATGTACTTTGGATTTTTATCCATAAGGATTGAACCATTCACTGCGACTATCACAGCACATGTTCCAATGTTCATAGCTATGATGATTTCACCTTTGACTGCAGCTGTAGTTGGCCTGGGCTCTGCAATGGGCTTTTTCCTTGCAGGATATGGTCCAGTGGTAACTGCAAGAGCTTCATCACATATTGTATGGGGTTTCATAGGTGGAGTTCTTTTAAGAAAGAAAATAGGATATATCCCAGCTGTATTAATCAGTGGAATTGTCCATGGTGTTTATGAAGGGCTTATTATTATCCCTTTCATGCCACAGGGGAAAGCGACCACATCACTAATTCTGATTACAATGATTGGAACTTTTATCCATCACTGTGTTGATGCCACCATTGCCTACTTTATAGCAATGCCTTTGGAAAAGGCAACAAGAATGGATTTAGTAAGAAGCTTGATATAGGAAGATTTCAGGTCTTGACCAACAATTAGTTGGAACAAGACCTGTTTTTTTATATCCATTTTATTAATGAATTTGTGATATAATTATTAATGGGAAAGAAAATTTACAGGTTTATTTAAAGAACCACCATGGATCCGTAAACTTACCGGTTAAGGATCAGGATGTTGGTTCAATATCTTTCAAATTTTGGAGGTATAATATGAATCCACTGATTATGAAATTTGTGAATGACGGATTTTTCAATGAAACCGTCGGAAATGCATTGGATGCAGCACTTAATGCTGGAGATTCAATAATCGTAGCAGGACACAGATCCACCGGAACAAGACCTTTCATGGCTAACCTCATGGCAGCAGCTAAAAAAGCTTACCCTGCAGTTCAGGTAAAGAAAGCAGAAGATCTTGAAAAAGAAACCAAGTATTTCTTAATGCCGGGCATCCCTGATATCGACTTTGAAGATCTTGTATTCCAGGCAATCAAGGTTCCAGATACTAGTGTTATAACTATAAAGGAACCAGAACAACCACTTTCACTTATGAAGATATTCAATAAGTTGAAGAAAGAGGTTGGCCCAACTACAAAGAAATTCCTTCAGGTTGAATGTGACAAGAAGGACGGAGTTCCATTCGTCAGCAAAGTAACTACATTCTCCATGGATGAAAAGGGCAAAGTAATAAAAGAAGACCTAGAATTCTAGAATGAATTGATCCTGTCTTAATCGGCAGGATTTCTTATTTTTTGAGTTTTTTATGTATTGGGCTCAATGTCAAAAATGGCTTATAGGACAAAAATAGTTGGTAAAAAGTACTTGTAATAGTTGGTGTTACTTAGTTATAAAGGGTTGAATCTTTTTTAAAATAACTTTGAAGGTGGACAAAATTAGTTGGTAAAAGTACCTGTAATAGTTGGTAAAAGTACCTGTAATAGTTGATTTAGATAAAAGGTAAAGAGGTGGGGGACCCACCTCTAAGAATCTTAGAAATATTAAAATAAGATATTTTTTACCTTTTTCCTATAAAAGGAATGGATCATCCAATGGATCAACCAGGGTTAGAGGATCAACATCTGTCTTGATTTCAGGGGTATCTGTCTTTGAGATATCCACTGAAGGAACAATAAGCTCAGGGTGTTTGTTGTTTGCTTCAAAGTTAGCTTCTCTTGATACTCTTTCTGGAAGGTTTAAATCAACCTCGTTGATATCAATCCCAAGAGCCTTTGCAACTCCCTTGCCGTAGTTCTCATCTGCCCTGTAGCAGGAGTCGATGAATCTATGTTTTATTTGGAGTGTTGAGTCAGCCATGTTTCTTGCTATGTTCCAGTAAAGAACTTCTTTTTGATCATCATTCAATGCACGGTATAAATCGCCTGGCTGTGAATAGTAGTCATGATCGTCTTCTCTGAAGTCATACCTGAATACATCACCCTTTGCTTTCTCAGGTGGTAGAGCTGCGCTCTTATTCTCTGTCCAGTTACCATAGCTGTTTGGCTCATAATGGAGCTGTGAACCCATATTGCCGTCTACTCTCATGGAGCCGTCCCTGTGGAAGCTGTGAGGGGTCTTAACTGCCTTAGGTGAGTTTACTGGAATCTGATGGAAGTTAACTCCCAATCTGTATCTTTGTGCATCTGTATAGGAGAAAAGTCTTCCCTGAAGCATTCTGTCAGGTGAGAAGGAAATTCCAGGTACCACAGATGATGGAGCGAATGCAGCCTGTTCAACATCATGGAAATAGTTCTCAGGATTTCTGTTCAGCTCAAATTCTCCTACTTCAATTAGTGGGAAGTCTTTTTTATACCAGATTTTAGTCAGGTCAAATGGATTATAAACCATGTTGTCTGCCTGTTCTTCAGTCATGATCTGAACATACATCTTCCATTTAGGGAAGTTCCCATTTTCTATTGCAGTGTATAGATCTCTTTGGTGGGATTCTCTGTCTCCGGCAACAACTGTTGCAGCTTCCTGGTCAGTTAGGTTTAGTATGCCTTGCTGTGATCTGAAGTGGAATTTAACCCATACTCTTTCGTTCTCTGCATTAATAAAGCTGTAGGCATGGCTTGAGAATCCGTGCATATGTCTGTAGGAAGCAGGTATTCCTCTTTCTGTCATCAGGATTGTGACTTGATGTAGTGCCTCTGGCAGTGATGACCAGAAATCCCAGTTAGTGTTAGCACTTCTCATGTTAGTTCTTGGATCTCTCTTAACAGCATGATTTAAATCAATGAATTTCAGTGGATCCCTGAAGAAGAACACAGGAGTGTTATTACCTACTAAGTCCCAGTTACCATCCTCAGTATAGAATTTTAAAGCAAAGCCTCTTATATCTCTTTCTGCATCTGCGGCTCCTCTTTCACCTGCAACAGTGGAGAATCTGGCAAACATTTCAGTTTTCTTGCCAACTTCTGAGAAGATACTTGCCTTTGTATATTTAGTTATGTCATGGGTAACAGTGAATGTTCCGAAGG
>JASDTM010000014.1:5664-11691 GCA_041891535.1 Clostridiaceae bacterium
CCTTGGCATGCATTCTTCTCTCCGGGATGACTTCCCTGTCGAAGTGGGCCATTTTCTCTTGGAACCATACATCCTGGAGCATCATAGGTCCTCTTGGTCCTATTACCATGGAATCCTGGTTATTATCAACAGGTGCTCCTGCAGCAGTTCTGATGTCTGTAAAGTTGCCTTTTCTGTCATTCTTGCTTGGCAGAGCTTCACCTGCATTAGTCTTGTCCATTGGATTCTTGAATTCGTCCTTCATAAATACCTCCTGTTTTTCTAAAATTTTTATAGTGAATTGAAATTATGTACTATAGTTACTTTTAATTATAACAATAGGGTTCTTGGTTATTCTGGATTGTATCGGTATGTTACATATAGTTTATAGTTAATTTATAATGATTATTAACAGTTTACAAAAGATTCACATATAAAAGTAATTATTTAAATAGTATTGGAATGTGTATTGTTTTACGATATATTCAGATTGAGAAACAACTAGGAGCAAATCTTTATGAATAATAAAAAACTTAGTAAATTACTGACCTTCGTATTAATCATGTTGGCAATAATAGGAGCTGTATTATTTTTTATAGCAATTCCATCCTTCGGTAAATGGCTGGCTGAATCAAATTCTGAATATAAGCATGCTTATATACCATGGCTTATTTTGACTTGGACAATGGCAGCAGCTTACTTTTTTGTACTTTATCAGGGACACATCATATTCAGAGAAATTGGTCGTGATAATCCATTCTCAGAAATCAACTCAAAGGCATTGACAAGGATAGCCTATGCTTCAGCTGCAGAATCTGTAATTTTTGGAACTGGCAATATCATATACATGGCATTTAATATGAGCAGTCCAGGTGTATTTTTGATTGCCATGGGCTTTTGTGCACTTGGAGTTACTCTTGCAGTCTTCGCTTCCTCCTTATCACAGCTTGTTGTTAAAGCTGAGGAGTTAAAGGAAGCAAATGATCTGACGATATAGGTGATGATATGGCTATTATAATTAATCTAGATGTAGAACTTGCAAAGAAGAAGATGAGTGTAACTGAACTATCTGAAAGAATTGGAATCACCATGGCTAATGTATCAATATTAAAAAATGGAAGGGCAAAGGCAATAAAGTTCACAACACTTGAGAAGATTTGCGAGGTATTGCAATGTCAGCCAGGTGATATACTTGAATATAGGCCGGATAAGTAACCATATGGAGGTTTGGAATGAAATACAATGAAACTATAGATTTACAGGTTAACCACAGAACAATAAGAGACTATAAGGAAGAAGGTTTAAGGGAAGAGGATCTTAAGACACTTCTGGAGGTTGCCAGAAGAACAGCAAGCTCAAGTGGCATGCAGGCAGCTTCAATAATCAGAGTGACTTCAGTGGAGATGAAAAAGGAGTTTGCTAAAATCTGCAGGCAAAAGTATGTGGAGAAGGTACCTGAACTTTTAATCTTTGTCATGGACCAGTATAGAAACAATAATCTGGCAAAGGAAACCGGAGCAGAATTCCATCATGGAGATGACATGGATAAATTCTTCCAGGGCTTCACTGATGCAAGTATAATGGCGCAAAATGTCGTTGTTGCTGCTGAGTCCTTGGGATATGGTACTGTGTTTTTCGGATCTATTCTAAATGATCCTGAAAAGACAATTAAACTATTGAATCTACCAAAGCTTACATTCCCTGTAGTTGGATTGGGAATTGGTATGCCAAATCAGGAACCGCAGCTAAAACCAAGAATGGATATGGAGTTCAGGGTATTTGAGAATGGTTATGTAAGACATGACGGCGAGTACCTTAAGCTCTTGGAAGACTATGATCAGGAGATGACCACTTATTATGATTTGAGAGAGAGCAACTCAAGGTCAGATTCATTCTCCAAACAGGCAGTGGCTAAAATGACAAACAGCATTCCGGAGAGAGCAGATATTATGAACGCCATAGTTGCCCAGGGCTTTGATTTAAGGCTGAAGAAGTAATTGTGGTAGAGATTAATTTTTTGAGGTAAAAAAAGTAGATGAATAAAAATATAAATGAAGATAAAAAAGAAAAAGGTCAGGTCAGCAGAAAAGACCGCCGGGAGTTTTTAGGAAGAGTTGCTGCCATATTCATGGTTGTAATATTATTGTCGGGAATAGCTGCATCAGCATTATCATTGTTCTAGGATAACTTTTTATTAAAAATTATGGTTAATTCCATATTATTTTTCTAAAAAATCTCTTAATTAGGGCAATTGCCTTATTCCCATAAATCATTTCATGGTATGATTTAGTTGAAAGAAATGGTTTGGGAGGGAAGTATTTGGAAGAGACTATTATGAAGTTTAAAGATGAAGACGGGAATCTGGTGGAACTTGAAGCTGTTGCCAGAATTTTTCTGGAGGAACAGGAATACCTGATACTGGCTCCTTTTGATAATGAGGACGAAGAGTTTGTATTCAGAGTAGATCATGATGAAAATGGCAATGAAGTGTACAATGCTTTAGACGATGACAATGAATTTTTAAAAGTAAAAAAAGAATATTCAAGGATTCTTTACGATGATAAGGAGACTTTAGATGATTAATAAAGAAGCAATTTTAAGGACATTGGATGATGCTGAACTCTCAGATGTAGAAGTATTGAAAGAAGAAGACGGGCTGTTGATGCTGAAATTCTTCTATGACTTTGATGATGCAGAGCAGGAAGCTGCTGCAGCCTTTGCTGAGAGCGAAGAAGATGAATATGAAGAAGATATTGAAGAAGTAGATGAAATTGAAGAAGATATGGAAGCAGAAATCGAGGACGAGGAAAACTTGGACTACGATGAGGATGATGAGTACTATGATGACTCCAGGCTTAAATATCTTTCTGAAGTAGCTATAGACTACGTCGGAGAAACCCTGGAGGATTTAAGGGACGACCTTGGTATTGAAGTTCAGTATGTTGGTTATGACATAGACGAAGATAATGCAGATTCCTATGAATTTGTAGCAATATTCTTTGACAAGAATCTTAACCATGATATTGAAGAACTGCTTGATGAAATGGAAATATAATTTAGAATTTGATATAATGAATTAAAGATAAATCCTCTTGTGTTCGCAAAACTCATCGTTTTCAACCTACATTTTTATTCCGGGATTTCAAAAAATTAAGATCAGTGTCAGTATTAAAAGCCTAGGCTACCCAGTACCGGCGTAGAAGACCATAAGATCGTAATGAGAAAACCCACCTGCTGGAGCAGGTATGAATAGATGGGGACACGGCACAACGGGATTTATATTTTTTTGTTCTAAATAAATGTTTAGTTATTGAACATAGAATGAATTTACAATCCCGCTGTTTAGGTATAATCTATAAGGGATTGTTTATATGAAATCAATATCAATCTTCGATTTTAAAAGTTTTGT
Organism: Clostridiaceae bacterium; assembly: GCA_041891535.1. Classification (GTDB taxonomy): domain Bacteria; phylum Bacillota; class Clostridia; order Clostridiales; family Clostridiaceae; genus JG1575. Next base: position 9,053 of record JASDTM010000014.1, read on the forward strand.
TAATGAATGATAATTGCACTCAATTAAATGTGATTATACTTTCTTTATATAGAATGCATATCATGTAAATAACGAAATCGCAGATGATATAATCAAGCGCAGTACAGGAGTGAATCAATGACGGAACTGGAACTTATGACTCTTCCCCATGATAAGCTGGTCGAAATGATCAATAATTTTACTAAATTGTCAAGGGAACGGGAATTAACAGAGGGAGAAGCAGCAGCTAGACAGGAAGTAAGAAGTGAATATATCAGAAGAATAAGAATTAACCTTACAGGCCAACTGGAGGGTTTAGTTCCAATGGGTGGTGCTGATAAGAGTGGTAACGGTCAAACAAATAATTGAAGCCTTTAATCTTGAGGTCCTGGTGGAAGGTACTGAAGACAGTCCCATACATGTACAGGATGTCAACAGACCAGGTCTTCAGTTAGCAGGATTTTACAACTATTTCGATAATAAAAGAATACAGGTCATCGGCAATGGTGAATGGAGCTTTTTAGATGAGCTTGAACCGCAGCTTCGAAAGAAGAGGCTTCAAAGGTATTTTAAAAATATAATGCCATGCATCATTATAACCAGAAAGCTTGAACCTCAGGCGGAACTTATTGAAGCTGCAGAGAACAACTCAAGATGGGTTTTAAGAACTGATATGAGTTCATCAAAATTCATTTCAAAACTGACAGTTTTCCTTGCAACTGAAATGGCTCCTGAAATAAGAGTTCATGGCGGCTTGGTTGATGTCCATGGTATTGGTATTTTAATTACAGGAGATTCAGGTGTTGGTAAGTCTGAAGCCACACTTGAATTAATTAGACGGGGACACAGATTGATTTCCGATGATGCAGTAGATATCAAGGAAATTGATGGTGAATTGAGGGGATTCTCTCCTGAGATAACCTTTGGTATGATGGAAGTCCGAGGCATGGGTATTATAGACGTTACTCAGCTATATGGGCTATCAGCAATGACACTGACGAAAGAAGTTGAAGTGGTGGTCCATCTCCAAAGATGGGAAGGAGAAGAAGAAGGGCTTTATGACAGGCTTGGAATAGATGAATTCCAGACCATTTTAGGGGTAAAGGTAAAGAAACTTACGATACCAGTTAGATCTGGACGTAACATTTCAATCATGATTGAAGCCGCAGCTGCAAACTTCAGATATTCAAAAACAGCGGGGCTGACACCTAGTCAGATTATAGATAAGAGAATTACAGAATCAGCAGAAAAGGAATCGGGAAAGTAGGGCAAAATAAGTGAGGAATATTGAGATTATATTAAGAGAAAAGGGCATTAAACCTAGCTATCAAAGAAAAAAGATATATGAGTATATGCTAGACAATAAAAACCATCCGACAGTCAATGACATCTACACAATCTTGGTTAAGGATATTCCAACCCTGTCCAAGGCGACTGTGTATAACACCATGAATCTTTTCAGTGAGATGGATCTTGTTAATATCCTTCCATTGGATGGCAGTGAATCAAGATTTGACTTAGCTGATCAGGAATCCCACGCACATTTTAAATGTGATGTTTGTAAATCAGTTTACGATGTCAAAGTTGAAATTCCTTGGTCAGATGTAAACAGTGAACTTGAAGGATTCAAGGTTAATGGTTCCAATGTAAATTTCACAGGTATTTGTGGCAAATGCATGGAGCTGTTCAATAAGTAGATTTAGAATCCAATACAAATACTAAAAGCTAAATACAAAATACTAATACATAGTAAAACAACATCCCATGTACCTGGCAGGCAGAGTATATGGGATGTTGTTTTATTTCAAATCATTTTTATTCACTTTTATGTAAATAATCTACATAATAAATCAAGTTTGTTTATTAGGATCAGAATAGTTGGATGTTGGGAAAGCTTTGCTGATGACCGTGTTCTTTTTATGCATGAAATACATGGTTTTATGGGTATAAAGTTAATGGAAAATTCAATTTAAATGCATCTTTATTAATTGACATTGGGAGATGTAAACATTATTATTTTGTTAACAGACCAGGTGTCTAAATATGTTTAAGCTTTAGGTCAAACGTTTTATTAAAAATTTTGGAGGGAACCAAATGAAGATTAAAAGCATACTGACTTCAGTAATTTCGGCAGCGTTTTTTTTAACTGCATGTAGCACACCGGCACCAACTACGACTGCTGGAGCAAGTACACCAGCACCGACCACAGGAGAAAAACCAAGCTTTGTATTTGTAGTAACTGACCAGTTGGGAGACAAATCCTTCAACGACTCTGCAGCAAAGGGAACCGAGAAGATTACCAAGGATCTTGGATATGAAACCAAGATAATGGAAATTGGCAGAGATCAGACTAAATGGGAACCTACAATTCTTGATTTATCGGAAAGTGGAAAATATACTGCCATATTCTTGAATGGCTCTGGAACAAAGGAAATAGTTGAGAAGATTGCTAAGGACTTCCCTAAGCAAAAATATGTTTTATTTGATGCAGAAATTGATAAGGGATCAAACGACAACGTCTATGCAATTTCCTACAAGCAGAATGAAGGCTCATATCTTGGAGGAGTTGTTGCAGGTTTAGTTACAGCATCCAAGATGCCAAATGCAAATGCAGACCATAAGATTGGCTTCATCGGTGGAGACGCAGGTCCGATCATAAG
>JASDTM010000014.1:11701-22457 GCA_041891535.1 Clostridiaceae bacterium
TCCTTGTAGGCTATATTGAAGGTGCAAAATCAGTTGTACCGGATGTCAAGGTTTATGTTTCCTATGTAGGCTCATGGACAGATACAGCGAAGGCTAAAGAACTTGCAAATGCACAGTTCAGTCAGGGCGTTGACATAATATTCCCGGCAGCCATGACAGCAGGCTTGGGTGTTATAGAAGCGGCAGCTGAACAGAACAAGTACATCATCGGAGTTGACTCAGACCAGGCAATGCTTCTTAAGGATTCAGACCCTAAGAAGGCAGATGTTATCTTGACTTCAGTAATCAAGGAAGTTGGAGAATCATTGTTCCAGTATGCAGAAAAGGTCGGAAAGGGCGAAGCTAAGTACGGCGTAACTGACATGTTGGGAGTAGCAGAAAAATCAACTGATATTATCGAGAATGAGTACTATACAAAGAATGTACCACAGGAAATCAGAGACAAGGTTACCAAAGCAAGAGAAGACATACTTTCAGGCAAAATTAAGGTCTCCACAGCTCTTGGAGTAGATCAGGCAACCGTGGACAAAATTGTCAATTCGGTTAAACCTTAAATAAATTAAGTAAATGGAGCACCTGGTGCTCCATTTACATTTTTGGAGGATAAATGGATAGCATACTTCGAATGGAGAACATCACCAAGGTTTATGGTAATGGAGTCATAGCCAATAAGGATGTCAACCTGAATGTGAGAAAGGGAGAAATTCATGCTCTCATGGGAGAAAATGGGGCAGGGAAGAGTACTCTAATGAAGATCTTATTTGGACTTGAAAAACAGGATTCAGGAGACATTTACTATAAGGGAGAAAAATTAAATAAAACAGACCCATCCTATGCTATTTCAAAGGGTATAGGCATGGTGAACCAGCACTTCATGCTGGTGGATAATTTAAAGGTATTTGAAAATGTCATTTTAGGCATGGAGCCTAAGAAGGGAATTTTCATAGATGATGATAAAGCTATAAACATGGTCCGCGAGTTTGGTGAAAAGTTCAATTTAAAGCTTAACCCGTTGGAAACAGTTGAGGATTTATCTGTAAGTCAGAAGCAGAAAATTGAAATTTTAAAGGTACTGGCCAGAGGGTCCGAGCTTATTATTTTGGATGAACCTACAGCTGTATTGACCCCACAGGAGACAAAGGAGCTGTTCCAGCAGTTAAAGCTTCTTAAAAACAGCGGATACACTATTGTTTTTATCACCCATAAGATTCAGGAAGTTCTTGAAATTTGTGACAGGATAACTGTTTTAAGGAAGGGCAGAACCATTGATACTATTGATGTTGAAGGGGCAAGTCCTGAATCAATTTCAAAATTAATGGTGGGCAGGGATATTCTTCTTGATGTTGAAAAGAAGAAAAGTGAACCTGGGGAGACCCTGTTAACAGTAGAAGACCTAACTGTTTATGATGAATCAGGAATTAAGATGGTTGATAAGGCCAGCTTTAAATTAAGGGCTGGAGAGATTGTGGGAATTGCAGGAGTTGAAGGCAATGGTCAAACTGAAATGGCTGACACCATATTCGGTATTCTTGAACCCTCCAAAGGTAAGATAACTGTATCAGGACAGGAAATAACAAACAGCAGCATAAAGGTCAGAAGAAATTCAGGTCTTGGATATATTCCTGAGGACAGAATAGTTACAGGTACTGCAGCAAAGCTTACAATCTGGGAAAATCTCATTGCCGACAAAACAGACAAGACTGACTTTGGTAATACAGGAATACTTAATCAAAAGCTGATAAAAGAAAATTCAGATAAGCTCATTGAAAAATACAACATAGTAACAATAGATGAATCTCAACCAGTAGGGATGCTCTCAGGTGGTAATATGCAAAAGGTTGTTGTTGCCCGTGAGTTTTCATCTGAACCTAAAATACTGATTGCAAACCAACCCACAAGGGGTATAGACGTGGGAGCACAGGAGTTTATTTGGAAAGAACTTATACATTTCAGGGACGAGGGCAGAGGAGTTCTTCTTATCTCAGCTGATTTAAATGAACTTTTAGAATTAAGCGACAGGGTTTTAGTCATGGTTTCAGGTCAGATTGTGGCTACCTTTGATGATGTGGATAATCTGACAGAGGAAGAATTAGGCTTCTATATGCTGGGAGTTAAAAGACAGGCAGGTGAGACGTTAAATGAAAAATAAACTTGCAAGATTAGATTTTATCAGGATGCTGACGGCAATTGGCATCTCACTTGTCATTGTATTTGCAATAATCTTCATGGTGAGCAAGGATCCCATGAATGCCATAGAAAGCTTTGTCTTAGGACCAATATCAACGGTCAGAAGAAGAGGTAATGTTATTGAATTGATGATCCCACTTATGTTTGCTGGACTCTCAATAATATTTCTTTTTAAAACTGGCTTGTTTAATTTGTCTGCAGAGGGTGCAATTTTTGCGGGAGCTGTGGCAGCAACAATAACTACTTTGAATCTTAATGCACCACCACTTGTTAATTTGGTTGTATCAATACTTGCCGCTGGAATACTGGGTTCAATGATAACTTTTATACCTGGATTTTTAAAGGTGAAGTTCAATGCAAATGAGATTGTAACATCTTTGATGCTGAATTTCGTGTGCCTTAATATAGGATTGTACTTCATCCATGGCTTTTATCTAGACCCTACAATTAACTCTAACTTCTCCTATAAATTTCCAGTTGGTGTGGAGCTTCCCAAGATAATAGCAGGTACCAGAATCCATTTGGGGCTGATAATATCCTTGATAGTTGTAGCTATAGCATATGTTTTACTTAACAAATCCATATTCGGTTTTAAGGGCAGACTAGTTGGTTCAAACCATACAATGGCGGAATACGCCGGTGTTACAGCAACCTCAATAATACTTTTGACACAGCTGATCGGAGGATTCGTTGCAGGTATGGGAGGAGCAGTTGAGCTGTTTGGAATGTATAACAGGTTCCAATATGGAGGCTTGACTGGTTATGGTTGGGAAGGAATTCCCATTGCAATTATTGCAAGGCATAACCCAAAGAATCTGCCATTTGCAGCCTTGTTCTTTGCATACCTTAAAATAGGGGCAGACATCATGGCAAGGCAGAGTGATGTTCCGTTTGAGATTGTACAGATAATACAGGCGGTAATGATAATATTCATATCTGCTGAAGCGTTACTGGCAGGATATAGAAAGAGAACCATGATGAAGGAACTTCAAAAAATGGAGCAGGAGGTGACTAAGAGTGTCTGATTTATCAAATCTGATCTTTAATACGGATTATCTTTTCACCGTTTTAAGGGTAATGACACCAATCCTGTTTGCCTCACTTGCATGCTTAATGTTCTATAAGGGTGGAGTTGATGCCATAGGAACAGAAGGTATGATGCTTTTATCATCACTTGCAGGTGTCATTGGCGGCCATTATATAGGCAATTTCTGGGGGGGAATAATAACCGGCGCACTTTGCGGAGCTGCCTTTGGAATGTTGTTCGTACTTTTGACCAATAAGCTTAAGACAAATGATATTTTGGCAGGTATTTCTATAAATACCTTTGCCAGTGGTATCACAGTGTTTTTGCTCTACATCCTTGCAGGAGAAAAAGGATCATCCCAGAATATACCAAGTCCTGTAATACCTAATATCCACATACCAATACTGAAGGATATACCTGTACTTGGAGCAGTACTGTCAGGGCAGAGTTTGTTGACTTACCTGTCATTTTTGGCAGTTATTTTCTCCTACATTTTCTTATATAAAACACCAATTGGATTAAGAATAAGGGCAGTGGGAAAGAATCCAGATGCAGCCAGCTCAGTTGGTATCAATGTAGTTAAGACAAGATATCTTTCAGCTGGCATTGCAGGGGCTTTTGCAGGCCTAGGTGGAGTTTTCATGTCCATGGCATATATTTCAAACTTCACAAGGGATATGGTCGCCGGAAGAGGTTTTATTGGAATGGCGGCAGAAGGAATGGGCAGAGGTAACCCAATTGGAGTCTTATTATCATCACTTCTATTTGGTGCAGTCGACTCACTTGCAATCAGACTACAGGGAATGAATCTGCCAACAAGACTTGTGCAGGCAATCCCTTACATCATCACCATCGTCGTTATTACTGTTTACTCGCATATTGACAATGTTAAAAAGAAAAAGAAAATAACAGGAGATAAAAATGACTAAGAAAAGTGAAATCTTTAAAAATAAAACAGCAAGACAGATAGCCATTGAGGGTATAAACGAAGCCATTCCAAGAATCCAGACTCAAGAGGAATCAGGTTGGACTGAAGGGTATGTGGATTTTGGAAAGATTGAAGTTAATGAAGTTAGAAGAAGGTGGTTTGCAGAGGTTCCAGGTTCCATGGCACCGGACCATGTCATGATTGGAGCAATACAAGCAACACAGAATAAAGGCTATGATGTCAGTGAAGTTGAAAAACTCATCGTACCTGCCCAGATTGCCTTCGAAACTGACAATGCTCAGGATATATTAAAGTACTCAGCACTTATCTTCAAGGGTCTTGCAGAAGCTCCAAAGAATGAAAATGATCCATACTGGAAGTATAAGCAATATGATTCATTTGAAGAATATGAGAAGGATGTAAACTTCCCGGAACCTGTTAAACTGGACTTAAGTGAGGAAGAAATCAAGGAAAAACTTCATGCAGGATGGTCAGCACAGATTGCAGGTGGAGCCATAGGTACAGAACTTGAAGGTTATACCATGGATAACATCAGAAAGACCTTTGGTGAAGTCAGAGGTTATTTAAGGAAGCCGTCAACCCATAATGATGACAGTTTGTTTGAATTGGCATTTATAGATGCAGTCTCAAAGAATGGTAAAGCCGTTACAGCAGATGACATTGCCATAGAGTGGATCAGAAACATAACCTATGCCTGGTCAGCAGAGGAAATGGCACTTAAGAATCTCAAAAGAGGAATATTCCCACCTGAGAGTGCCAAATTAAACAACCCATGGAATGAATGGATTGGAGCTCAAATGCGTGGTTCTGTCTGCGGACTTGTAGCACCGGGAAATCCAAGACTTGCAGCATACCTAGCATGGATGGATGCATCCATCTCACATATAAATAATGGAATCATCGGAGAAATCTTCAATGCCATCTTAGTCTCCTTATCCTGGGTAAACCATGATGTGAGGGATGTTTTAATTAAAACCATTGACATGATTCCTAAGGAAAGTGAGTACTACTCAGTTGTTAAATTTGCGCGGGATAAATGTATTGAACATAATGACTGGGAGAAAGCCTGGAGGGAATGTGAAGAAGAATTCAGAAGATACAACTGGATTCATGCATACCCCAACGCAGCAGCAGAGGTTGTGGCACTTTACTTTGGCAGGGAAGACTTTGATGAATGCATGTATATAATTTCCATGTGCGGCCAGGACGTAGACTGTAATGCAGGCCAAATCGGAACAATATATGGAGTAATACACGGATTCAAGGGTATCCATGAAAGATGGCTCACACCATTCAATGACAAATTCGAAAGTCTTTACAGAGGCTATGAAGACACCACAATGAAGCACATTGCTGATGTTACCTACGATGCATTAGTAAGTCTGAGATAACAATAAAACTGCCTGGTGCTAAGTTTTAGCAATCCAGGCAGTTTTTTTAGTGACCTTAAAGGGAAAAGTAAGGAACCAAATAAATTCATTTTTCTGAACTTCATATTCCGTTTCTGTATTTGCACGTAACATTAGGTAAAAGACATGTTTTGTGCAATTTTGGCTATATTGGTTTGATAAGTAGGTTTACGGAATATATTAATGAACCTAAGCAGTAATCTTCTTACTTCTTATATGCTGTTGGCTTAACTTCAGGTCTTACCTTTCCCTTATCGTTTGAATCGGGAATGTCATCGTGATTTCTATCAAGGTTATCCACTTTGTATCCTTCTGATTTTGAGGAGAGGTTTTTCTCTAAGAAAATGAAAGCCACATAGGCTATTGCTGGTACCAATACAGCTGCTATGATCGGGATATTCAGGGTGAATGCTTCTTTAAAGAACAGGAATGCTGTTAAACCAAGGAAGAAGAATATTGCACCTGTGAATGATAAATAGGAAGCTACCCTGATGAAAAAGCTGTTGGATCTAGCGCTGTCTTTTTTTGATGGATCTGCAATGAAATTTAAAACGGTTAGTACTATTCCAATGATTATTGCAAGTATTCCAAAATCACCAAGGTTTACTGTTATTGGGTCCATTAAGGATACGGTTGTTTTTCCTATGAATATCATTGTGGCCAGTTCATACAATACTTTTAAAAGTACTAAGAGAATTACTGCAGGAACTATAACTCTTAAAAAATCCACTTGTAGCTCGCCTGGAGTGGCTTGTGGGAGGTTCAAAAACAAGTTGTTCACGTATTTTTTATAGTCATTTCCCATGATTGATTCAGGCTTCTTGTTTTCAGATTCAGCTTTAAGCATAGTGTCCAACACATTCTGTCTTAAGAGCTCACTTTGATAGCTGCCGATATCCAAGGTTCTGATATACCTTGATATATCTGACATTTTATAGTCGCTGATTTTAGATAGCTTTTTATGTTTCTCGTTGTTTTGTTTTCTAAGTTCTTTGTATGTCAATTTGTTTCTCCTGTATAACCTTATTTGAAATGTTTTAATGCTTCTCTTAATGATAATGGGGATAGGCTGTTTTTGTGCTTTTCTGTGAATGCCAATACCCATTCACTTTCAGTTTTGGCATATTCTCGAAGTGCCCATCCTATGGCTTTATTAATGAAAAATTCCGTTGTTCCCAAATTATTAAGTATGGTTTTTTCAAGTATTTCTTTATTTGTATCTTTCTTGGCTTTTCTTTGGTAGAGGATTGAGGTTCTTCGAAGCCACATGTTCTCGTTCTTGGACATGGTTAGTATTATATCTTTCTGGTTTGGATCTTTTGATACTGCAGCATAAATAAGATCCGCAGCTGAATCCACTGTTTCCCACCAGGAGTGGGTTGTTATTAGAGTTTCTATCTTTGGTAAATCTTTTGGATTAATGTACTTTTTCATCTTGTGTAGATAGTCTAAAGCAAGATATTGGAACTCTCTTTCTTTTTTAGTATACATGACTTGGATGAAATCCCAGTCTATCTTTTTTGTCTTTGACTGTTCTTTGAAATAGGGAGTCATGATCGCTTCCCTGATTGGCTTTTTTACTCCCAGGAAAATGAAGTTATTTTTCATATATGCTTCCATGGCTTTTGCCTCTGTTGGATTTTTTGCTTCAACAATTTCTTTTATCAAATTGTCATACCACATTATAAATCCTCCAATTTGATATTGAATTTTGAAAGGAAAGGGAGTAAATCCTGCGGGTCTAACGGAGTGCTTCCAAGAATTCCGTGTTTTGTATCACCTGGTATTCCATGGTCATCTGAACCGCTGGTTATTAATAAGCCCTGGTTTTTACAAAAATCGGTGAGGGTTTTAGTGTATTCAATTGAGTGCTTTGGATAATAGCACTCAAAGCCATCAAAGGGGAATATGGCAAGTTCTTCAAGGCTTAATTTATATTCACCGGGATGAGCCATTATAACAACAGCTCCCATTCTTTTTAGCAGATCAATTCCTGCATTTGTATCGATTTTGGAGCTGGGTATGAAAGCTTTGGTGTGTTTACCAAGATACTTTTTAAATACTTCATCAAAGGGGACCTTGTATTTTTCCTTGATTAGTTGAGCAAGGTGAGGTCTTCCAAGGCTTGAACCGTTCTTTAAATCAAGGTCGTTTATATCTATTTCGATATCATAGAATTCTTTAAGTCTTCTTACCATTTCAAGTCCACGGGAGTCCCTTCTGTTCCTGAAGTTTTGAAGAATATTTTCAAACTCATCACTTAAAAATGTATCATCCTTGAAGTATCCAAGTATGTGTATGTTTTCCCCCTTATAGAGGGTAGAGAGCTCAATTCCAGGTATGAAGAAGGGCTTTTTATTATCCTCATCTTTTTTATTAAGCTCAAGTATTTTTTTAGCTCCTTCAGTTGTGTCATGATCTGTAAGTGAGAAAACTGAAAGGTTATTGTCCTTGGCAATTTTATACAAAAGATCCGGAGATCTTATACCGTCCGAGGCATCAGAATGACAATGGAGGTCTATCTTCATGGCTTTACCTGTTTGGCTTTATTGTAAGATTCTTCTATTAAACGTCTGGTATTGGCCAATCCTTCATTAAAATCCTGGGTTAGCGGCATACACTCATATCTTGAGTAAATTCCGTCTGTCATATTCTTTGCTCCAAACCAAATACCGTCTAAAAGTGTTGAAGAGTAATGCCATTCGCCCTTTAAGCAGGCAAGGATGCTGAGCGCTCCTGAACTCATTGCAGGTGCAATATAAGGTTTAAAGCCTGTTTTTCTGACTTCAATATTTTCTTTCTTTGTAAGGTCTGTAAGCTTAGCCGAAATACTTGGGTCGTAATCTGTAAGGGAGTTTAATACCATAAGCCCTTCACCATGGGGTCCGAATACCCTAAGATCAGTTGGGTCCAGGCCAAGGTTTACTGCATTGAATACTGCACGGGCGTACATGACTCCAAGACCGAAGCCTCTGATCTGGTGGCTTTTTAAAAGCTTAAGACTGTGTGCAGCCATACATAAATGGTCAACTGGGTCGGACACTATGAAGAAATCTCCCTTATAGCCTTTTTCATGTGCCATTTTTACATAGCTTTCAACTATTGCAGCATTTTTCTCGAACTGGATCATTCTGACATCCACATTTTTTTCCTGGCCAAGCTCTGGTACTGCAGCTGTTACACAGAATATAAATACATCAGTATCGAAAAGTTCCTCATCATTCAGCTTATTTACAGGAGGCATGTAGCTTAGGTCCGGCTTTAGTATCTGATTTGCTTCCCTGTACCATCTTTCCTTCTTTTCTTCATTCCTGTCGTAAATACCGATTGAAGTTATTTCAGGTCCGGCAAGAAGTCTTAAACCAGTCAAAAGGGTACCACCCACATCTCCCAAGCCACATATCTGGAGTCTGTGGTTCTTTCTTGGCGTAAATTCCGGGATGCCTTCACTTACATTAATTACCCTGAAAAGAGTATTATCATTTTTCAATAGACTTATAAAAGTACGTCTTTCACTGTCAAGATCACAATATGAACCTGACAGAAGTGAGAACTGGCTGTCCTTATAGGAGAATTCAAGGTTTTCTGATATAAAGCTGCCGGCATACCTTTCATCACAGACTAATAGGTCTATGATTGGACTGTTTCTATAAGGACCGATGTCATTTAGGTCATTTAATACATAAGTCACTTCTTCCTCATCCAGTTTATTTATAACTGAGTTTAAATAAATATCAGGAATAAGATATTCTTTACCGTTCAACAGACACTTTTTCATTTGTTTTTCTCCTTAGCTTAAGTTAGTCAGGTTCAAATTATTGATATTGAATAAATACCAGTTATTTTAGTTATTTTATTTATTAAAGTATGGTTTTTATTCTTAGAAGATTTTCCAGGGCGTTTTCTACAAATACTGAAGGACTTGAGGTAAGATCATAGATTTTACCGGGACCTTGATCCTCTATCCTTGGTATAGTCATTACTTGTCCAAGGTTTTTAAGGGTGAGCTTTCTGTCAAATACCTTATTATAATATTCTTCAATGGATTTTAGTATCTCCAATGAGTTTGTAAGGCATGTCAAAGACAGGTTATAAACTCCTTCTTTGTCATAGGCTCCCAAAAACTTCGGCATTGTGTAAGGCAGTATCAGGTTGACTGATGGCAGAAGGTTTCTCATTGGGAATGTACCCCTCCATAATGAATCCCCGCCAATGAATGGATATAGTGTATTCTCATTGAACCATACCTTCATCCTTGGGAAATAGTAAACAGTATCCACTGAATATCCCTTGCTTGCCATTAAGTCTCTGCCCCTTGCTGAAAGTATTCCTGCAACTATCTTTCTGACCTTTAACCCTTCTTTGTGTAAAAGTGGGTCCAAAGCTTTCATCCTGTAGCCCTTATGTAGGATAGTATCTACAAGTATAAGCTCCCTGTTGAAGGACTTAAGGATTTTAACCTGGTTTTCCAAAGACAGATAGAAGGGGAGTTCCTTTATGGTAAAGGACTTAAGGTCAGCCTCAAAATACTTTTCTGTATGCAGTGCTTTGGTTACAGTATTAGGGATAATGTGGTCGTCCAATATATCACCGTAGGGCACACACATATGGGCTCCAAGCTTTCTTGGGAAGGTCTGGATGTTGGATACTTCATTTTCCTTAGTTATTCTGTCTATCATACCCTGGTGGAGCATCAATGGCTCTATTGATATGACAAGTTCGCCGGGGAATAGTTTGCCAAGTGCCATTTGTAAGCTCTTTCTTGCTTTCAAGAATGTTTCCCTGATTGAAGGTGCACTTTTAAAAGGCTCTTTGAGTAGATTCTCAAGATCCAAGTTAAGTGCAATTGGTGTTGTCATATTAACTGTGTAAACCAGCCTGTCATGGGCTGCTTCTTCACCGAAGTTGAAGAGCTTCAAGGTTTCCACAATTTCTTTATCTTCTAAATCCAGCTTTTTATTGTACAGGCAGTATTCATAGTCCCTTGAAATCAAATCGGCCAGTGTTTCAGTTATAAGAATCTGGGAATAGTTTCTTAATGGGTCTGATTTAAATACAAAGGCCAGGTCTATTGTTGCAAGTCTACCAGGAGTAACAGCCCTTATTTTTTCAGAGCACGCCACATTTCCGACTTCGTTTAAATAGTCTGAAGATCTTGTCCAATGGGTCAAAGATATTCCGACA
>JASDTM010000014.1:22467-24013 GCA_041891535.1 Clostridiaceae bacterium
GTAGTGCACGTCCTGAATCCTTTGAGAAGACATCCTTAATCAGTTTTTCAACTTTTTTAATATCAACCTTACACTGTGAGAACAGCTTTAATAGCTCCGGTGTACATTCTGTTACATCCTCAGTTTTAAGTGCGTTATATTGTGCCAGGTATTTATCTATAGGTGTCCTTTGATAGAAGCCATTCTCATAAATATATTCCTGGGCCAGGCTGTCAATCAGAGTAGATATATCCCTGTTCTCATCTATATTTTTTCTGATCTGGGATGAGCTTATGGTCTTTAAGTAGTCTGGTAAATCAAGGATTTTAAAGTCATCAAGTCTTTCACTGATTATTTTTATATTGTCCTCTGATTCGTTTCTTAAAAAGACGATGTGTGGTAGCTTTCTTATGGCTTTCTTGCCGGATTCATAGGCTGTTGCATTTAGTATGACGTCAGATCCGCATATTATTGTTATTTCTCCACCAAAGGCATCTTTAAGAGTTTCTATATCCTTGTCATTGCCAATATTAACTGGTATTGAATCAGGGAATAGGAACATGTTTTCCTCTCCTGCCACACTCATGTTTAATATGGATCTTCTTACCTTGTTAGGCAGTGTCTTTTTACTCCAGGAGAATTCATCAACAGAGAAATAGACCTCATATCCTAAGTCCCTGATAAGCCTTGCAATCTCCCTGTGGGATAGGGTGAATGGGTCAAAGGTACCAGCAAAGAAGGCATATTTTTTAAGGTTTGCGGGTACTATTGCACCATAGGTCATCTCATAGTCTGAAATGAACTTATATATGTAGTTATAGGCGGCAGAATCAGACAGGAAGTTTAGATCATCCCTTTCACTCTGTCTTGTAAGGATAAGGATTTTCTTGACCATCAAGTCAAATAGTTCTTTTTTCCTGTCAATGGATATAAGCTCTGAACCAAATCCAGTTCTTCCTATTGTTGTTATTGCAGTCTGATTAACCCTGAAGTCAGGGTCTGCCATGCCGGATAACAAAATGTTTATAAACTTCTGCCTTAAGTCCCATTTGCCGCTGATGTATTCAGATTTCTCACCCATTTTCTGATAGGTGGAGGATTCGTTTTTAACTCCAGGATCAATGGAGGAATAGGCAATGGCTGTGCCCACTGTTTTCAGCAGTAAGGACTTTACAGGGCTTTTAGCTGTTTTGATTTTTTCTTTCAAGTCGTCAATCAGCTCATTTATTTCCTTATCTTCCAGGAAAAGAATCAACCTTCCGAGATAATAGGGAATGTACTCTGTGAATTTATGACCTTCAATTTCAAGGGCACGGAGAAGCTCCACCGCAACCTCGTTCTTTTCAAATTTATTCAGATAATGGACTAAGATCAGAAGTGAGTTTCCTGCACTTCTTCTGACTGTCTCATAGGCTGAAACCTTGATGATGTTGCAGAAGTGTATGGCTGTATTTATAGTTGAAATGCCTTCTTCAGTAATTGTGTAGAAAAGAAGAAGCTTAAGCTGATTTCTCTTTAAAACCCAATGGGTTGCTGTTTTTAAATTGGAGAGGAATACCTCAGGTAT
>JASDTM010000014.1:24023-25807 GCA_041891535.1 Clostridiaceae bacterium
TTTGTTTACCATTTTTATGTTTTTTACGTGTATATAATTTTATTTTTAAGGATATCTAATAAAGCTTCCCGTTTAGTTGGCATTAATTTTTCAGACAGCTTATAGAGCTGATAGGTGACTGTCAAATCCATGACTGTGGTCTTATCCGCCCATTCATTTAAAAGGTCTATTACCCTTGTGCCATCAATGTCGTCAGTGTCATAAATGGATACAACTTCAAGTGTCATTATCCTTTGGTACCTGTCTCCATAGGTCAAGCAGTCTGTTAATTCCTGTATTGTTTTGGATCTGGCTTCCTTAGGAATGTATTTTGCTGCTTCCAGTAAAAACAAGGAACTTTCTGAATTCTTCTCCACTGCATATTTAAAATGCTCCAGGAAAATATCAGAGTATTCTGCAATGTATAAAGGTTTATTTTTAGGCAGTGACTCAAATACAGACTTTGTTAATACACTTATTGAGTAACCAAGCATATGTCTGTGAATATCTATGGTTTGTGAGTGAGGATTTAACAGGTCATCAATCATGCTCTTAAAAAGAGTTGTACCTGTAACCCTGGATAGGGCAGGGGCAACACCCTGTGGGAGTTCCTTTCTATAATCCTCATCATATGTGGCGATCAACTCTCCGATTACCTTGGCAGAGTTAAGCCTTATATCATCCTCAGGATGAACAAGGTTCTCTTTTAAAAACTCAATGGTTTGGACCTTCTGCTTTGCAGTTAAGTAAGTTGAGTATTCTTCAAATATTCTCACATACTCCCTTAAATCCCTCCATTCATTGACACTTCTGGCATCCTCCAAAAGTTCAGTCAATGAGTTTTCATCCCTTAAAAGGTACATGATTCCGGTGTTATGGTCTATGGAGAAATATTTAAGTCTTTCAACGAGTTCAGAACCGAAGGTAAGGGCAAGCTTGTCGTGATAAATGGGCTCGAAGATTATAGGCTTGTCTGAATCTGGATCCAGGTTCATCCCAATTGATTCCATGAAGTCTTCAAAGTCTTTTAGCTTTCTATAAACTCTTTCATACCTCATTTTCTTTGCTTCATCCACATTGTCCAGTTTATTTAAAATGACTTCATAGGATTCCTTCAAAGAATAAATGTGCATCAAAGGTGGGTTTGTACCCTCAAGGTTTTTAACCCTGAAATCTGAGTAGATCAGTATCAATGATTCAAGGGACAGGTTATCGAGTTCAAGGTCCCAGGTGGAGTGATTTATTGCAATGTTTCTTATGTAGTTGATGTCATGCTTTTTAAACCAGATGTCTGAATAATAGTAATGTAGATAAGGAACTCTTCTGCCATCTTTTTTAAGCACTCCGAATTTTCCTATGTCATGGCCGGCTGCAGCACCTGAAACCCTACCTAAGTTCACGTCGAAGCCAAGCTTTTTAAACTGTCTTCCGACGGACATGGCGATATAGTGTACCCCAAGTACATGGTCCAAGGTGTTATACCCGAAGACAATGCTGGACAGCTTCATGATCTCGTATATATAGTCATCTCTAAAGGCTTTTACGAAGGTCACATATTCATCATCTTCAAGCTCTGATATCTCCTCTTTAGTAAGGAAGCTCAGCATGTGTTTTTTTACAAAGTCATTTTCCTTGCTCTTATTACCCAAGGATAGGTCATAGTCTGTAAGTTCTCTAAAAACCAATAGGAGAAGCTCATATTTTTTCTTTGATTGGACATCCTTGAACTCAGAGGAGGAAGGGAAGCTTTTTAAAAGGACATAGTTATAGAACTCCTCCAAATCAAGGGGAAGGTTTAATATATC
>JASDTM010000014.1:25817-27864 GCA_041891535.1 Clostridiaceae bacterium
AGTCAGGACCGTGTGCTTCAGTCATGGTCAATAATTCTTCTGTTAATGTTTTAGGACCTCCGGTGACCTTTCCTTTTAAAAGGTTACTAAGTGTCAAGGATACTTTTTCTCTGTTCATTTTTCCTCCCAATGACCATATAAAGATATTTATCCA
Source organism: Clostridiaceae bacterium (assembly GCA_041891535.1). GTDB lineage: Bacteria > Bacillota > Clostridia > Clostridiales > Clostridiaceae > JG1575. The sequence goes on from JASDTM010000014.1 coordinate 25,972, forward strand.
AACATGCTTCAAGCTTTTATTTACCTTATATTATAAACAATTACCTATTCAATGGGGGACAATTTCCAAAAAGTAGGAATATGTTTAAAATTGCTTTTTAGTTCATTTATCAATGTAATTTTAATTTAAGGTTAATTAACATGGGCTATCTTTAAAGTATATTTGGGACAGGTGAGTACAATGGAAGGGAAAAACAGAAATATAATTACACAGCTCATAGCCCTGATCATTATTCTAATTGTGGGTGTACCTGTAATCATTGGTATGTCAGCCATACTTGTGGTTGGATTGGTGGTCTTGTTCGGCTTTTTATTTGTAAGTATTGCACTTACTTCAGCACCCTTAATTGCAGGGGTGGAACCGCAGGTGGCACAGTTGGTTGCTGGTATCCCCATGGATACAGTATTCTACTTTGGACTGGGGTTTATTTGCGTTACAATTTTCATGTTCACCATATATATATTCATAGTAAAATCTGGAATCCTATTTTTAATAAATATGATAAAGAGGATACTTGGAATGGAGGAACATCATGGGTAAATTTGGAAAAGCAGTACTGATACTGACTTTGATTTTAGGTATAGTATTTTTCTACCTTGGAATAAATTCAGCGAATACTTCAGGTATAACGATACAAAAAATAGTAGAGACAGTTTCGGCCAACTTAAGAGAAATGAACTTAAATTACAGCTCTAATGAATATACAGAAATCGGAAAAACAGAAACCATTGAAACTACACCAGATTTAAAAAAGATAATTATTGAAACCTCTGTTGCAGATTTAAATATTAAAAGAGGAAATACAAGCAATTTTGTTTTTGATATAAAGGGTAATGTTTTAAAGCTCAATTCTGAAAATCTCTATTCAATAGACAGTAAGAACTCAGAGATTAAACTTGAAGTGGCAAAATTCAACAGTATAAGACCATCCATATCCGGGATTAATGTGGAGATTACCCTGCCTGTGGGATTCACGGGAAAACTGGAGGTTAAGTCAACCTCCGGCAGCATATTTATCGATTCGGATTCACAGTATATGGATCTGACCTCTGTTTCCGGGGATATTTCAGTGGAATCAATAGCAACAACAGCAATAAAGAGTGTATCCACTTCAGGTAACATAAATATAAACGGTTATGAACTTGATGTAGATACAAAGTCAACAAGCGGAGATGTCAGTATAACTGGTGAAATCTTCAAAGGAAATATAAAAACAACCTCAGGTGATATTATCCTGAGAGGAAATGTTATAAGCGATAAAATGAAAATTACTTCCGTCAGCGGTAAGGTTGAAATATCAGTAAGTGGAGGCTACGACTTCAAAGCCACATCCACATCAGGATATATTAGCTATGATGGAAAAAATGCGGAAAAAGAAGCTTCAGGTAAGATTTGGGGTGGGGGAAAAGAAATAATTATTGAAACTACCTCAGGAGACATATATTTACAGTAGATGTATCAAATTTTAGGTATGTGAAAAGGATTAATTGTATTTTAATCTTCAATTACTTGACACATCTTTCAGCTTTAATATAATTTAATTGTACAACAGTTTCTATTTCCATAGATTAAACTATGACATAGACTGACAGTGTAAAAATTTATGGGGGTGTTTATTTTTATGAATCCAGTAGTAGATCAAGATTTATGCATTGGTTGCGGACTTTGCACCAGCATTTGCCCAGAGGTTTTCGAGATGAACGATGACGGAAAGGCAGCTGTTATTGAAGGCGCTGACTTCGCAGCAGTTGAAGATACTCTTAAAGAAGCAGTAGAAAGCTGTCCAGTTGCAGCTATCACTTTAGAGTAGTAATAAAGGACAAAAGACTCCGTAAGGGGTCTTTTTTCTTTTCAAGAGCTACTACTGTTTCTGGAGCACTACTTACAAAACGT
>JASDTM010000014.1:27874-31499 GCA_041891535.1 Clostridiaceae bacterium
ATCATATTGAAGACCTGATAAAATCGGGGTTTTAGTACTTGAATACAGGGGCTCTTTGACTATGCAAAAAGAAGTTAATATAGGGGAAAAATTCTCCTTTTTTATAAATGAAATAAAAAAAGCATTTTCAGGTAATTTTAAAAGTATTGTATTTTTAATATACTTCGTTGTGATTTTGGTATATCCTCTGGTGTCCACAGCTGTGGGGATAGGGTTATTTACTTTTGCAACCTTATCTTATTTGATTTATATAATTTGGAACGAAGATGCTAGATCAAGACTTTGGAATGGCATCAAAGACTATAAGTCCATAACCACCATGTCACTTCTGTTAATAACTGTATGGACACTTCTGTCTTCCATATGGAGCCTGAGCTTTAAGGATACCTTTGGTATTTCATTCCTGTTTATTTTCCTGTTTCTCCTTTTTTTACTTATAAAGTATGAATACAGGGAGGAAGGATATAGAGAGGGGTTCCAATATGCCTTGTTCATCGGGTTGTTTTTTGTCATGGCCTATCTGGCTTTTCAAAATATAACAACCTTTTTACACCACGGCATGTTTATAAGAGGAGCACATATATCAACCATTGAGAACGCCAATTCCTTGTCGGTCATGTCAATGATGGGGTTCTTCATGGCATTTTTTAAAGCAAGGGGTTCAAAGGATTGGGTGGATAGAATATTCTATATACTTTTGACTCTTCTGTGTCTTGGAGCTGTACTTTCTGCTCAATCCCGGGCAGCTCTTGGGATTATGCTTTTCGGACTTATTGTCTTGGTTGTCATGTATAACAAAAGGATTTTATGGGTGCTTTTGATATTCGTCATTATCATTGCGTTGATGCCTTCTGTTCAGCAAAGATTTCTTGATATTTTCTCCTATGAGCAAAATGTACCAAGGGTCAAAATTTGGTTAGTGGCATTGAAGTTATTTCAAATGAATCCACTCACCGGAACCGGTGCAAGTGCGTTCAGATTCGGATATACAGAGTATTTCAACACCCATCCTGATTTGTTCAATGATTGGGATATACCAGGAATTTGGCATGCCCATAACATGTTTTTAAGGTTTTTGGCTGAGCTTGGCATACCTGGATTATTGGGTATACTTGGAACTATTTTTGGATCATTTAAGGCATTGAGGGGTACTTTGAAAGTACCATATTTAAGCTTCAGTACTAAAAGAACACTTCAGGGAATATTTATAGCTTTAATCACATTTACCATGGCTAGCTTAGTGGATTCATATTTTATGGAGCCAAAAGTTATGATAATATTCTATATTTTGATTGGAATATCTCAATCCTTCAGTGAAGCACAGGGAGTTAGAAGTTAAGGTTTTCAAAAATCCTGGGATTCATATTATAATTAGAATAAAGTAAATAATTTTTTTATAGGAGTGATGAAAAATGGAAAACAATACTAAGGTAGCTTTGATTAAACAGGCTATTTTGAATGAATTGGAAGGGTATGAATTTTATACCATGTACTCAGAGAAGGTTTCTTCTCCTGAGGTAAAAAAGACTTTTTATGAGATAGCACAGGAAGAGCTTAAGCACGTTGAATACATAAGAACACTACTTAAGGGTAATGACAGTGAAGTATTGGCATTGTCAGAGATAGAGGTACCATCACCTGGTATTTTCAAGTTCTCTAACTTGACTCCTGATGACATGTCTTTGGCTTTGGCAGCCTTCTCCATTGCAATGATATTGGAAGACGATTCACAGAAATTCTACCAGAATGCGGCTGATGGAACTGAGAATCAGGCAGAGAAAGACTTCTTCTTAAAGCTCCGTGACTGGGAAATAATCCACAGGGACTCATTCGAAGCTGAATATCAGAGATTAAGAGAGATCTGGTGGTCAGACAACGAATTTGCTCCATTTTAGAATATTCTAAAATGCCATGAATGTAATAAAGATAAAGGAACTCAAAAGATATTTTAAACCACTGACCGCAGAGGAAGAGGGGAAACAAATGAGGCCCTTCATCAAGGCGTGCAATAAACTAAACTTGGACGAACTGGCTTTGGCTTTATTGGATAAAAACCAGGACACCGTTTATTGCAGGGACTGAGATGATGTATATGTCGGGAAGGTATCCCGAAGGGAAGTTTTAGATGATATTTTAAAATATTATCTGGATCAGAATTATTTATATTCCATGGTTTTTGACAATATCCAGGATGGTATTTGTGTAATAGACGAAAAAGGCAGGGTTCTTATATGGAACGGTGCCATAGAAAAGATATATAACGTATCTGCAAAGGAAATTTTAGGAGAACCTTTATTAAATTTCTTTCCAAATGCAATAGATGACACTGTATTAAAAACAGGAAAGACCTTCAGGGATTTGAGGCATTCTCCTAAACCGGGCTCCCATGTTCTTATAAGTGCTGCTCCCATTAAAAAGGGAAACAAGCTTATAGGGGTTGTATCCACTGACAGGGATATGAAGGATGTTCAAAAACTAAAGAACAGCTTGAATTCTGCCATGGATAAGATTAAGAGCCTGCAGCAGAAAATAGTGACAATTGAACAGGGTGAAGAATTCTTCAGAGGATCTGACAAGGCAGTACTAGAGGCCATGGAGGCCGCTGAACTTGCAGCGCCCACAGACCTTCCAATACTTATAACAGGTGATACCGGTACTGGTAAGGAGGTCATGGCAAGAAACATACATAAATTAAGCGGAGTAAAGGGTAAGTTTATTTCAGTAAACTGCAGTGCCATACCTGACACTTTGTTTGAAAGTGAGTTCTTCGGTTATGCCAAGGGTGCTTTCACTGGAGCTGACAGTCAGGGCAGAGCAGGTTATTTTGAACAGGCATCTGAGGGTACACTCTTTTTAGATGAGATTGGAGTACTTCCGATTCAGCAGCAGAGTAAATTACTCCGTGCAATACAGGAAGGCTTTGTAAGACCCCTGGGTTCCGAGAAGGATATACCAGTCAATGTAAGGATAATTTCTGCAACAAATGTGGACTTGGATGACTTGGTCAAGAAAAAAGAATTCAGGATAGACTTATATTTCAGACTTAAGGGTATAACAATCCGGATGCCGAGTTTAAAGGAAAGATCAGAGGATGTCATTGAACTCATCAACTATTTCTTTCAATACTACAATGTCAAATATTCAAAGAAGCTTAAAAGTATTTCCCCTGAGGCTTTAAAAAGCCTGCTTGGCTATGATTGGCCGGGAAACATAAGAGAATTACGAAATATGATTAGGCAGCTTGTGGTTATGTCAGTGGGTGAGGAGATAACATACGAGGCACTTCCAGACGAAGTCAAATACTTCGGAGGGTTAAGTACTGCTGATGGACGCTCCGGCGGATTGATGGACAGGGTGGAGAAGATTGAGAAGAGCATTATAGAAGGTGAACTTAAGGCTAATCTATATAATCTAGCCCAAACAGCCAAGGCTTTGGACATTCCAAGATCGACTCTTCAATATAAAATAAAGAAATTTGGTTTATCAAGTGAAACCGATTAATACAGTTAAATAACCAATTTTCGTTCATGCGACGAAAATTGGTTATTATTTTTATCTAAAATTTAACAAATGAAATAACAGATTAAATAAATGGTGTAAAATTAAAGTAGATAAATATAAAGGA
>JASDTM010000014.1:31509-36306 GCA_041891535.1 Clostridiaceae bacterium
GTGTACAATCAAAAGCTTGTTAATGTAGTAACATTAACAAGCTTTTGTAATTGACAAAAATTGACTATCGAAAACGGTTTTAGTTGGCATGAAATTTGCTTAAATAACTGTGAATGGAATCATAGGAGGAAATATGGGTAGAATTGTAAAAATCGGATTAAGACAAGGTTTGGGTGCTCCTCCCCAACCAACAGTCGAAGTCGGAAAGAAAGTGGAAAGAGGGGAAATAATCGCTAAAGAGATCACTGAAAAGCTCAGCGTACCTCTGCATGCTTCCGTAACAGGAACAGTAACTGAAGTAAATGAAGCATATATTGCCATTGAAGAAACAAAAGAAACTGAAGATTTTAAAAGAATCGAGAAAACCTCCACAGTATCTGAAGCAGCAAGGGCTGCAGGAATTGTGGGTATGGGCGGCGCAGGATTCCCAGCCTATGTAAAACTCAATACAAAACTAGCTCCAGGCGGATATCTCTTATGTAACGCATCTGAATGTGAACCCATATTATCCCATAATATGGCGGAATTGACTGATGAGCCTGAGAAGATATTCAGGGGAATGGAACTGGCCATGGAGTCCACTGGTGCAGAAAAGGGAATTCTTGGTATCAAGTTTAAACACAGAGAGATAATAAAGCTTTTAACAGGGTACTTAAAGGAGAAGGGAATTAAAAATATAAGAGTCTTGCCTTTGAGAAATGTTTATCCAGTTGGAGAGGAAAGAGCATTAATAAGAGACACAATAAACATTCTTCTACCTCCAGGTGCATTACCATCAGAAGCTAATTCAATAGTATTCAATACAGAGACCTTAAGTGCCATTGCTGATGCAGTTGATCTTGGAAAACCGTCAATAGATAAGTATGTGACAGTTGCTGGAAGACTTAAAGGTATTGAAAAGGGCACAGTTAAGATTAAAAAGTACCCAATTGGAACTCAGTTTGAGGATATTATAAAGGAATTTGGGGGAAGAGCTGATTCTGAGGGTGAGATTTTAATCGGCGGACCTTATACAGGTCACAGAGCCATGGCAAATGAAGCGATAAGCAAAACAAGTGGTGGAATAATAGTAACCGGACCATTTGAAAAGGTAGGAGGTAATCTTGTAATAATCCAATGAGCCTGAGGGCCTTCAAAGTACAGGTTAAACCAGATAGCTGATTCCATGGGAGCAACTGTTGTAGGATTCCAGATTTGTAAAAATGCCCACGAAGGAAAGGGCGGACAGTATAAATGTGAAAATCCAGGACATTGCCCGGGACAGGCTGAAAAGGTTCTTGAGCTTAAAAAAGCCGGTGCTTCTGAAGTACTTATAGGTCACTGCACAGACTGTTCAAATACAGTAATGGGTTCAGCACCAAAGCTCAACATGAAGGTACACCATGCAACAGATCATGCCTTAAGAACAATGGGTATGGATGTTATAAGAGAATACAAGGAAATTTAACATAGTATAGTACGTAAATTTTAAATTACAGGAGGGAAATTATGTCAATTACAATGGAAACCGCCTTAAAACATGCTAAGGATCCGGCAATAACTTGCTGCCGTTTTGAAGCGGGAATCACAATCGAGGCGTCAAATCTTGAGGATCCAGCAATTTTTCCGGACCTCATTGATACCGGACTTCTTACCATAGGCAGTGACTGCCTTACAATAGGTGAGGTTTTAGGGGCAAAGCTCACCAACACTTTAGATGCATTAACTCCAATCACAAAAGCGGATGTGGATGCAGTACAACAAGAAAAAGCAGAGGTTAAATCAGCTGAACCAGTTGCAGCACAAGCCGCTGCACCAGTAGCAGCACAGACCATGGCAGGCGGAAACATAGTTATCCATATCGGAGAAGGAAAGGACATCAACCTTTCAATTCCAGTTGGAGTTTATTCTGGTCAGGCTATGGCAGCTAACGCAGCTACTGCAGTACCAGGAGCAATAGTTGAACCAGCCAAGAAGCTTGAGGATAAAATTGTCCGCTCACTTACAAGAAAATACTTAAATATCACAGAAGTTAAAAGAGGACCAGAGACTAAGATTGAAGGTCATACACTAATAATCAGAGAAGGCATTGAAAAGGAAGCAGCTGGCTCCCAGGCTTTAGTTACTGACTTGAAGATCGACATTGTAACAGCAGCTGATTATGGCATGGAATCTGAAACCATTATGGATATTCAGCCAATAGCCGTAAAAGAAGAGGGAGATCTTGGTACCGGTACTACAAGATTAATCGATGGTGCCATAATGATGCTCACAGGAACTGATGAGAATGGAGTTCAGATTGGTGAATTCGGTTCATCAGAAGGTCCATTGGACAGAAACATCATGTGGGGAAGACCTGGAGCACCAGACAAGGGAGAAATCCTAATAAAAGTTGAAGTCAAGATAAAGGCTCATACAAATATGGAAAGACCAGGCCCATTGGCAGCACATAAGGTTTCTGACTATATTACCCAGGAAATAAGAGAAGTACTGAAAGAAGCAGCAATTGAGTTTGACAAGACAGAGGTTATAAACCAGGTCAGAAGACCAGGCAGAAAGAAGCTTCTTATAGTCAAAGAAATCATGGGACAGGGTGCTATGCATGACAACCTGATTCTTCCGGTTGAACCAGTTGGAACACTTGGTGCAAAACCAAATGTTGACTTAGGAAACGTTCCGGTTATGTTATCACCTCTTGAAGTTTTAGATGGTGGTATCCATGCTTTAACCTGTATCGGACCGGCTTCAAAGGAAACCTCAAGACACTACTTCAGAGAGCCGCTTGTATTAAAGGCAATGGCTGATGAAGAAGTAGATTTATGTGGAGTATTGTTTGTAGGTTCACCACAGATCAACTCAGAGAAATTCTATGTATCAAAGAGAATGGGAATGATAGTTGAAGCAGTGGATCCAGACGGTGTCATCATAACAACTGAAGGCTTCGGAAACAACCACATCGACTTTGCTTCACATCATGAGCAGGTTGGTTCAAGGGGTATCCCGGTAGTTGGTATGTCATTCTGTGCTGTACAGGGAGCTTTGGTTGTCGGTAATGAATACATGAAGTACATGATAGACAACAACAAATCCAAACAGGGCATAGAAAATGAGATTCTTTGTAACAACACCCTGTGTCCTGAAGATGCAGTAAGAGCAATGGCAATGATTAAAAACGTCATGGCCGGAGAAGAAGTTTTAGAATCTGAAAGAAAATGGAACAACAATGTCAAATTGAACAATGTTGAACTCATAGAAAAAGCCACAGGCAATAAAGTGGTCCTCGAAGATAACGAGCAGGTTTTGGAGAAGAGCCGTAAACGTGCTGAAATCTACGAAAAGGAAAACTAATGGAAAATCTGAAATATATCTCAACTGAAAGATATGTTGAAGGCATCATCACAAGGGTGACTGATGTAAGTGTATCAATAGATCTTAAAGGCAGGATGGGAGAACTTAAGATTCCGCTTCGTATGCTGATAACAGACTACGAGCTTAAAGTGGGGTTACAGGTTGGCTTTTTAATGAGCTACCCTGAGGTTTTATCCGGAGAGGTCATAGAAAAGGAAAATCAGAAAAGCGAAATATAGGAGGCTTAAAAATGAATTTAACCATTGTTAAGGGACTTCAGTCTGAAATATTCGTCCCAATTACTCCTGATCCGGTATGGACTCCGGTTAAGGGAGAACTTAAAAATATGACAATCGCACTGGCTTCAGCAGCAGGTGTGCATTTAAAAACTGAGCCAAGGTTTAATCTTGCAGGAGACTCATCATTCAGGATGGTTCCTGGAGATGTCAAACCGGAAGAACTAATGGTATCCCATGGTGGATACGACAACGGTGATGTTAATAAGGATATCAACTGTATGTTCCCGATAACAAGACTTCAGGAGCTTGCAGCAGAAGGCTTCATAAAGGCAGTTGCACCAGAACACTTCGGGTTCATGGGCGGCGGCGGAGACCAGACTAAGTTCCATGATGAAACAGGACCTGAGATTGCAAGAAGGCTTAAAGCTGAAGGCGTCGATGCTGTCATCATGACCGCTGGCTGAGGCACCTGTCATAGGTCAGCTGTAATAGTACAGAGGGCCATTGAGGAATCGGGTATTCCTACAATCATAATAGCAGCACTTCCACCAGTAGTAAGACAGAACGGAACTCCAAGAGCGGTTGCTCCAAGAGTACCAATGGGTGCAAATGCCGGTGAACCAAACAATCCAGAAATGCAAAAGGCAATAGTAAAAGCTACATTAGAACAGTTGATGAAGATTGAATCAGCAGGAAAAATAGTTCCGTTACCATTCGAGTACGTTGCAAAGGTCTAACGGTGACAAAAGTGGGTACAAGAGATCTCAGAAGGCTGATGATCAGAGTGTTTCACGTTAATAAGGCAGGTTTTTCAGGAAAGGGGAATTTTAAAAAGGGATTTTTAGAATTGCCTGAGAAACCTGCAATAACAGAAAACTTGATTAAGTCAGTTGATGTAGAGCTCATTAAACCCGGTGAACATGACAGATATGTTGATACGATCATGGATATCATCCCCATATCAGCAAAGGTTCTTGGTAGATTGGGTGAAGGTGTGACACATACCTTCACCGGAATCTACGTCATGCTCACAGGTGTAGATGAGGATGGAAGACAGATGCATGAGTTTGGTTCCTCAGAAGGGAACTTAAAAGAACAGTTGAGACTTGGCAAATGTGGGACCCCATCGGAGGAGGATCTTATTATCCATATTAAAGTGATCTTAAAGGGTGGACAGCCCTATGAAAGAATCCTGCCTGAATCTGCTTTCAAGTATGCAGACAGATATATC
>JASDTM010000015.1:0-6333 GCA_041891535.1 Clostridiaceae bacterium
GACCTGTATAAATCCAAGGGCATGGAATTTATAGTTGATGGAAATAAGCTGATTCCACCTTTTAATTCACTGGCAGGTGTTGGTGATAATGCGGCTATAGCCATAGAAGAGGCAGCAAAGTCCGGAGAATTTTTCTCTAAAGAGGATTTTAAACAAAGGACAAAGGCAACAAGGACTGCAATTGATGCATTGGAAGCAATGGGATGCTTTAAAAACCTTGGCGAAACAAACCAGATCTCGTTTTTCAACCTATGAAGCCGGATTTGATTTTATGCAAATTTTATGGTAGAATTTTATTACATTTATAAGAGTACTAAAAGGAGTGGGTCGAGAAACCCGCTCCTTTTGATTGAAACCCTTATGGGAAATAAAAAGTTTGGAGGTTTTCTATGGATTTAGAAAAAAAGCTCAATGAGATACTGAAAATGACAGAACCGGCCATTGATGAGCTTGGCTACAAGATTTACCATCTGGAAAATGTCACAGAAGAAGGCGAACAATACCTGAGATATTACATTGAAAATAAAAACGGCGATGATATCACCCTTGATGACTGTGAAAAGGTGTCACGTAAAGTAAGTGATATTTTAGATGAGAAGGATCCGATTGATGAGCAATACTTCCTGGAAGTATCGTCACCTGGATTATTCAAACCTCTTTTCAATGCTGAGCATATTAAAGCAGAAATCGGGGAAAGGGTTGAAGTTAAACTTAATTCTGATGACAAAAGTAAAAACAGGTTTACAGGCGAATTAAGATCCTTTGAGAATGGGATTTTAGTTATTGAAACAGAAAGAGGTCAGAAAGAAATAGAATATAAAAAGATCAAGAGTATAAATCTTGATCCGGAGGTATAAAAAAAGAAAATGGCTAGGGTAAAAAAAGAGGACAAGAACAGCAGAAGCGCTGAAATTATCAATGCATTAAAAGAGATATCACTTCTTAAGGGAATAGAAGAGGAGCTTTTGTTCACTACTTTGGAAGATGCCTTGACTGCAGCTTACAAAAAGAACTATCAAGATACCAACACCCAGGATATTAAATCAACAGTGGACAGGGAAAAGGGAGCAATAAAGATAGTAAACAGAAAAAAAGTCGTTGAAGAAGTTGAAGATGGTTCATCAGAAATCAGTTTGGAGGATGCAAAAGCAATAAATCCAATTTATGCTGCAGGTGATGTAGTTGAGGTTGATGTTACCCCTGATAACTTCATGAGGGTTGCAGCACAATCTGCAAAGCAGATAGTTACACAAAGGATTAAAGAAGCGGAAAGATCAATAATATACAATGAATTCTCAGAAAAGGAATTTGACCTGATCTCCGGAATAGTTCAAAGAAAAGACAAGGGAAATGTATATGTGGATTTAGGAAAAATTGAAGCCGTAATAGGGCCTTCAGAGCAGATTCCAGGCGAGGAATATGAATTCAACGAAAGAATCCAGCTCTACATTGTTGAAGTTAAGCAAAACACCAAAGGACCTTTGATAACTGTATCCAGGACTCATCCAGGCCTTGTAAAAAGACTGTTTGAAAGAGAAGTACCTGAAATATTTGACGGAGTAGTCGAGATTAAGAGCATTGCAAGGGAACCTGGCTCAAGAACTAAAATTGCAGTTCATTCAAATGATGAAAATGTTGATGCAACTGGTTCATGTGTTGGTAACAGGGGTTCAAGAGTTCAAAATGTTGTTAATGAATTGAAAAATGAAAAAATCGACATTGTTGAATGGAACAAGGAACCGGCTCTTTTCATTGCAAACGCACTGTCACCTGCAAAGGTCAAGGATGTATTTGTCAATGAGGATGAAAAATCTGCAAGGGTAATAGTTGAGGATTCACAGTTGTCTCTTGCAATAGGCAAGGAAGGACAGAATGTAAGACTTGCAGCTAAACTGACCAACTGGAAAATTGATATAAAAAGCGACAAGGACAAAGAGGCATACAATGTGGATACCTTGACCTTGATCCCGGACAAATCAGTGTTGGAGCAGGCTAAGAAGGAAGAGGAGTAAAAATCCTTAAAAAATTGAAAGAGAGGTATTTTATATGAAGGTGAAAAAAATACCCATGAGAATGTGTACTGGTTGCATGGAAATGAAACCAAAAAAAGAGCTCATCAGGGTAGTCAAGAACAATGAAGGTGAGGTATCCTTGGACCCCATTGGTAAAAAACCGGGAAGAGGTGCCTATATCTGTAAAAACAAGGAATGCCTTGAAAAAGCATTTAAGAGTAAAAGATTGAATAAAAATTTGGAAACAAATATAGATGAAGCTATATATGAGGCCATGAGGGCAATGATAAATGAGTAAAATATTGAATTTTCTCGGTATCGCTCAAAAAGCAGGTGCGTTAACCTTAGGTGGAAATCTGACTGAAGCAGGAGTTAAAAAGAATAATGTCTTTTTAATTCTGATTTCTGAAGATGCATCTGAAAATACCAGAAAAAGATTCAACCCAGCAGCAGAAAATACTAAATATCAGCTGATGGAGATTCATGTAACCATGGATGAATTGGGAAGAGCTACAGGAAAATCCAATATCTCCGTAATCGGCGTGACTGATGCGGGAATTGCAAAAAAGCTTAAGGAGCTGGCGATGATAATGTAGGGCTTAAAGACAGGAGGAATTATGTCTAAATTAAGAGTTTATGAACTTGCGAAGGAACTGGATATATCCAGTAAAGAACTGATAAAGATATTGTTTGACGAATTCGGCATAGCTGTTAAAAACCACATGAGCGTGGTTGAAGAAGAAGATGCCGCTTTAATAAAAGAATTGATGGCCGGGGGTTCTAAAGAAGAAAAGGCTGAACCAAAAGCCGAAGAAAAGACATCTGAAAAAGAAGCAGAAAATTCAGATAAGAAAACTGATGATAAAAAGACAATTATTGATATTTACGAAGAAGAACTTAATGAAAAAGTCAATAATCAGGCGAAAAAGAAGAAAAGAGGAAGAAAGTCCGACGGACAATCAGCTGCTAAAGAAATTGAAATAGTCACCATGGGTGATTTTATCACCGTTGGAGAGCTTGCTGAAAAGCTTCATAAGCCAATAAATGAAGTTATTAAAGTGTTGATCATGAATGGCGTAATGGCCGGTATAAACCAGGAGATTGACTTTACCACAGCATCAAAACTTGCAGAAAAATACAATGTATTAATTGAGCAGGAAGAAACCGGCAAGTTGGATGAAATTGAAGCAGATGAAGATGAAGATGATGCAACACTTGTAAAACGTCCGCCTATTGTAACTGTAATGGGTCACGTTGACCACGGTAAGACATCCCTTTTGGACAGCATCAGAAAAGCCCATGTAACTGCGGGAGAAGCAGGTGGTATAACTCAGCATATAGGTGCTTATACTGTTGAAATCAAGGGCGAGAAGATTACTTTTTTAGATACACCCGGACATGAAGCCTTCACTCAGATGAGAGCAAGAGGCTCACAGATAACTGACCTGGTTATCCTGGTTGTTGCCGGTGATGATGGTATCATGCCTCAGACAAAGGAATCAATTTCCCATTGTAAGGCTGCAGGGGTTCCAATGATTGTTGCCATAAATAAAATGGATAAACCACAGTCCAATGCAGATAAAGTAAAGCAGGAGCTTACTGAATTCGGCCTTATTTCTGAAGATTGGGGTGGAGACACCATAATGGTTGAGGTTTCTGCCAAAAAGGGTATGGGAATAGACAAGCTTTTGGAAATGGTCCTTCTGACAGCTGAGATGCAGGAACTTAAGGCAGATCCGGCAAGAAGAGCCAGAGGTACTGTTATAGAAGCGAAGCTGGATAAGGGTAAGGGTTCTGTAGCAACACTTTTAGTACAGAACGGTACCCTTAATGTTGGCGACTCAATTATTGTAGGTCATACCTATGGTAGAGTCAGAGCCATGTTTGATGACAAGGGAAAGAAATTAAAATCCGCAGGACCTTCAATTCCGGTTTCTGTACTTGGACTTTCAGAGGTACCACAGGCAGGAGACAGGTTCAATGAAGTCAAGGATGAGAAGACTGCAAGAATGATGGCTGAATCAAGACAGATGAAGGCAAAGCTTGAGAACCAGAATGCAGGAAGAATGTCTTTGGAAGATTTATATTCCCAGATTTCTTCAGGACAGGTAAGAGAATTGCCTATTATCATTAAGGCAGATGTTCAAGGATCCGTGGAAGCACTTAAGAGTTCATTGGAGAAACTTTCAACTGATGAAGTAAAAGTAAGAGTTATCCATGGCGGTGCAGGAGCAATTAACGAGACGGATATAATTCTTGCAACAGCATCCAATGCCATTGTCATGGGATTCAATGTAAGACCGGATGCCAACGCTGCAGCAATTGCAGAGAAGGAAGGCGTAAGCATAAAGACATACAGAGTCATATACAATGCAATAGACGATGTAAGATCAGCTATGATAGGCATGCTGTCTCCTGATATAAAGGAAGTTGTTTTAGGTACAGCTGAATGCAGACAGATTTATAAGATTTCTGCAGTTGGTACAATTGCCGGTGCCTATGTACTTACTGGTAAAATTGTTAGAAATTCCCAGATCAGATTGATAAGGGATGGAATAGTCATATTCGAAGGTCAATTGGCTTCACTTAAGAGATTCAAGGACGATGTGAAGGAAGTTGCAGCAGGATATGAGTGCGGACTTTCAGTTGAAAGATACAATGATCTTAAGGAAGGCGACATCATTGAAGCCTTTGAGATGAAAGAGATCAAGAGAAAGGAGCTGTAATATGGCTAAGCACAGAATGGGCAGAATCAATGAGGAAATGAAAAAGGAAATGTCCAACATCATCCTCAGAGAGCTTAAGGACCCAAGAATAAAAGCCATGGTTTCAGTCACCGGTGTCGATGTAACAACTGATTTAAAATATGCAAAGGTGTATCTGTCTATTTTCTCACCTGATAAGGAGGAGGAAAAGGCAACTTTAGATGCAATTAAAAAGGCGTCAGGTTTTATAAGAACCAGATTGTCTAAAACAATTAATCTTCGAAATACACCGGAGCTGATCTTTTTAGAGGACACCTCCATAGATTATGGAATGCACATAGATGAACTTTTGAAAAAGGTAATACCAGCAGAAGTGAATCCAGTTGAAACAAATGACAAAAACGATTCCTCAGAATCAATGGACGAGGAATAATCATAACAAATGCAGAAATCTCTTAAGTATAGAACGCTTAAGCTTAAAAACTCTAAAATAGATAGGATAATATATGTTCAACTTTTCAGAAATAATAAGTAAAAAGAAAAAAATAGGTGTAGCATGCCATACATTCCCAGACGGGGATGCCTTAGGCTCAGTCCATGCAATGGTGCTGGGTTTAAGGAAGGCAGGCTACGATGCCTATATATTGAGTAAGGACAAAGTATTGGATACTTTAAGGTTCTTACCCTTGACTGAAGAAACTGATGCATCAACTCCGGAGGTTGTTCCGGGGACTGACCTTGTTATTGTGTTGGATTGTGGTTCCTTCGACAGGGTTTCCTACGACTACAATACAAATGTCAGATTCCAACTGGTTAACATTGATCACCACAGGACAAATGACAGATTTGGCGACTTTAACTATGTTTTACCTGATGCTTCATCCACAGGCGAAATTGTTTTTGATCTTTTGGAGTCAGCAGGAATTGTGAGAGACAGTGAGATTGATAAGTGCCTTTATACTGCAATTACAACTGATACAGGTTCCTTTAAATACCAGTGCACAACTCCAAGGTCCCATGAGATTGCAGCAAAGCTCATAAAAGGGGGAATACCTTTTTATGAAATCTCTAGGACAGTGTTTGATGAAAAGCCCATGGCAAGGTTAAAGCTCATGGGAAGGGCATTAAATTCAATCCAAACCTATTTTGACGGAAGAGTAAACATGATGTTTTTAAAGAGCAGCGATTTTACTGATCTTGGAATAGTTGACAAGGATACAACTGATATAGTGAATCTGGGCCTTATGCCCAAAGAAGCCGAAGTATCAATGATTCTCAAGGAAACTGATGATAAAATCAGAGTGTCTGCCAGAACGAAGAAGAAGGTTGATGCAGGAAGATTTGCAGAGGTTTTCCAGGGAGGCGGCCATGTCAGAGCTGCAGGATTCACTTTGATGACTCCATCCTTTGAGGAAGCCAAAGACTTGATTTTGAGAGAATTGGAGGCTTATCTTTATTGATAAACGGAATACTTGTTGTAAATAAGGAAAAGGGACTTACCTCTTTTCAGACTGTGAACAAAGTAAGAAAAGCCACTGGTGCCAAAAAAGCCGGCCATACGGGTACCGTGGATCCTCTGGCATCAGGTGTGCTGCCTGTACTTTTAGGCACTTACA
>JASDTM010000016.1:0-1218 GCA_041891535.1 Clostridiaceae bacterium
ATAAAATATAATAAAATTATGCATAAGAGGGTGATTCATTTGGAGAAAAATTGGTTGGATAATCTTCCGGAGGAACAGGTATTGGCATGGAGAAGATATATCCATAAGCATCCGGAGCTGTCATATAAGGAATTTAAGACAAGCGAATATATTGCAGGTGTTTTAAGTACCTTTGAAGGAATAACTATTGAAAGACCAACACCTACATCTGTTCTTGGAACACTTAAAGGAAAAGGTCCGAAGGCTGAAGACGGAAAAACTGTAATGTTAAGAGCTGATATTGATGCACTGCCTGTACCAGATGAAACAGGGGTAGACTATGCAAGCATCAATCCTGGTGTATCCCATGCGTGTGGCCATGATACCCATGCTGCAATGCTCCTTGGAGCTGCAAAGGTTCTGTCGGAGAACACAGAGCTTATAAATGGAACAGTATTATTTATTTTCCAGCATGCAGAAGAACTGCCTCCTGGAGGAGCGGTTGAAATAGTCAATAGTGAAGTCATGAAGGATAAGAAAATAGATGCAATATTCGGACTTCATGTATTAACTAACATGGAAACAGGACTTATTAAACTGGTTGAAGAAGGACCTGCCAGCACAGCAGCAGATACTTTCAAGATAACTATCAAGGGTAAAGGAGCACATGGCTCCATGCCTGATACTGGAATAGATCCAATCCTTACAGGTTCACAGCTTGTCATTGCATTAAACACAATAGTTTCAAGAAATGTTAAACCAGGTGAATTTGGAGTAATTTCCCTTGGAACCTTCAACTCAGGAGTTGCAAATAATGTTATACCGTCAGTTGCAGAATTATCTGGAACTATAAGATCAACAACTCCTAAGGTAAGAGACATTATTGAAGAAAGACTCAAGACCATTACTGACTATGTTTGTAAAACAAACGGTGCAGAGTATGACTTAACCTACTTCAGGGCATATTCAGCAATGAACAATAACAAGGAGCTTTCAAACCTTGCCCTGGCTTCATTAAAGAAGGTAAACGGTGAAGATTCAGCTGAATTCACAACAGAAATCAGTTCAGGCTCAGAGGACTTCTCATCCTTTGAAAAAATGGCTCCAACCTGTTATATGTTCATGGGAGCAGGAACCAAGGAAGAGGGATATGGTTTTTCAAATCATAATCCAAAGTTCAACATAGTTGAAGATATCCTAATTAAAGGCGTAAAGGCTGAGGTTCAGATAGTATTAGAC
>JASDTM010000016.1:1228-6324 GCA_041891535.1 Clostridiaceae bacterium
GTATTAGACTACCTGGGATAATAGAGAAAAAAGAAAAATAATCAGGGCAGATAGGCCCCCAAAAGTTGGACCAAAAAAATCCTTTGACTTTATTTTTAAGTCAAAGGATTTTTTATATAACTAACTTGTTTTCTTCTCTTTTTTTAAAAGAAACAATATCAATGGATTGACTGTTGCATTCAGGATGATGAGTGCATAGAAAAATTTCTTCGTATCTTCATAGGTGACCATTTTACCAAGTATCATAATCACAAGAATCGCAAACAGTGCGATAAGTGTGCCTTGGATGGCAAGTCCGACTCTTTTCATATTGTTCCTCCTTTTCTCTAAAATACTAATGTAAGTATTCCACAGTTCTGAATATTGGTCAAACTAAACGCTAAATTAACCTGAATATATTGCTTTTGAAAATTCTCAAGGGATGGCAAGTAAAAAAAATAAGGAGGGAATATAGTATAATGAAAGATACAGATTGAATTTTTTGGAGCTGAAAAAATATGAAAAAACACAGTGTAAAAGTTAAGCGTGTCTATGACGAATACTCCATTGAGGATGGAAAGAGGATACTTTGCGACAGGCTTTGGCCAAGGGGTATTTCAAAAGAAAACTTAAAACTTGATTTATGGATTAAAACCATTGCTCCATCAAATGAGCTCAGGAAAAAGTACCATGATGGAGAATTAAGCTTCGTTGATTTTAAGAAGTCATATATTTCTTAATTAGATGGGAACCCTGAAACAGCCTCTTTTATTGAACAGGTAAAAGAATTTCTTGCAAAAGATGATGTTACACTTCTTTATTCCTCAAAAATGGTTGAGGAGAATAATGCCACTGTTTTAAAAGACTATTTAGAAAGAAATTCAGGTAAAAAGTAACTTCTTAGGATACTAAAGGTAAACAAATTTACAGTAATTGGATGTACAGATAAAGTACTAAAATAGTGTTTGAAGGATGTAAAAATAATGGAGAAAGGAGGATCTTGGATTTGAGCTATACTGACAGAATCAGAAGATTGATTGAAGAAATCAAGAAGAGAAATAAAAAGCTTGATGGAGATTTTAGCATTCAAGTAGAAATAGATAATATTGAATTCGAATCTGATGAATTTGATGATTCTGATGACTTATCCAGTTATTTTGTTGATCCTAACAATCCATTTGATGATCCGGATTATTTCTCTATTGATGATGGTGGATATGAAAAAGATATTGATTTGGATGAAAATATAATTGATGTAAGCAAAAATAAACCACGCGAAATTAATTTTGATAATGTGAATATTACCACTGCTGACAAGTTGGTTGAGCCAGTCAATAAACCTAGTATAGAGCCCTCAAGAACAGTTTTTCAATTCCCGTTTACGAAGGAGAAAACTTCAGAAAGATTTGAAATGCCTAAAGATGAATATACTAATAGTTGGTCTTTTGTTGAAAAAGCGTTCTTAGACAAGCAAGTAAGATATAGCCACGATATTTCAGAGATTCCCTGGCCTACAAATCTATCAAAGGAAATTTATTATGATCTGGCCTATGCTTTAAACAAAAGGCTTATTGCAAGGAAGAGCTCCCTGGAGAAGGTCGGGAAAAAGCATACATATTCTATTATGAATATTTACTCTGCCCTTTATTCCTGCATAATTGCCAGTTTGCCTCAAATATACTTCAAACACATTACATGGTTGGAAAACAGGGTTTTAAACGAACTTGCAACCATAATAGGCGAAACAGAAGCAAAATGGGTTTCAAAGTACATTGAAGGATGGATTGGGTTTAAAGGAATTGAAGCAGATCCTGTAACCTGTGAATATTATGGATATTTAAAAAGCGGGATACCCATTGTCTGGTGGGATAAGAACGGTAGACTAAGAGAAGAAGGAATACTAAAAGACGAAGTATTTTATCTTGAAAATCTGAGCTTTAGAAAAAGCATATTCATGGAGTGTCCTGAATTAAATGAGAGAAGCATAATCCTGTTTACCAAAGTGTGCAGCATAATTATAAATGAACTTAAAAATCCCAAGGTCACCTGGCCTCCCGGGACTAAAGCAAGACTCAAAAAACTGTTTCCAGAAGATAATATAAGAATTTGGGTAAGTGATTCAGCAAAATATCTTCTGGCCAGTCTTTTCAAGATAACTGAGAATGCAGTCAGAGTTAATCTGCTTGATAATAAAGCTCTTAATGTGGATAACGAAATGGATGTTCTTAAATATCAATTAAGGCCCAATGTATTCGAGGACATTATTAAGCTCTTAAACAGCTATGAAGCTCCGGATTTATATTTGGATGAAGCAATCAGCATTACCAGATTCAATGAAAAGTTCTGCTTGATTCTTCTGTTAGCTTTAAAAAATACAGAGGAAAAAGATAAATATTCAACCCTGTTCAAGCTTCTCAATTTTATTGAAGACAAAGAATTCAAGGTAAAAATATTAAATCTGCTCTTTGATTCTGATGATATAACAACCAGCATTATAAGCGCGTTAAGCTTAAATGCAGACGGAAAACTAAGAGGGTCCAAGCTTAAAAAAGCAAAGGAATCAGTCCATAAAACACAGTTGAAATCCTTTGAGGGAATGCTAGAAAACAGTAAAAAACCAGTTTTAGAAGACTTGGATTATATAAAAGGCTTACAATATCTGCATAGGAAGGATATAACTCTTGATCCGAATAAAATAGACAAATCAAGGATTGAACTTTCCAGAGTAATAGAGAATGTAAAGACAATAGTCGGTACTGATGTTGATGATGACATTGAGAAGAAAGAGGAATCAATCGTTGTTATTAAAGAAAATAAATTGGAAGACGATGCTTCTACTAATGGGACTGGAAGCGTTATTTCAATGATGGACGAAAAGATGCGGGCTTTTATTAAAAAAGCAGTATCTGATGAAGGGTTGTTGGTTAAAGAAGCAGAAGAAATTGCTGATCAATTAGGTATATTCCTATCCTCCTTCATCGAGAACATTAACAATGTCCTATATGAGAAATTTGAAGACCAGGTCCTTTTGATTGACGGGGATTATGTCATTGCAGATGAATACTATAAAGAAGAATTACTGGAGTTAATGAATGGATATTAAAATAAAGCCTAAAGAGGCTGCAAGTATAATTAAAGCCCTTGAAGGTGGAGTAGTCCCTGAAAAAGGACTGGCTCATCTGCAGGTAGGCAGATCACGTGAGGTTGATGAAGTCTTAAGGGTTTTAAACGGTGTAATTGACGGAGAAAGTGACTTAAAGTTCTGGGTAGGGGATTTTGGTACAGGTAAAAGCTTCATGCTAAGAACAATTGAGATTTTCGCTCTGAACATGGACTTTATTGTATCCACCGTTGATTTGAATCCTGAAAGAAGATTCTATGCCTCCGATGGTAAAGCCAAGGCTTTATATACTGAAATCATAACAAGACTTGCTTCTAAAACCTCAGGTGATGGGAACACTTTAAAGATGATTCTTGAAAAATGGATAGGATCTATTATTCAGGAGATCTCAGAAGAGACTGGAATAACTCCGAAAGAAGTCATGGCAAAAGAGCACCAGGGATTGGTCAAAGAAAGAATACTTAAAAAAACCTCTGACTTTTATTCAAAGGGAATGGCCTTTGAATTAGGACAGGCAGCTGGCAAGTATTTTGAAGGAATGGCAAATGGTAACTCTGAGCTGTCAGTTCAGGCTTTAAGATGGATAATGGGTGAGATTGATACTAAAACAGAGTCCCGAATGGTTCTTGGCATAAGAGATACCATAACTGACGACAATTGGTTTTTAATGATCAAGAATCTGGCTGAACTCTTTAAAACCATGGGTTACAGCGGATTTGTCATAAATTTTGATGAAATGGTCAATATATATAAGCTTCCCATGGCTGCCACAAGGGAGAGAAATTACGAGAAGATATTAAACATTTATAATGAGTGTAAAACAAATGCGGCAAAGTATATTCTGATAAACTTCGGGGCAACCAGAAAAACTGTTTATGATGAAAGAAGAGGGATGTCTGGCTATGGTGCTTTAAAGGGAAGACTTGGCACTGATGTTGTTTACTCAGATGGCATTGTAAATTCAGTTAAAACAGTTATGGACTTAAAGCCACTAACACCTGAAGAGATATATACCCTTTTGGAAAAACTTTGGAAGGTGTATGAAGCATATTATAAAACAATGATTCCTGTAACCCATGGAGATATTGAGTTCTACATGGTGGAGCAATTGAACAGACCCGGGGCAAAGGAGTTTTTAACTCCAAGGGCAGTAATTAAAGATTTCATTGAAATCCTTGATTTATCAAGACAGAACCCTGACAGAACCGTGAGAGAGCTTACAGGAATGAAATTAGGAGTTAACACTGCAGTCAACAAGGATCAGGACGACCTTGATGACATAGAGATATTGTAATATGGATGCATTTGAATACCTACAACCGGAAATCAAGAGATTTATATACGAAGAAGGATGGAAATCCTTAAGAAAAATTCAGGAGGCTTCTATAAAAAGAGCCCATGATACAGATAATAACCTGATACTTGCAGCACCCACTGCTTCGGGAAAGACTGAAGCAGCCTTCCTGCCTGCCTTGAATATGATGGACAGGACAACGGGTGGAGTTAAGATTCTATATATTTCTCCTTTGATTGCCTTAATAAACGACCAGTTCAAAAGAATGACTGATTTATGTAACTTCATGGATATAAGAGTAACAGCCTGGCATGGGGAAGCAAATGCTTCAGAGAAGAAAAAGCTTCTTGCAAACCCTGAAGGAATCCTATTGATAACGCCAGAATCCATTGAAGCCATGTTTGTAAACAGATCAGCTGAGGCAAAACACCTGTTTAGAAGTCTTGAATGGGTAATTGTGGATGAAGTCCATAACTTTCTTGAAAACAACAGAGGTATCCAGCTTAAGTCACTGCTTGCAAGAATAATGGAACTTACTGAAACAAAGCCAAGATTCATTGGAATGTCAGCTACAGTTAAAAAAGAGGATTACCCATTTATCAAAGAGTTTTTTGACAATGGAAGGACTACTGATGTTCTGTTGGATACCTCTGTAAATGCACTGGAATCTACCATCAGCTATTACCCATCGGATACTAAGGT
>JASDTM010000017.1:0-6274 GCA_041891535.1 Clostridiaceae bacterium
GTCTTGCAGTTGCCATGTTCATTCCATAGCATTTAGCGCAGACACCAGTCTTTGTTGTACATGTGAATACTGAACGGATCATAGCTTCCTTGACACCAGCAGCTACTACTTTAGCAGCCTTATCAGTATCAATGTAAGTATCTCTTGCAACAATGACCTCTCCGGTTTCCGGATGTACTATATCCTCAGCAGAGAATCTGCCTGTCAGTCTTTCCTGTAATGACTCGATAACTTCGTTGCCGTCCATGATGTCCTTAATCAAGATACCTCTGTCAGTTCCGCAGTCTTCTTCTCTTACGATGACATCCTGTGAAACGTCAACAAGTCTTCTTGTCAAATATCCTGAGTCAGCAGTCTTAAGCGCTGTATCGGCATTACCCTTTCTGGCTCCGTGAGTTGAAATGAAGAATTCAAGAACATCTAGACCTTCTCTGAAGGAAGCCTTGATTGGGATTTCAACAGTCTTACCTGAAGGGTTACCCATAAGTCCTCTCATACCTGCCAGCTGCTTGATCTGTGACTTACCACCTCTCGCTCCTGAATCCGCCATCATGAATATTGGATTGAAGGAATCAAGTGAATCCATCAGAGCATCAGCAACCTGGTCAGTTGTTTCACTCCACTTGTCTATTACTGATCTGTATCTTTCATCGTCAGTAATAAGACCTCTCTTATACATATTCTCTATTTTCTTAATAATTTCATTGGCTTCATCCAGTAATTTAAACTTGGCTTCTGGTACCACCATGTCGGATATTGCAACTGTCAGGGCACCTTGCGTTGAATAATGGAAGCCCTTGGACTTTATGTTATCCAGTATGGTTGAGGTATTTACAGGACCATATTTTAAGTAGCACTTATCAATGATCTGACCAAGTTTTTTCTTGGTAACCTGGAAGTCTATCTCCAAATCGAAGGTTGTTTCAGGGTTTTCTCTGTCAACGAATCCAAGATCCTGTGGAATGGACTGGTTGAATATGATCTTACCAACTGTTGTATCAATGAGCTTTGACTTTAATTCTCCGTCAATCTCCTTGACCATCTTTACCTTGATTTTAGCCTGTAGATGAAGTTGTCCGGTCTCATAGGCCATGACTGCTTCGTCCTGATCCTTGAATATGTGACCTTCTCCCTTTACGCCATCTCTTTCAGTAGTCAACCAGTAGGATCCTAAGATCATATCCTGTGTAGGTACTGAAACCGGCTTACCGTCTGAAGGCTTTAATATGTTACCTGCTGCAAGCATCAGGAATCTTGCTTCTGCCTGAGCTTCCATTGATAGAGGTACGTGTACCGCCATCTGGTCACCGTCGAAGTCAGCATTGTATGCTGTACAAACAAGTGGATGCAGCTTTATTGCACGGCCTTCAACCAAGATTGGCTGGAATGCCTGGATACCCAGTCTATGCAGTGTAGGGGCACGGTTTAAGAGAACCGGATGGTCTGCTATGACATTCTCCAGAATATCCCAAACCTGAGGCTGAACTCTTTCTACCATTCTCTTCGCACTCTTTATATTGTGTGAAACGCCTGTTTCAACAAGCTTCTTCATAACGAAAGGTTTGAAGAGCTCCAGTGCCATTTCCTTTGGAAGTCCACACTGGTACATCTTAAGTTCAGGTCCGACAACTATGACTGAACGGCCTGAGTAGTCAACTCTTTTACCTAAAAGGTTCTGTCTGAAACGACCCTGCTTACCCTTCAGCATATCTGACAAGGATTTAAGTGGTCTGTTTCCAGGACCTGTTACCGGTCTTCCACGTCTGCCGTTGTCTATCAAAGCATCTACTGCTTCCTGAAGCATCCTCTTTTCATTTCTGACGATGATATCAGGAGCCTGCAGGTCTAAAAGCTTCTTTAACCTGTTGTTTCTGTTTATAACTCTTCTGTATAGGTCATTTAAATCAGAGGTAGCAAATCTTCCACCGTCTATCTGGACCATTGGTCTTAAATCAGGAGGAATTACAGGAATAACTGATATTATCATCCATGAAGGCTTGTTGCCGGATTTTCTGAAGCTTTCGATAACCTCAAGTCTTCTTATTATCCTTACCTTCTTCTGACCTGATGCAGTAATTAGCTCTTCTTTGAGCTCTTCGCTCTGTGCATCCAAATCAATTTCTTCCAAAAGCTTTAATACAGCCTCAGCTCCCATTAACGCTTTAAAGGAGTTATAGCCATACTTTTCTTCTGCTTCTCTGTATTCTTTCTCAGATAAAAGCTGTTTTTTGGCAAGTCCTGAATCCATTGGGTCTAAAACCACATAGGTTGCAAAGTATAGGATCTTCTCCAAGGATCTTGGGCTCATATCCAATATAAGTCCCATTCTTGAAGGGATTCCCTTAAAATACCAGATATGGGAAACTGGAGCCGCGAGCTCTATATGTCCCATTCTTTCTCTTCTTACTTTTGCCTTTGTAACTTCAACTCCGCATCTGTCACAGACAATACCCTTATATCTGACTCTCTTGTACTTTCCGCAGTGACACTCCCAGTCCTTCATTGGCCCGAATATTCTTTCGCAGAATAATCCGTCTCTTTCAGGCTTAAGTGTTCTGTAGTTTATTGTTTCAGGCTTCTTAACTTCTCCTCTTGACCATTCTCTGATCTGATCCGGAGAAGCCAGGCCTATTTGTAATGCATCAAAATAATTTAATTCTACCAAGGGTACGCCTCCCTATTCATCGATTTCTTCGTCGGTAGCTTCTGTGTCCTCATCATCCATGAGGCCATCTTCATCATCTATAATCATGTTCATTTTATCCAGAGAATCCTCATCTAAAAGATCTGCTCTCTTTGATAACTCTGGTGCATATTCTGATACGCCTTCATCATCGGCATATTCTCTTAATGCTACCTCTTCAAGATCATCGTTCAATACCTTGACATTCAAGCAAAGTGCCTGTAATTCCTTAATAAGTACCTTGAAGGACTCAGGAATACCAGGTTCCGGGATGTTTTCTCCCTTGACTATTGCTTCATAGGTTTTAACTCTTCCAACAACGTCATCGGACTTGACTGTAAGGATTTCCTGAAGTGTATGAGCTGAACCGTAAGCTTCAAGTGCCCAAACCTCCATTTCTCCGAATCTCTGTCCACCAAACTGTGCTTTACCACCTAATGGCTGCTGGGTAACCAAGCTGTAAGGTCCTGTGGATCTTGCATGGATCTTGTCATCAACCAAGTGAGCAAGCTTCAGGATATACATGTATCCGACAGTAACTTCGTTGTCGAATTCTTCACCTGTACGTCCGTCGTATAGAACTGTCTTTCCATCTCTGTGATATCCGGCTTCCTCTAAAAGCTCTTCGATGTTTTCGAAGGTTGCTCCGTCGAATACCGGTGTTGCAACATGCCAGCCAAGCTTACTTGCAGCCCAGCCTAAATGTACCTCCAAAACCTGTCCTATATTCATACGGGAAGGAACTCCAAGAGGGTTTAGGCATATCTGAAGCGGGCTTCCATCTGGCAGGAACGGCATATCTTCTTCAGGTAATACCCTTGAGATAACACCCTTGTTACCATGACGTCCGGCCATTTTATCACCGACTGAAATCTTTCTTTTCTGTGCTATGTAGCATCTTACGAGCATGTTTACACCTGCAGGTAATTCTGCTGCGTTTTCACGGGTGAAGACCTTGACATCAACTATGATACCCTGCTCACCGTGTGGAACTCTTAATGAGGTGTCCCTGACTTCCCTTGCCTTCTCACCGAAGATTGCACGGAGCAGTCTTTCCTCTGCAGTCAATTCAGTTTCTCCCTTAGGAGTTACCTTACCAACCAATATATCTCCGGAGCGTACTTCTGCTCCTATTCTTATGATTCCTCTTTCGTCGATCTGAGCTAATGCATCATCACCGACATTCGGGATATCTCTTGTAATTTCTTCAGGTCCGAGCTTGGTGTCTCTTGCAATTGCTTCATATTCCTCTATATGGATGGAAGTGAATATGTCCTCACGTACCAATTCTTCGGATATGAGCATGGCATCCTCATAGTTATAGCCTTCCCAAGTCAGGAAGCCTATTCTTATGTTTCTGCCCAGTGCTATTTCACCTAAGTCTGTTGAAGGACCGTCAGCTAATATATCACCCTTGGCAACCCTGTCACCCTTTGAAACTATTGGTTTCTGGTTTATGCAGGTACCCTGGTTGGATCTTTTGAATTTAAGAAGTCGGGTTGTATCAACACCACCGTCAAAGTCTCTTTGAACCTTGATTTCATTTGCTGAAACGTAGGTTACAACACCATCATTCTTGGCCTTTGGAAGAACTCCTGAGTCGTAGGCTGCCCTGTATTCAATACCGGTACCAACTATTGGTGCCTGTGTTTTTAGAAGCGGAACTGCCTGACGCTGCATGTTCGCACCCATCAGGGCACGGGATGCGTCGTCATTCTCAAGGAAAGGTATCATTGCTGTTGCAACGGATACAAGCTGTCTTGGTGATACGTCAACAAGATCAACATCTTCTTTTGGTACCAGAATAACGTCCTCTCTTCTCCTGACTGTTACTCTTTCGTCGATGAAGTGTCCTTCTTCGTCTAAAGGCTCAGTTGCAGGCGCACAAAGGTAGAGGTCCTCTTCGTCAGCTGTGAAATACTTGATTTCATTTGTGACTACGCCCTTTTCCTTATCTACTATTCTGTATGGTGTTTCGATAAATCCGTATTCATTTACCCTTGCATAGGATGCAAGTGAAACTATAAGACCTATATTCGGACCTTCTGGAGTCTCTATCGGACACATCCTTCCATAATGGGAGTGATGAACGTCTCTGACTTCCATTCCGGCTCTGTCTCTGGATAATCCACCAGGTCCAAGAGCAGAAAGTCTTCTCTTGTTTGTAAGCTCAGACAATGGATTGGTCTGATCCATGAACTGTGACAGCTGTGAGGATCCGAAGAATTCCTTTATTGCAGCTGCAACCGGTCTTATGTTTATCAATGCAGATGGGGTTATATTATCCTGGTCCTGGATGGTCATTCTTTCTTTTACGACTCTTTCCATTCTGGATAAACCTATTCTGAACTGGTTCTGGAGTAATTCACCAACTGATCTGATTCTTCTGTGTCCTAAATGGTCGATGTCATCTACGACGCCGATCTGGTATGGAAGTCCCAGCTCATAGCTGATTGTTGCGAATATATCATCTTTGATAATATGCTTTGGAACTAAATCATGGATCTTCTCCTTGATTTCATTCTTTAAATTGTCCTTGTCAGTGTTGGCTTCAAGGATTTCCCTTAAAATTGGATAGTGTACAGTTTCCTTATTTAAAGGATCTGATTCTTCCAATTCAACAAATTTGTTTAAAGGAACGAAATGATTGCCTATTACACGTACTACCTTGTCATCAACCAATATATCTACGGAGTTGATGCCGGATTCCATTATTTCATAGGCCATTTCCCTTGTTATCTTAACGCCTTTTTCAACAAGTACTTCACCAGACTCTGTGTCTACAATGTCATTGGCACTTACCTGGTTTATTATTCTAGGTACGATATTAAGCTTCTTATTGAACTTATATCTTCCTACCTTACTTAAGTCATATCTTTTTGGATCAAAGAACAATGAATTGATTAAAGTTTCAGCTGAATCTACTGTTGGAGGTTCGCCCGGTCTTAATCTCTTATATATTTCTATAAGACCTTCTTCCCTTGTCTTAGTAACGTCCTTTTCAACTGTAGCAACTAATCTTTCATCCTTTCCGAAATAATCAAATATTTCAGAATCGGTACCAAAGCCCATTGCCCTTGCAATTACTGTAATAGGCAATTTTCTTGTTTTATCTATACGTACCGATATTATGTCATTGGAGTCAGTCTCATACTCCAGCCATGCACCTCTGTTAGGTATGACTGTAGCTGCATAAAGATCCTTTCCTGCTTTGTCAATTGACTGGTTGTAGTAAACTCCTGGAGATCTGACAAGCTGGGATACTATAACTCTTTCTGCTCCGTTTATAATAAAGGTTCCCTGCTCTGTCATCAGTGGGAAATCTCCCATGAAAACTTCCTGCTCCTTGATTTCACCTGTTTCGGTGTTTTCAAGTCTTACAGTGACCTTTAAAGGTGCAGCATATGTGGCATCTCTTTCCTTGCACTCTTCAATGGAGTACTTCGTATTGTCGCGATCCAGATGGAATCCTACGAATCTTAAGATAAGGTTACCACCATAATTAGTTATGGCAGCAATGTCATCGAAGACTTCGTCTAAACCTTCCTTCAGGAACCAGTTGTAAGAATCAAGCTGAATCTCGATGAGATT
>JASDTM010000018.1:0-6273 GCA_041891535.1 Clostridiaceae bacterium
TCTATATAGTATCCAAAGACCTTGTTGTATCCGATTTTTAAAGAATTTATCCCTGTGAATTCACGTTCCTTGGACTCCAGATTTGCTATCCAAACCTTGCCATTTGCCTTGATATCCCGAAGTTCGTCTATTTCTCTGTTATAGCCCTCTTTGATGATATCTCCATCCTTTAAGGACATGGATGGATTATCATTTATTGATGATTCAAGAAGTTCTCTTATATCATCTAAGGGATCTATTTTCTCACCTATCTTGCCCAATTCTCCGAAATTTATACCTGATAATAATTCCTTAATACCAGGCACCTTATTCAAAGAGTTCTTTAAGGTAATAAGTTCTTTGGCATTTATACTCTTTTGGCTTATCTTTCCTGTTATTCTTTCAATGTCATAAACATTTTTAAGTCCTGATCTGAGATTTTCTAAAAGTGCCAGGTCATTTACCAAAACATCCACTGATTCCAGCCGTTTTGTTATCTCTTTTTGATTGATTAAAGGTTTTTCTATCCATCTTCTTAAGTTTCTTGCACCCATGGCAGTCATAGTATCATCAAGAATCCAGAGTAATGATCCCTTCTTTGATTTATCAACAATATTCTCAGTCAATTCCAGGTTCCTCTTTGAATTGATATCCAAAGCCATGGTATCTGAGATATTGTATGCTGATAAATGACTCATATTTGATAATGAAGCTTTTTGTGTTTCTTCCAAATATTTTAATAGTCCCATTACAACACGTTTGCCGTTTAGGGGAATTTCTCCATCTATAACTGAAAAATGGTGGTTTAAAATCAAGGATTCATCATCCACCAAATAATCAGTATTGTATGTAATGAGCTGTGTATATTCAGAACTTAAAAAATCTTTTAAATCATCCTCTTTAAGCAGCAGAAATTCCCTCGGTGTGAACTTTGCTATCTCACCTTTCAATGCTTCTTTATCAGACTTAAAAGTTGTAGTATAAAATTCTCCCGTGGTAATATCTGCAATGGCAAGACTTATCATTGGATTTTTCTCTTCGGAGTTTAGAATTGCCATTAAGTAATTGTTTCTTTCTTCATTTAAAAATGTTTCGTCATTTAAAGTACCAGGCGTAATTATCCTGATTACATCTCTTTTTACAATACCCTTTGCAAGAGCAGGATCTTCCAACTGTTCAACGATGGCTACCTTAAAACCTTTCTCCACCAGACGTCCAATATAGTTTTTTGAAGCATGATAAGGAATACCGCACATTGGAGCTCTCTCTTCCAATCCACAGTCTCTTCCGGTTAAAACCAATTCAAGTTCCTTTGATGCCACCTCGGCATCTTCAAAAAACATTTCATAAAAATCGCCAAGTCTGAAAAATATTATACAATCCGGATATTCTTCTTTTATTTTAAAATACTGTTGCATCATTGGTGTCAGTGCCATTAATTAATCCTCCGCGCCTTAAGTGCCTGTCATTAAATGAAAAAATAATCTCATCTATATTTATATAAACATCTGATTCAATCTAAACCCAAATGCTTGAAAACTAAATTTTTAAGCATATAAACCTATTATAAACGATTTGGTATACTTTATTTACGAAAAAAGTGCAGTTCATGAACCGCACTTTTAGACTACTATATTAATCTGCCATTTCACCGAATAAACTGAAAGAATTGGCTTTAGTTATTTTAACATCCGCCATTTTGCCTATCAATTGGTTATTACCCTCAAAGTTAACAATTTTCCCAGATCTTGTACGTCCGGTTAAAACATCAGGATTATTCTTTGAAGTACCTTCAATTAAGACTTCGTAGATATTTCCTATATAACCATTGTTAATATCAGCAGCCCTTCTGTTCACCACTTCTACAAGTCTTTCAAACCTTTCGTGCTTGATTTCATCAGGTATTTGATTTTCCATTTTATCAGCAGGTGTATTATTTCTGTTTGAGTAAATAAAGGTAAAGGCTGAGTCAAAACCTACTTCTTCACATAAGCTCAATGTCTCTTGAAAATCTTCTTCTGTTTCTCCCGGGAATCCAACAATAATATCTGTTGTTATAGCAACTCCAGGAATATTTTCTCGAATCAGCTTAATCTTTTGTAGATAATCTTCTCTGGTGTATTTTCTGTTCATCCTTCTTAAGATTTCTGTTGATCCGCTCTGGACAGGTAGATGGATCTGCTCTGTGACCTTGTCAGATATAGACATGACCCTTATAACATCCTCATTTAAATCCTTTGGATGACTTGTCATGAACCTTATTCTTTCCACACCCGGAATCTCATTAACCAATGCCAGAAGTTTTGCAAAATCAGTATCCTCTTCAAGCCCTTTTCCATAGGAATTCACGTTTTGACCTAAAAGGGTAAACTCCTTATATCCCATACCTACAAGTTCTTTAACCTCTCTTAGGATATCCTTTGACTTTCTGCTTTTTTCACGTCCCCTGACATAGGGGACCACACAGTAGGAACAGAAATTATCACATCCATACATTATGGTAACATAGGCTTTTAAGAAATCTTCCCTGTCAATTGGAACGCCTTCTATTATTTCAGAAGAGTCCTCAATGATTTCTTTAATCTGACCACCTTCATTTTTAAGTCTTTCCAGGTACTCAGGTAATCTAGACGCATTATGTGTGCCAAAAACCATGTCTACATGCTTGTATTTCTTAAGTATGGCTTCTGCAACACCCTTTTGCTGCATCATACAACCGCAAACTGCTATAACAAGTTCTGGATTTTTTTCTTTAATTTTCTTTAATATACCCAAATTGCCATGGACTTTGAATTCAGCATTTTCTCTGACACAGCAGGTATTGAATATAATTATGTCTGCCGCATCCTTTAAATCTGTTTTTTCATATTCCATTGTTTTTAACATACCTGATATTTTCTCAGAATCCTCTTCATTCATCTGACAGCCCCAGGTTTCTATATAATATTTTTTCATTTCTCACACTCCATCAAAGCATTATATCAGAATCTAATTCTCTGTTCCATAATGCCAAAGAGACTTTCTGTACATGGTTTTAAACCCATGGTTTTCGTATAATTTTACAGCTCTTATATTATTTTCATAAACCTCTAGGAATAATGATTGTCTTCCTGTTTCCAGAGTTCTGGCTAACAGCTCTTCCAAAAGTAAGTTTGAATATCCCTTACCCCTCATATCCTGATGAATCCCGAAATTAACCAAATAATTCATCTTTCCTGAACGTATGATTTGTCCATAGCCCACGGGTGTTTTTGAATCAAACATCAAAAGTGACAAATCATGGATGTATGTTGAGTTAATCATTTCAGCCCGTATATCCTCTTCATTTAAAGGAATCCTGTTGCTGTTATTGAATGCGCTGTTTTGTACCAACACCCTGTCCCTTATATCTGAGGCATTCCTGACAATATTAAAGTGAATTTCAGAGTTTAAATTTCTTTGATCGCCTGTAAGATAAAGTCTGTCCAAAAGTATATTCATAACCCGAAATCTTTTTTCAGGGGTGAAGCCAAGCTTTTCCATCACTTCTACATTGATTTCGTTATCTGAAGTCATATAGGAAAAATCATAACCAAGTCCAAAAATCGTCTTCTTATCTAAAATTTCTTCTTTAATAAACTTAAACAGTTCATCCTCATTTAGAAATTCTTTATTGAACAACATAGTGTTTATAGTGACCTCTGAAGCAGACTTTAAAAAACCAATATAAAACACAGGGATTTCATCCTTTAACACCAGCTTTTCAACTTCAAAGCCGGTTATTTTAGATAATAATCCTGTTGGATTCTGCGTCTTTATTGGTATATTCAAATCATTGAACATTCCAGGATCAGAGAAAAAATCCTTATACCTGTTATGATCCTCATTACTGACATTTTTCAATGTAAAGAGTGTCATCCTATCTCTCCTAAAAAAAGAGGACAAATAATGCCCT
The DNA here is from genome assembly GCA_041891535.1 of Clostridiaceae bacterium. GTDB lineage: Bacteria > Bacillota > Clostridia > Clostridiales > Clostridiaceae > JG1575. The sequence continues at coordinate 3,914 of JASDTM010000018.1, forward strand.
CTTAATTCTTATTCCAATATTCCCTATTCTACAGCCTTAATGCTAAGGGATACTTTCTTATTGTCCTCGTTGCTGTCTAAAACCATAACTTTGATAGTTTCGCCTATTGTCAGCACATCTGAAGGTTTTTCAACCCTGTTATGTGATAACTGAGAAATATGAGCAAGTCCGTCAACACCAGGCTCCAGTTCTATGAACGCTCCAAACTCAGTGAATCTTACAACTTTACCAAGTACTATTGATTCATTCGGATACTTTTCTCCGATATTTTTCCATGGATCTTCCTGAAGAGCTCTTAATGACAAGGACAGTTTTTCGTGTTCCTTATCCAAGCCTATAACCTTAACCTGAACTTCTTCTCCAACCTTTAATACTGATGATGGTTTTGGAATCTTTCCATAGGAGATCTCTGAAATATGAAGGAGTCCGTCAATTCCAAGTACATTTATAAATGCACCGAAATCTGTAAGTCTTTCAACTCTTCCAGTCTCAACATTTCCGATTTCCAGCTTTTCCCATGCTTCCTTTTCCATTTCTTTCTTCTTCTTGAGCATGTGCTTCTTTCTGGAACCTACTATTCTTGTAGCTCCTCTTCTTTCTTCAGCCTCTATGATTGAGATGTCAATATCCTGACCAACATACTTGTCCAAGGATCTTACTGAGCTTACATCGACATGGGAAGCTGGTATGAATATTCTGTGTCCCTTATAGAATGCTACGATACCACCCTTAACTGCTTCTTTAACTCTTGCAGTTATGGTTTTATCTGTGCCAAGAACTTCCAAAAGCTCTGACTTACTTGCTTCTCTTTGTACTTCCTTCATTGAAAGTATATAGAAGCTGTCATTTTCTATAGGTCTTCTGATTACCTTGGCTTCAACCTCGTCTCCTAGCTTCATTAATTCAGTAAGCTTAGCTGAATCATCAAATGAAACTTCAGAAACGCTTAACTTTCCGTCATTTCCTGCGCCAATCAAGCCAATAATAGCTTCTTTGTCGTCCAACTGTATTATTTTACCTTTAATGATCTGACCCATTCTTACAGGCTTGTCATATTTTTCCATAAGTTCGCCCATGGACATTTCATCATCGCTTTTTTCAACTTTTTCTTCTATATTTTCAACTTCAACTGTTTCTTTTTCTTCAGCAACAGGCGCTTCCTCAACTACTTTTGCGACCTCTTCCACAACAGGTTCAGCTGATACCTCAACTGTTTCAGAAATATTTTCTTCCACCTGTGGTTCAGTTACTACATTTGTAATTTCCTCCACATTGTCACCTAACTTCTTCTCGTCCATCATAATAGCTCCATTGCCTCCTTGATAATCCAGTCTGGTGTAGAAGCACCAGCTGTCACTCCAATTTTTTCAAATCCTGATAGTTCTTCCCTGTACTTTTCCAATTCCTTAGCATTTTCTACAAAGTATGAATTCTTACAATTCTTTTTACAGATTTCATAGAGCTTGGTAGTGTTGGAAGAATGCTTCCCTCCGATTACCACCATGGCATCCACTTCCTTGGATAGTTTTTCTGTAGAAGATTGCCTTAATTCAGTAGCTGTACATATTGTATTAAAGGCACACAGTTCCTTGGTCAATCCAGCCAGATTGGAAATCAACTTAATCCAATTCGACTGTTTCTCAGTGGTTTGTGCAACAACACATACCTTTCCTGAAACCTTGAAATCAACATTTCCTTCCTTTGAAATCAATGCTTTATTTTCACACCAACCATTGATACCAACTACCTCCGGATGGTCCTTATCGCCCAGGATTACAATTGTATATCCTTTTTTATGGTATTCACTGACTCTTTTTTGAATGTTTAAAACATAAGGGCAGGTTAAATTAACAACATTCCCAGATATTTCATTGATTTGATCCAGTGCTTCCTTACCCACACCGTGACTTCTGATTAAAACAGTATCATCTCGTTTAAGGTTTTTAAAATCAGATTCCTCAATAGCTGTAATTTCACTTTCTTCAAGTTTATTTACAACATCTTTATTGTGGATCAGTTCACCGAAGGTATATATTTTTTTATTGTTTCCGCCTAATTCAAATGCTTTTCCAACGGCTCTTGAGACCCCAAAACAAAAGCCCGCATGTTCCGCCAGAATAATCTTGCTCATGATATTCTCCTTATTCATATTCAAGGGAAAAACACCCTGTAATTTACTATTATACACCAATAAGCCCATTAATTCTATATTAATACCCTGGTCCTAATGGCTCTAACCGTTGAAATACAAGGGATTATGTATTTCAACTTAATTTTTATCAGGTAGTTTTAAATCCGGTCTTAATGCCTTTGCTCCTTTTAAATATACAGGGAACAACTTTGTTGTTTTATCAATATCC
>JASDTM010000019.1:0-547 GCA_041891535.1 Clostridiaceae bacterium
ATGAGATAGTGTGTAAGGAACGTACAGCAGATTTAATTAAAAATCCTGAAAGTGATTCTAATAAAGAGAACTGGGTTGAAATTCAAAAATTCAAGGCACTAAAGGATGAGCTTGATCGGAATATTAAGTTAAGGCGGTTATTAAATGTTATTTTCTTGATTCCAATAATTATGATTTTTGCAACTTCAGACATGGGATTAATAACCGCTGTAGTACTGGTTATACCTATTGTATATATATTCTTGAGAATCAGGATTGGTAAAAAAATCAAGAAATCAGAGGAATTGAAAAATTCTATGGAAACATCCTTTAACAGTAAGTTCTATGGAATATATAAACATACCATCTCTGATATTTCCGAGTTGATTTATGGCAAGGAAGATGAAAGATCCAAATTCTTTAATTCAAATCAGAATGAAATTAATGAAATCAGAAATAAACTTTATCAGGAGTTTAAAACTGCTGTAAAGTCGGAGGCTGTGAGATATGAATCATTTTCTTTGGCAGACTATTTAAAGGCAGAGGAGGACTTTGATTCAAAGAGATT
>JASDTM010000019.1:557-6182 GCA_041891535.1 Clostridiaceae bacterium
TTGGGTTCAGTAACTTAAACAGTTCGGTTTCAGAAATGTATCCAACACTATTGGATCTTAAAAAAGACTTGGATGAGAAGAACAGGGAACTGGATATTAGACTTAAAGAGATTAAAAAGGATTCTTTATTCAACGGAACCAATCACAGGTATGTCACCGATGAATTGGAGAATATGCTTATACTGCAAAAGATGTCAGAAGATAAAATGGCAGAACTTGAGAAAACAAGGTCTAAAATAAGTACATTTTTTGAAAGAGAAGAGGATGTACAAAACGTTGATTTGATGATTGATGCCATTCATGAGGAACTGGAAGCAGAGGAAAAGCTTGAATCAAGATCCTTGTCAGTTTTGGAGAAGATCCATGAGAAGGAAAAAGAAATACTGATAATTCAAAATGAATTGGACATATTGGAAGCTGGTAAAAGACCTGGAGAAATTATTTCGGAAATTGAATTGAAAACAAATGAAATGAATGAGTTGATTGAAGAAAAAAAGGTTTCTGAATTGGCACTAAAGGTTTTAAGAGAATGTAATGAAGAGATGGAGAGGGACTATCTGCCTGCAGTAAGCGGTAGAACCGGTGAAATTTTGAATAGACTTACCAAGGGAAAGCATTCAAATATAATAATGGACAATAATTTTAATATTTCCTATGAGGATAATACCGGATTTGTATCCCAGGATTACTTATCCAAGGGAACTAAAGACTTATTATGGTTTGGACTTCGCATGTCTTTATATGATATACTTAAAAATGGTGAAGAAGTACCTTTAATATTTGATGACAGCTTTATTCACATGGATGATATAAGACTGGAATCAGTATTGGTCTACCTTAAACAAATAGCAGAAAGGGCTCAGATTCTGATATTCACGTGTCAATCACGTGTTGAAAACACATTGGAATATCTGGCAGAAAAATAATGGATTACGTTGTACTGGATCTTGAATTCAACAATATGCAAGGTTTGTATGAAACAATTTCGGAGTATATGTCCCGGGAGAACAGAAATTCCCGTTACTTATATCCCAATGAAATCATTCAAATCGGTGCAGTCAGATTAAATGAGAAATTTGAGACCATAAAAGAACTGAATATATTCGTAAAGAACAGCTTTTATAAAAGTTTAAATCCGGCAATATCAGAAATGACAGGTATTTTACAGGAACAACTGGACACCGGAATTCCATATAGTGAAGCCATAAATGAACTGGTGGATTTTGCCAGGGATTCCATATTGATAACCTGGGGAATTTCAGATGTATATGAACTGATAAGAAACTGCCATATGCATACCATGCCTATTACCATAGTGGGTGAAAGGTATCTGGATCTTCAGGCATATTTAACCAAATACACTGAGGAAAACAAGGTACCAAGTTTAAAAAATGCAATGACCATGTTTGACTTAACACATGATGATGAAAAATTCCATGATGGGCTGTATGATTCAATATGTACTGCAGAGGTTTTAAGAGAAACCGTGAAAAAGTTCGGTCATCTTGATGGATTTAAAAACAACAGAGTACTATTCTCATCAGAGAGCATCTATATTTCCAACATCAAGGTAAAAGATATACCAGACAAGGAAATTACTGTGGCTTGCCCACTTTGTGCAGGACCAGTTTCCTATGACCTTTCCATGTCAAATGAACACGGAAAAATCAAGAGTATGTATCACTGCAGGGAATGCAGAGGTTCATTTTTGGAAGAGATTACTGTAAATGAAAATATGATGGGGGACAGGAAGTATTTTAAGAAAATCAAGAAGGTTCCCAAGGATTACTTTGACTTGTTGACCAGACAAAAGCAAAAACAAGACAGATACTAAGAAAAAATACTGATAAATTACTATCATTTGTTAGCATTTGCATGATACAATATAACAGTATTACTATGGAGACGTGAATGAATATTATGTTTTTTCTCACTCCAAAGAGTGAGACGGTCTATGAAGAGCTAGGTGCAAGCATGAGACAGGTTGCAGAAAGAATGGATTATCACAGGCTTACTGCAATACCCATCATAGATGAAAAAGGGGTATATATCGGAACTTTGACTGAAGGTGATTTACTGAGGATGTTAAAAAACAATCCGGAAATGACCTTTAAAGATACGTCTAAGATAAGTATTGGTGATATACCCAGAAAAATAGTACACAAAACAGCACCAATAGATGTGGATATTGAAAATATTATTGAACTGGCCAGAACACAGAACTTTGTACCTGTTACAGATGATGAGGGTGTATACATCGGGATCATCAAAAGAGGCGATATAATCGACTACTGTTACAAAACTATGATTAATAAACCTGAAAAGGTTATTTAATAAAAGGCTGAGGATTATCTTCAGCTTTATTTATCGAAAGATATGAGATTAAGACACTGTCAAGAAGTGGCAGAGTCCAGGAGGGAACAAAATGATCGAAAATGAAAACAAGAACACCACAGAAGAAGTAATTTCTTCTGAACCAAAAGTGGAAGAAACAGTTGAAACTGTGACTGAAGCAGAAAATGTTACCGAACCGGCAACTGAAAAACCGGCAGCAGAGGAAGACGCAGAAGAAATGTCAATGGAAAAAGGAATGGAAGAATTGACACTTATGCGCATCAAGCAGGGAGATGTTTTGACCGGAAAAGTAATCAAAGCTACCGCTGAGGAAGTGTTCGTTAACATAAATTATTCAGCTGACGGCATAATCCCAAAGAATGAATTCACTACTAATGCAGCAGATGATCTAACTTCAATGGTATCAGAAGGAGACGAGATCAAGGTAGTTGTATTAAAGAAAGCAGATTCAGAGGGAAATGTACTTCTTTCAAAGAGAAAAGCAGATCTTGAAGAAGCAGTAGTCAAAGTTGAAACTGCACTTGCAGAAGGAACTCCTGTACTTTGTAAAGTCAAGGAAGCTGTAAAGGGTGGATTAAGAATGGATGTCCTTGGATTACAGGGCTTCATGCCAGCATCCTTGGTTTCTGATACTTTTATACCTGACCTTTCAATAATGAACGGACAGGAACTAAAATGTAATGTCATTGAATTCGATAAAGCTAAGAAGAGAGCAGTAGTATCAAGGAAAGAGCTTGCAATAGCAGAAAAAGCTGAAAAGAAGGCAGAAATGCTTGAAAAGCTTACAAAGGGCTCAGAGGTTGATGGTAAGGTTATAAAGATAATGAACTATGGCGCATTCATCGATATCGGTGGAGTTGAGGGCTTAGCTCATATTTCAGACCTTTCATGGGGAAGAATCAAGCATCCATCAGACGTTATAGCTGAAGGACAGGATGTCAAGGTTCTTATTCAGGAAATCAATCCTACTACTGGCAAGATCAGCTTATCACTTAAGACCTCAGCAAATGATCCTTGGAAGAACATTGACAAGTATCAAGTAGGTCAGACTTATCCTGGTAAGGTAATGAACATAATCAAGTCCGGAGCTTTCGTTGAATTAGAACCAGGCTTGGAAGGTTACCTTCATATCTCAGAATTAACTCAGGGACAGGTTGAAAAAGTTGATGATGTTGTTCAAAGAGGTCAGGAAGTTAATGTAAGAATCAAGGATATCAATACTGAAACCAAGAAGCTTTCATTATCAATGAGAGAAGGCGGACAGGAGAAGGAAAGAAGTTCAAGATTCAACAGATTCGAGAAGTCAGAAGGATTTGAACAGAAGGAAAGACCACAGAAGAGAGAAAAAAGTGAAAGACCTTCCAGAGGATCCAACCGCGGAGCAAGAAGAGAAAACATCGACAGAGGATATCAGGATAAAGCAGATAACCTTACTATAGGAGATCTGTTCGGCGATCTTAAGTCCAAGCTGAACTTCGGCGACGATAAGGAATAATAACAATGGGAGTTTTATCAGGAATAAATAACAAGAAGTATTTGGAGTTCTTCGAAGGATTGACAAGAATCCCCAGAGGTTCAGGCAATGAGCAGAAGGTGAGTGATCATTTAGTTCAGTTTGCCGTTGATCGTGGATTGGAATATGTCCGCGATGAAGCAAATAACGTCATTATATTTAAAAAGGGAACTGCAGGCTATGAGAATTCACAAACTGTAATCCTTCAGGGCCATATGGATATGGTCAATGAAAAAAATAATGATACCGTCCATGACTTCGAAAATGATCCTTTGAAATTAAGAATCATTGATGACTTTATTTATGCTGATGGGACTACCCTTGGAGCAGATAACGGTATTGCTGTGGCCTACGCCATGGCAATTCTGCATTCCGAGGATATTCCCCATCCACCTCTTGAAGTATTGATAACTACTGAAGAAGAAACCGGCTTAAAGGGTGCAACATCCTTAAAGAAGGGTCTTTTAAAGGGAACCAGATTAATCAATATAGATTCAGAGGAAGAGGGTATATTAATTGCCGGCTGTGCCGGTGGAGCAAGAGTCACCCATACCATGCCAGTGGTTTATGAAAAGGCACTTGGTCAGCAGGTCAAGATTTCTGTTACAGGGTTGACCGGTGGTCATTCAGGTATGGATATTGACAAGATAAAGGGTAATTCAATAAAGATACTTGGTAGAGTTCTTTACGAGATTTCTTCACTTTATCCAATAAATGTTGTCAGTGTTCAAGGCGGATCAAAGATGAATGCAATTCCACGTGAAGCTATGGCAGTCATCTCAATCAATCCTAACTCAAAATCTCAGATTGAAAATCTAGTTGAAAAAATCAATTTTGATATTAAGAATGAGATATTCACAGGAGATTCGGGTTTAAAGATTACCTGCAAGTACACTGATGAAACTGAAAAGCAGATAGATCTTCAGACATCTTCAAGATTGTTGAGATTTTTAATGCTTATTCCTTCAGGAGTTGAGTCCATGAGCCCTGATATAGAAGGTCTCGTAATGACTTCAACAAATCTTGGTGTTATGGATACAGAAAATGATTCAGTTGTTTTCCAAAGTGCCGTAAGGTCATCAATGGGGTCTTCAAAGAAGAACCTTTTGGATGTATTGTCAGTACTGGCAAAATCCTTCGGAACAGGATTTGAGATTTCTTCTGAATATCCACAGTGGGAGTACAGCAAAACCTCAGAATTAAGAGAAAAATCAAAAGAGGTTTATAAAAAGCTCACAGGAAAAGAGCTTGAAGTAAAAGTTTTACACGCTGGACTGGAATGTGGTATTTTGTCAGAAAAAACAACTGATTGTGATATGATTTCCATCGGACCAGACCTTTATGATGTTCATACTCCAAATGAGCATATTTCCATCTCATCATCTGAGAGGACTTATGACTTTGTTCTGGAACTTTTAAAGGAACTTAAGTAAAAAAAGATAAACAAAAATATAAGCTGCGGTTCAAATAGGACTGCAGCTTTTTTAGGCTCATTTTTAAAAAAGGGGTGCTCCAGAACTTAAAAAAATCAAAAAATTAAGCAAAAGCTTTATAAATATATGCGAATTATTATATAGTTAACAAAATCAACAAATTTAGTATGTATAATAAAAGATAAGCCGAATGGCAAAGGACTAGTGTTTAAGGAGAGTATTTTGAAAAATTTTATAGAACCGGCAGGTTTAAAGGATCTGAAGGAGTATATTATCCTGGATTTAAGGAAGGATAAGGTTGATTATGACAAGGACCATTTGGAG
>JASDTM010000020.1:0-5887 GCA_041891535.1 Clostridiaceae bacterium
AGTTCGAAGTCTCTTATCAAAGATGGTTTTGAGTCTATTACTATACTTATATTTGATGCATATGATTTCAGGCTGGAGAAGTTAAGCAGAAGGTTTCCAAGCAAGAATGCGAGAAGTCCTGTGAATATTACGTAAACCACACCTACTATCAGCTTTGCACCATACTTTTCCAATCCGGTATATGGAAGTGAGCTTTCCAATACTGAATAGTTCTTGTTTAAATCCCTGGCATATATGAATATGGCTTGGAATATAGGGGCTAACAGTAAATTGATTATTGTACCTATACAGAAGGCTAAAGACATGCTGCCTATGAGATCATTGCCGTCTGTCTTTGTAAATGCATTAATTAAAACAAATACCAGACCCAGTAAAAAGCTTGCTATTACATACCATTTGAATTCATTGAAATATTTTTTAGATTCATATTTTATTAGATTAATCATCTTCTGTATACCTCCCTGTATAATTCATCCAAGGTCATGTGTTTTTCGTTTCTTAAGTCTTCAGCAGCTCCCATATACTTAATGTCTCCATCATTTATGAAGTATACTTCGTCTAAAAGTCTTTCAAGCTCATTAATCAAATGGCTTGTAACAAGTATTGTTGTATCCTCTGTAAAACCATCAATAATCAATCCTAATATTTCTTCCCTGGCAACAGGATCCACACCTTCCAAAGGTTCGTCCAGGACTATTAAAGGAGCTTTTCTTGATATTGTTAGAGCCAAAGCAAACTTGCTTCTCATACCCTTTGATAAGGACTTAATCTTCATGTCTTCATTAAGACCTACTTTAGTTAACAAGTCCTGGAATTTGAATCTGTCAAAATCCTTGAACAAGTCATCATATGCTTCAGATGCATCTTTTATTGACATCCAGTTTGGGAATATGTTGCTGCTGGTCAAGTATGATACATCTTTTTTTGTTTCAACACCCACTGGGACACCATTTACAAGAATTGAACCATACTCAACCCTTAATTCCCCTGTGATCATCCTAAGAAGTGTCGTCTTGCCGGAGCCATTAGGTCCAAGCAGTCCGGCTATCTTACCCTTGCCGACTTTTAGGTCTACACTGTTTAATACTCTGTTTTTGAAATACCTTTTTGAAACCTTATTTACTTCCAGCATCTGTATCTCCTCCTAAGTTTTTAATTACTATATTCAGAATCTCTTTGTCTGAATATCCAAAACCTTTCATTTCATTAGTAAAATCACCGACTATTTTATTCGATTCCTGAAGTTTAACATTTTCCAAAATTTTATTATCCATAGTCACGAAAGTCCCCACTCCTCTCTCACTGTAAGTCAATTTCTCCTTGTCCAATTCCATGAAAACTCTTTGTACCGTATTAGGATTTACTTTATAGGTTTCTGCTATTTCTCTGACTGACGGTAGTTTATCCCCACCCTTTAGTCTGTTAGACAGAATTTCTATTTTAAGCTTCCTGGCAATCTGCATATATATCGGAATGCCTTCCTCAAATTTGATCAACATCTCGCCTCCCACTGATTCATTTCTTAATTCTTACCTTACTACTAATGTAGTACACTAACACATCATAGTCAATGGACTTTTGAAAAGTTAATCTATTTTTAATAAATGGAAAAAATCCTTGGCAGTACCTCAATATAGAAGTACTGCCAAGGATTAGTATTAAATATTCTTTTATTTTTTCCAAATATTTCTCAGTAATTTAGTGGAACTTATTTTGCTTTTCTTACTAATTCCTTAGTATCTCTTGCTATCATAAGCTCTTCATTTGTAGGTATTACTAATGCCTGTACTCTGCAGCCATCCTTTGAGAAGATTGCTTCTTTTCCTCTTACAGCATTCTTTTCTCTGTCAACTTCAACTCCCAAGAAATCCAATCCTCTTAATATTGTTTCTCTGGCATCTGGTGAGTTCTCACCTAGTCCTGCAGTGAATACAACTGCATCAATTCCGCCCATTGCTGCTGCATAAGCACCGATGAACTTACGTACTCTGAAGTAGAACATGTCAAGAGCTAATTGAGCTCTTTCATTTCCTTCAGCCGCTGCTTTTTCAAGATCTCTGAAGTCTGAAGAAACACCTGAAATACCAAGAACACCAGACTTTTTATTCATCATGGTATCAACTGTTTTTGGATCCCAGCCCTTTTCATTCATGAGGTATGTAACTATTGCAGGGTCCATATCACCTGTTCTGGTTCCCATAACCAAGCCGGCCAGTGGTGTAAAGCCCATTGAAGTATCTACTGACTTACCATATTTGACTGCTGTAACTGAAGATCCATTTCCTAAGTGGCAGGTTACCAATTTAAGATCATCAATGTTTTTGCCAAGCATTTCTGCTGCTCTTAATGAAACATACTTATGGCTTGTTCCGTGGAAGCCATATCTTCTGATTGCATCAGATTCGTATAGCTCGTATGGAATTGCATACATGAACGCAACCTTATCCATTGTCTGGTGGAAAGATGTATCAAATACTGCTGTCATTGGGGTTTCTGGCATAAGCTCCATGCAGGCGTTAATTCCTATAAGTGATGGAGGATTATGAAGTGGCGCAAGCTTGCTTACTTCTTCCAGTTCCTTGATTAATGTATCATCTAATAGAACTGAACTTGAGTATTTTTCTCCGCCATGGACTATTCTGTGTCCTACTGCTGTAATTTCATCAACTGATTTAAGAACGCCCTGTTCCTTGTCAGTGATTGTATCCAAAACAAGTTTAATAGCGACTTTATGATCAGGCATAGGTGTCTGTACGATATACTTATCTCTTCCTTCAACTCTATGAGTAAGAACAGAACCATCAATTCCTATTCTCTCAACTAATCCCTTGGCCATTACCAATTCGTTTGTCATATCATAAAGCTGATACTTCAAGGAGCTGGATCCACAGTTTATTACTAAAATTTTCATCCCTTTACCTCTTATCCTATTATTTGCTTATAGCCTGTGCCTGGACACAAGTTATTGAAACGACATTTACTATATCTTCTACGCTGCAACCTCTTGAAAGGTCATTGATTGGTTTTGCAAAGCCCTGACAAATAGGTCCGATTGCCTCTGCATTTGCAAATCTTTGAACCAGTTTGTAGCCTATGTTTCCTGACTGTAAGTCAGGGAACACCAAAACATTTGCTTTACCAGCTACCTTTGATTGAGGTGCCTTTTGCATGCCAACTTTTTCAACCAGAGCTGCGTCAGCTTGAAGTTCTCCGTCAATTGCCAAATCAGGTCTTAATTCGTTGGCCTTTTTAACTGCATTTTGAACTTTTGTAACTACTTCATGTGAAGCTGATCCCATTGTTGAGAAGGAAAGCATTGCTACTTTCGGTTCAAATCCCATTAAATTCTTAGCAGTGTCTGCAGTGGAAATTGCTATGGATGCGAGCTGATCCTCATCAGGCATTGGATTTACTGCACAATCTGCAAATAACAGTGTGCCATTTTCACCATAATTACTTTTAGTTTCCATTATGAAAAATGAAGAAACAACTGAAACCCCCGGTGTGGTCTTAATAATCTGAAGACCTGGTCTTAAAAGATCACCAGTTGTATGAACAGCACCAGAGACCATTCCTTGAGCTACATCCTTCTTAACCATCATGGTACCAAAATACATTGGGTCCTTCATGATTTCCTTGGCTGCCTCAATTGTTACACCCTTGCTCTTTCTCAGTTCATAAAATGCATTGGCAAATTCTTCATACCTTGCATCAGCTACCGGATTTATTTTTGTACATTTTGAAATATCGATTCCCAGCTCCTTTGCCTTTGTATCAATATTATCAATATTGCCTAACAGAACAATGTTTGCAAAACCTTCTACAGCTATCTGTGCTGCAGCTCTTAGGTTCCTTTCTTCCTCACCCTCAGGCAGTACAATGGTCTGAACATTACGTTTAGCCATCTCTTTCATCCGTGACATGAAATCCATTATTTATCTCCTTCCAATTTACGACGACATTATCTCTTATTATCTTAACTATTTAATGTTTTATTTTCAAGTTTTTACGTTACAATATTATTACAACAAGAAAGGATTCAGGATATATGAAAACAGCTCTCATAATCAGTGAATATAACCCGTTTCACAAAGGACACAGGCATCAAATCGATGTATTAAAAACAAAGATGGGTGTGTCTCATATTATTTCAATAATGAGTGGCAATTTTGTCCAAAGAGGTGCCCCTGCTATTTTCGATAAATTTGAAAGAGCAAGGCTTGCCGTACTTGGTGGATGTGATCTGGTTTTGGAATTACCAACAGTCTATTCTGTATCATCTGCAGAGTTTTTCGCAAAGGGTGGAATTTATTCTGCGAATGAAATTGGTATTGCAGATATTTTATCATTCGGATCTGAATTCGGAGAAATTGATAAATTAAAAACGATTGCAAATATATTGATTACTGAAGCTGAAGATATTGATAAAGAAATAGGAATTCAGCTAAAGATAGGCCTGTCTTTTCCTGAAGCCAGACAAAACGCCTTGTTGAAGATTATACAAAATAATAACTCAGACAAAATTAATGAGGAAGACTTAGATAAAATTTTCCAGCCAAATAATATTCTTGCAATAGAATATCTTAAAGCCTTGCAGATTACGGACTCAAAAATTACCCCCCATACCCTGCAAAGAAAAGGGCTTGGATACCATGAAACCTATGAGCCTGACAGTTCAGTTGAAGATATTAACCCTTCTGCAACCTCCATTAGAAAGCTCATGGATGAAAGAAAAGACTCCTCAACATTAATACCTCCTGAAACACTTAAGTCCTTTAAAAAACTTGAGGACTACTACCATAGACCTGATCAAACCATATTGAAAGATATTGTTCATTTCAAGCTGAGACTCGAACCAGATTCACTTTTATTGTTGCCTGATTCAGGGGATGGTCTTGGGGAGCGAATATTAAACAATTCCCATGAGCTTAGGAACATGAAAACTCTGGACCAATTTGTAACAAAGATTAAAACAAGAAGATTTACTTACACCAGGATAATGAGATTGTTGCTTCAATTTGCTTTAAACCTCAACAATGTGGATTATCAAAAAATGAGAAATGAAAAACCTGATTATTTAAGGGTTTTAGGGTTCAATGAAAAGGGAGTTGAGTTGTTATCCAAAGCAAATTCAGTATCCAATATCCCTTTGGTTCATTCACTTAAAAACATTGACTCACCCTTCATAAAACCCGATATTAATGCTTCCGAGCTTTATGCCCTGCTGACTCCCTCATACCCATATTCTTCAGATTTTACACGAAAAACCGAGATAATCAGATAATATTAAGATATTCAGAAAATAAAATTTACTTAAAAATAATATCACCCGTCACTTTTGACATTCTTAAAGTGACGGGCATACTTTTTTTAAAATATTGTAATTAGAATAAATATGATTCCAGGATATTATGACTCTTGAAACTTGAAAGTCTTCTTGATTTTCTCCAAAAGTTCATTGTCCAGATAATCATGTTTTATGTTTTGTATGTCAAACTTGGTAACTTTAAATGCAAACTTGATGAAGTATCCCATTAAAAACACTGTCATAAGTGTACCAAGACCTATCTTGCCACCTAATAGAAAACCTAATAAAGTGACTGTCAGTTCAATACCATTTCTGACTAGCGCAATGTCTTTTTTTGAAAGTTTTGTCAAAACCACCATAAGACCATCCCTTGGGCCGGCTCCCAGTCCTGCTGAAATGTAGAATGCAGTGGCAAAGGCTATTGTCATCATTCCGAGCAGCATGAAAAGCACTTTCAAAGGAAATGCATCCGGTGTTTTAATAAAATCCTTGGCAAAAATAAAATCAATTATTGCCCCAATAAGGAATACATTAAAAACAGTACCTGCTCCAATCTTTTCCTTTCTGAAATAGTTGAAT
>JASDTM010000021.1:0-408 GCA_041891535.1 Clostridiaceae bacterium
ACCTGTCCGAACCACCTAAAAAATACTCCATAAACGATGAATTTGGGGAAGTTAACATTCATATGGTTCCCTTTAAAAACCTGCACACAATGAGAAGCATGCTTGGATTCATAGGATCTGACAATGAATCAATAGAAGAGAAAAACAATGTGAATATCAAAGATCCTACCGAAATATTCAAAAAATATTTATCTGATATTTCAACGGATAATGGCAGGAACATTATAATCTTGCATAACTATTTCTCTCCCGGTGCAGATCCTACCAAAACCGACATTTCAGATTCAGAAAGACCACTTACAATTGGCGGAGAGGAAATTATAGATTCAAGACTCTTAGATAGGTTTAACTATGCTGCATTAGGACATTTACACAAAGCGCAGAAGGTTGGAGCGGATCATGTAAGAT
>JASDTM010000021.1:418-1880 GCA_041891535.1 Clostridiaceae bacterium
AAAATACTCAACCTCTGAAATAAACCATAATAAGTCAGTCACATTGGTGGAAATGGATGGAGAAGGAAAAGTTAATATAAATCTTATGCCATTGGAGCCATTAAGGGACTATAAAAAGCTTACAGGGCTTCTAAAGGATGTATCCTCAGTTGGATTCTATGACAAGAAAGAAGACTACATAACAGTAGAGTTACAAGATGAATTTTTAACTGAAAATCCATTTAATTTGCTCAGCGACATATACCCGAATTTAACAGGCATAACATTCTCTAACATTGACAAATCAATAGAGAATGCACCATCAGAGGAAATTATTTCAAAACAGGATACATATAAACTCTTCAGCAGCTTCTTTGAATCAAATTATTCAAGGGAAATGGATGAAGATGAATCCAGGTTTATTAAAGATATAATCAGTGAAGTGGAGGAATCGTTGAATGATCCCGATTAAACTTACAATTCAAGGGTTTTTAGCATTTAAAAATAAGGTTATTATTGATTTTACCGATGTATATGATGAGGGATTGTTTCTTATATCTGGACCTACCGGTTCAGGAAAAACCAGTATTTTTGATGCAATGGTGTTTGCACTTTATGGTTCGGTATCAACCACAGAAAGAGCGGCATCACAGGAGTTCAGGTCTCTTTTGATTGATGAAGATGACAATATGTTGGTTGAATTTATCTTTAACATCAGTAATCAGGAATACACTGTCAGACGTTGGAAGGATGGAAAGAAGGAAATCAAGCAGATTCTTTTCAAGAAGGACCAAGAATCAAACGGTCTTACAAAGAAGGGTGAAATCAAGGAAGAAGTTGAATATATAACAGGGCTGACTTTAGAACAGTTTAAAAAGATTGTACTTCTGCCTCAGGGTGAATTCAGAAACTTTTTAATGTCAGGAACTAAGGAAAAATCTGAAATTCTTAGAAATCTTTTTGACACCAAGAAATTTGAGAAGCTAAAATGGAAGATCAAAGAGAAATATGATGTTTTAGACCGTGGATTCCAAGATGCAAGAGAAGAGTTGGACAGGGAAAAACAAATTTCTGAGTCAGCAAAACAAGCGGTTAAGCCAGAAGAAATTGAAGAGCTCATGAGCACTGATCTTGAATTCAAATTAAAAGAACTTACAAGTTTAAATAAGGATATTGAATTAACGTCTGAAAAAATAAAGCTTAAAGACAGGGAGATTCAAGAAGCTGATAAGAACAACAAACTTTTAAAACAATACAGTGATGCCAAAGAATACCTCATTAATTTAAACATGGATGAGGAAATCAATACTCAGAAGAAAGAAAAGGCTGTACTGCTTAATAAAATCAAACCCATGGCTATTCAACACTCCAATATTCTTTCAGACGAAAAAGAACTTTCAGAATTAAATAACATAAATGAAAATAATAAAAATGAACTTGTTAAATTCACAGAGTTATTGAAGAATTCAGAGAATGACTATTC
>JASDTM010000021.1:1890-5543 GCA_041891535.1 Clostridiaceae bacterium
AGCATGGTCAATTCCTTTACACTGTTGGAAAGAGAATTCAATGATCTTTTACTTAAGGAAGATATCTATAATAAAGCTTTAGCTGAAAAAGAAATACTTAATGGCAAGATAACCAATTTAACAGAGTCAGTAACTCAAACCATGCTAAAGCAAAGTGAATCATCAAATAAATTGAATTCTATTGACAATACGATTGAAAAGCTAAAACAGTATTTAGATGATGAAGTAAAGAAGGATAAGCTTGAAAGTGATTTAATAAAAGTAAAAGCAGATTTAGAGCAAACTGAGAAACAGTATTTGGCTTCTTTAAATATACTGGATGATAAGCAAAAACTGTTCGATTTGCAGGATTTGGTCAAATACTCGGATAAAGTAGTGGAGGGAGCTCCTTGTCCATTATGTGGTTCAGTTGATCATCCTAAAATAATACATAAATCCGATGACTATATTTCCGAGTCAGAGCTTCTGGCTTTAAGAAGTAATAGTCAGAAATTGTCCAATGAATTTGCAAAGCTCCAATCAAGATCAGAAGTCTTTAATAAAGACTTGGTAACCAAAGTAGAGATGCTTGAAGAAAAGCGTTCCCATTTTGAAGATGACCCTTCCAATGAAATGTTGAATAGCTTTGATTTGGAAAAAAAGCATTTGGAAGGCAGTTTAGAGGTTCTAAAAGATTCTTTGAAAGCTTTTTCTCAACAGAAGAAGACTTTGGAACAAGAGAGGCAAAAAACTATTGATACTATAAATAGTTTTGAAAGTCTTAAACCGAAATTCAAAGAAACACAGGAGAAATTCACTTCAAACCAAGCATTAATAAAAGCCCAAAAAGAGGAAATGGAAGGTATTGACCCAGAGGCTTTGAAAGAAGATATCAAGAATTATAAAACATCCATAGATAAGATTAAATCTGAGATCAAATCTGCGGAAGAGAGCATAAGAAACAATAAATCCAAGCATGACAGCCTAGAATCATTAATAATCAATACTTCTGGAAATATAAATAAACTCCAGGATAAATTAGAAGCATCGAAGATGAGGCTGGACAACGAATTGAAAATTGTTCAAATCGATGAGGAAGAATTTAAATCCCTATTGAAAGAACTGAATAAGGAAGATGTTTTGCTTAAGGAATCAGAGGCTTATTTCAATAAGCTGAAGGAACAAAAAAGCTTGGTTGGATTCTTAAAGAAAGATTCAGAAGGGCTGGAGCTTGTTGATATAGCAGTATTAAATGAGGCTGTTGAGAAGCTGGCTGAGAATAATAAGGCTTTGACTATAAAACAGAAAGATTTAAATAAGGAGATAACTTTACTTGAATCAGCTCTGGACAGAGTTAAAAATGCCAGAAATATATATGAATCACTTGAAGGGAAAGTCAAAACAGCAAAGCAGTTCTGGGATTTAGCAAGTAAGGGAGTTAATTTCGAAAACTTTGTTTTAAGTTACTATCTTGATGGAGTTTTAAATAATGCTAATTCAAGACTTCTGAAAATATCACAGGGAAGATTCAGATTGACCAGAAAAGTGGATCCTAAAATGGACAGAAGAAAGAGTCAGGGGCTGGAACTCAATGTTTTTGACCTATATACCAATTCTGAAAGAGATGTAAAAACACTTTCAGGAGGTGAAGGGTTTAAGGCTTCCCTTGCTTTAGCCCTGGGTTTGTCTGACTTTATCAGAGAAAGCCGTACAGGTATGAAAATTGACTACATATTCATTGATGAAGGCTTTGGCACGTTAGACCAGGACAGCTTAAGGGATGCCCTTGATATGATAATGGAATTAAATTCAAATGGTAGACTTGTGGGTATAATTTCCCATGTAGAAGAACTAAAAGATGTAATAACCAATAAATTCATTGTGGAAAGCCATGGTGCAAATGGCTCAACGGTAAAATATTCAGGTTCTTCAGTGGAACACTGACTTATATAAGTATTATGGAGCAGTTCAAGTGAACTGCTCCATAATACTTATTTGAATTTATATTGCATCCTTTCAGGGTCGAAGTTTTTAAGTAATTCCATTCCAAGATTTACAGTACTTCTGAAATCATTGATTGAAGCATAACCATAATGGGTATGGATGAACCTAGAAGGTACTCCCATGACAAGTACTGGAACTGCTTTACCTGCTAAATGGATTCTTCCGGCATTTGTACCGCCACCTCTTCTTACAGCTGACTGATATTTAATATTATGGGATTCAGCAATTTCCTTGGCAAAATCTACGAACCTTCTGTTTGCCAAATAGCTTGAATCCAGGTGTCTTATTTGTGTACCCTTGTTCAATATAGCCTGGGCAAGGGATGCAGATACATTTAAATCATCTGCTGGTGTTCCTTCAAATACAATGGCATAATCAGGTTTTATTGTTTCAGAGGTAACTGCAGCACCTCTTAGTCCCATTTCTTCCTGAGTTGCAAAGGCACCTACAATATTAAATCCTGTGTCAACATCCTTTAAAGCCTTTAGAATTTCAATTACTGCTGCACACCCTAAACGGTTATCCAAAGCCTTTGACAGCATTGTTCCTGTTGATTCATTAAAAGAGAAACTTACCTTTGGGGCTACAGGATCTCCAATCTGAATCTCAAATATTTCCTCGGTTTCTTTTTTTGAAGAAGTTCCTAAATCTATTGTCATGGCCTCAATACTAAGTTTTGAATTGTCTTTTTGCTCTTGGGTCATAAAATGGGGTGGAGTACTGGTTGTTATTCCAAGATGCTTTCTTCCCTTGGAATCTTTGATCCAAACCTCATGGGCAGGGATGTTGGTTGGTACCCAACCACCCAAGTTGATAAAGTTCAAAGTTCCGTTATCATTGATGGAATGAACCATGAATCCAACCTCATCAGTATGTGCATCAAGCATTATGGTAGGCTGATCCGGCTTATTCATCGGATGGTAAATGTATAGATTATTCATCTGGTCAACTTCATACCTGAATCCATCCATTTCTTTAATGATAATATCCACGATTTCCTCTTCAAATCCTGGAGGGCCAAATCCTTCTGTTAATTTTGAAATCAGTTCGATGTCCTTCATGTAGTTCTCCTTTAAAGATATATTTTGATTAGATTTATTATTAATTAATAATTGGTTCAAATTCTTGAATCAGACTCTTTTGATTCTAGGTGAATCCGGGTCAATATACACTGACTTATTCGTAGTGTAGGTTACCATACCAGGCTTTGAGCCTGAGGGCTTTTTTACATATTTGATAAGAGTATAGTCTACCTGAACTTTTGAACCTCCTGAAGCCTTGGAATAATATGCTGCAAGATTAGCGGCTTCCAATAAAGTTTCCTCGTTGAATCCCTTACCTTTGATTATGACATGTGAGCCTGGATAATTTTTTGTGTGTAACCAGGTATCTTCCGGTGCAGCAAACTTTGTTGTAAGGTAGTCATTTTGATTGTTATTCTTTCCAACAAAAATATTGAACCCTTCAGTAGATTGAAATTGCATTGGTTTTGATGGAGATTCCTTTTTCTTTTTACCACTCCTGAATCTTATATATCCAGCCACCATGAGTTCGTTTTTTATCTCTGCAATATCAGATGGATCCTCGGACTTTTGGATACTCTCACTGACAGAATTCAAATAGGACAATTCTTCATTTGCCAGAATTATTTGGTCCAAGGCATTCTCTTC
>JASDTM010000021.1:5553-34554 GCA_041891535.1 Clostridiaceae bacterium
TCTCTTCAGAGCGCTTCAGCTTGTTATATTTTTTAAAATAAATCTGCATGTTCTCTGAAACAGTTTTATTTGGATCTAAATCAATATCCATATAGTCTTCTTTTTCTGAATAGTAATTTAAAACTCTGGCGGAACTTTTTCCCTCAGGAAGGGTATAAAGATTTGCCTTTAAAAGCTCTCCTTGAATCAAAAGCTTGTCTTTTTCACCTGCTTCTTCTAAAACAGCGTTTAATATACTGAGTTTCTTCTCAACTCTTTCTATATTTCCTGATACAACTCTTAAAATATCTGAAGATCTTTCTTTGACTCTTGATGCCAAGTCCTTTGAGGATATGTAAAACTCAAGACACTCAGATGGGGATGTAAATTCTTTGATTTCGTATAATTCAGATTCCGTGGGTGGAATCAAGCTGATATCCACGGGAATTTCTTCATCTAAGAAACAATAGAATGTATCCGCATCAAGAGCATCAGTCAATATTTTTCTGATACAAAGTGTCAAAGCTTCTGGATCATTCATTATATGACACTTTTCATTAACTATATCGAATAATCTTTCCGATGTTTTCTTGGAGATACCAGTAAATCTTCTCATGAAAAACTGTTTATCAAGGTCTTCTGTCAACCAAGGAATCAGCTCATCATCAGTGTAATCAGCCGGATTTAGCTTGTTTTGATCTGGGGGGTAAATGTATTCGGCTCCTGGGAGAAGTAATCTATATTTATTCATATCATGGGAGACATGCTTAATACACTCAACTATCTTATTATCCCTTTCCCTGACAAGAATGATATTTGAGTGTTTTCCCATCATTTCGCAGATTAGTTTATAAACAGAGCTGAAACCTAATTCATCAGAGGCTTCAAATTCGAAAATCAATATTCTGTCACCTTTAAATTGGTGTATGTCTTTTAATTTTCCACCTTGAAGATACTTTCTGAGGACCATTGTAAACAACGGTGCCTGCATTGGGTTTTGTTTGGATATGTCAGTAAAATGGACTCTTGCAGAGTCCGTAGCTGAAGTTAATAAAACCTTGAAAGACCCATTTCTGTTTTTAAAGCTTAAGATAATCTCATCCTTCTCAGGCTGAGATATTTTATCACATCTGGAACCTTCAAGCTTATTCCTTAATTCTTTAGTTATCGTATTTAAATAAAATCCATCTAAGGCCATATATTACTCAACTTTCTAATTTATTACGTAGAAACCCACAAAGCAAAAGGATTAGCTTTATTCTTTTATACTCAATTGCGGTTCAACTATTATTTTAACATAAGTGGCTGTGTAATAGAGTCTTGGAGAAACAGAATGCAGTTGGAATAAGAATAGTTTTGATTTTATGTTTATTTGAGAATATGGATTTTTAAAAAATGTAGTTTAACTTTGATAAAAATGAAAGTTTACAAAATTTTCAATTCATTTTAGATATAATGTAGTAAAGAGGTGGTAACAAATGATTTCTGAAAGAAAATTGAGCGAACAAAGAAATGAGAATACAGTTCATATCGATAGAGTTGATACTATAGATATTTTAAGATTACTCAATAATGAAGACAAGCTTGTACCAGGTGCTGTTGAAAAAGAACTCCAAGAGATCGCCAAAGCAGTAGAGGCTATTACCATCACGCTTAAAAACGGTGGAAGACTATTCTATGTGGGGGCAGGTACTTCAGGTCGTCTTGGAGTAATGGATGCTGCAGAGAATTTTTCTGCCTATGGTATAGAAGAGGATAAGATTATTGCATTGATTGCAGGCGGAACAGAAGCTCTTAAGCATTCAGTGGGTTTTGCACAGGATAACAAATTTCTTTCCGTGGAAGAACTAAGAGATCATGGTCTGTCTGACAAGGATTTGGTCCTTTGTATTTCAGCTTCAGGTACAACCCCATATGTAATTGGTGCTTTAGAATATGCCAGGAACTTGGGGGCGAAATCAATACTTTTGACTTCTGTTACAGAGTCTGAGGTGGGGCAGCTTGCTGATATCAAGATAGCAGTAATTGTAGGACCAGAAGCAATAGCTGGCTCCAGCAGATTGAAATCCGCAAGTGCTCATAAAATGGTTCTTAATATGATCTCAACTGGAGTTATGATTAAGCTTGGAAGGATTTATAAGAACCTGATGGTTGAAGTAAAGCCTAACAACGCTAAATTAAGGAAGAGAAGAAAAACTGTAATCTGCGAAGCTGTCGGTGTTGATGATGGTGAGGCTGAAAACCTGTTAAACCTGTCTGGTGGAAATACGAAACTTGCCATTGTAATGGGAATAACAAAACTTGATAGAACCCAGGCAGAACTAATTCTAGATGAATGCGATGGAAACATTAAGACAGTGTTAGATAAACTTGGAATCGAAGATTGATTAATAATATAGTTGGTTAATGAGAGCCTCTTAATTTAAGAGGTTTTCTATTTTTTTAATTACACTTAACATAATATAAATTATGGCGACAGAGATTTATTGTAAACCAAATAAATCTCTGTTTTCAAATAATTGAATGAGATTAATAAGGTTCCACATAATATAAATGGTGATTATATGGATCTTACGGATTATTTAAATTTAACAAAGGATATGAGTGTATCAGACATTCACTTCATTCCAAGGGAACAAACAGTACATGTCAAGTTCAGGGATATAAAAGGACTTGTGGATATGGGGGACATGGATAAAAACGAATATCCTATTCTGCTTCAAAAGGTAAAAATATCAGCTGGAATGAATATTTCAGAAAAGAGACTTCCTCAGGATGGGATTATTCAGCATCCTGAATTTGGACAGCTTAGAATATCCACTTTAAAGGGGATTCATGGAGAAGCACTGACCATAAGACTCTTCTCTTCAAAGACGGTTTCTATTTCAGACCTTGGCTTTCAAGTTGAGCAGACTGACTCAATATTTGAGACGCTGGACACGGGGTTTTCCATGATGGTCATTACCGGGGAGACAGGATCCGGGAAAAGTACAACTTTAAAAGCCATTATTAAAAGACTGACCGAAAAAAACTACAAGGTTGTTTCAATTGAAGACCCAGTGGAAATAAGCATCCCTGGAACATTGGAAGTAAGCTTGAATGAATCCATTGGATTGGACTATGAAAGGGCAATATTTGCGAGTTTAAGACAGGACCCGGACTATATTGCCATTGGAGAAATCAGAGATAAAAAAACATGTGAGCACTGTATAAAAGCAGCTTTATCAGGGCATCCTGTTATTACAACACTCCACTCTGGGGACTATGACCTGACTTTGATGAGACTTAAAAGTCTGACTACTATGAGTGAATTTGTTGATGGAGTATTAACCTGTGTCATTAATCAAAAGCTTCTCTCAAGCGATGAAGGAAGAAAACTCAAAGCGAAGATCTACAAAAAAAACAGGAATGGGATAGAAGTCATATGAAGAAGAAAGACAGGGAAAGATTTTTATTCCACCTTGGAACTTTGATGGAAACGGGCTTTACAATAATAGACGCCTTGGAGATGTCTGAGTCTAAATATAAAAAAGATTCAAAGTTAATAGTGGAGGGGCTGATTCAAGGTAAATCATTCAATCAATGCATCAAGGATTTAAAGTGTTTTGAAAAAACCGACATAGAGATTTTAAGACTTTCTGAGGAAACCGGAGGCTTGACTCAAGCTGTGATTGACCTTAGTTCCATGTATAAACAAAAAAGAGAACTCAATGCAAAGTTAATCTCTTTTGCAGTGTATCCTGCATTCATGATGAGCATACTGGTTGCATATATTTTCTTTGCCATATTTTTCATGGTGCCTATGATGAAGGATTTACTAAGTACCCTGGAGGTTTCAGGTGGCATGATTGATGATTTTGATATTTTAAGGGTTTTTATGATTGAAAATCAGCTCTTAATAATTGGGTTAATTCCAATATTAATTGGTGTTTTCATAGTCATAGCCAAGAAATTTGATTTGGGTTTAAAAATTGTTTTGGGTTCAAAATATAAGCTATACAGAGAAACTGCCACTGTTGATAAAATTTCAAAACTAACAATGGGTGGCAGCAATATCATGGAGATCTTCGATCTAATTGGTGAAGTAAAAGGAATAAACAAGGAGAAGATTATTTTAGGACTTAAAGAAGGGGTTTCCATTTCAGAAAGCTTTGGAATTGGTGGATTCTCCAAGGATTTTTGCAGCATTATCAGAATAAATGAAGAAAGTGGTAATTTAATAAAGGGGTTTGAAATGTACTTAAAATCATCCAGACATATTCTTAAGGATGTCATGGAAAAAAGAATGAAATTGATTGAACCCGTTTCACTTGTTTTGATAGGAGGAGTCGTTGGAATATCAGTAATATCTGTAATGGGTCCATTAACAGATGCATTCACAAGAATAAAATAAGGAATAAAATTTAAATTTCTTACTCTTTATGGGGATTATAGAAAAATCAGGCATTGGAATGTGGTGTGAAAGGAGTTATTCATATGAGAATCAGCGAAAATTTGGGGCTTTCAAATAAGAAAAGGGGATTTACCATAATGGAGCTTCTTGTTGTCATGTCTCTGTTCAGTTTGATAATTAGCGTTACCATATCAGGATTTAAAAAATCTGACTATACTGAAAAAATCAGGAATGAAGCATATTTTGCCAAAGTCAAAGGATCATTTTTAAAAGTCAGGCTAAAGGCATCTCAAGGTGAAATAGTGCATTCATCAATAACCTTAACCCAGGATGGCTCAGTTTATTTTACTGGTGGATCCAATTATCCCAAATTATCAGTCAAAGATTCCGGTTATTTTACATACCTTGAAGGTAAAAAGCTAGATGGAGCCACAATACTTACAAGTCCCAATTTTAAAAATCTAATTCAAGGAGCCAGTAACAATGGTTTTACAATTGGTATAGAGAAAAAAGGGAAACTTTTGGGAAAACTCATTTTCCAAGTAGGAACTTCAGCATATAGAGAGGAATACTATGACAATTGAAACTAAGAAACAGGGCTTTATTTCAGGAACTTTAATAGTTTTGATTCTGGTTACTGCCAGTATATCTTTGTCATTATTGTCAATTCTAAAATAGGCAACTGGTAGATCCTTATATGATATGGATAATATTAAAGCTGAATTGATTTTTGAAGATGTTATATTATCACAAAAAGTAAATGGAATTAATAAGGTAAATGGGAATTTAAATTTACCGCAGGATTTTCGTGTTACATCCAATGAGATTGTAAATTTAGGCATAGTTGGAGAGGAATTTACTTTAATTTACAAAAAGGATATCAAAAACAGGCTATGGATAAGAAAAGGGGAATGATTCTGGCTGACTTAACAGTTTACTTGATTACAGGAATGCTTTTATTGGTACTTACAGTCAATACATTTAAAGTTATTTATTCCAGCTACAGAAATTTTATTGAAATAAATGATGTTAAGTCAGATTTCATCAATGTGTCTCAAAGAATTAAGTTTGATCTGTTAAAGGACATTGAGTCTATTGAGGTATATAAGAATGCCATAAGGTTTAAATTTAATGAATTCACATCTCCCACCAGTGAGCTGTATGAGGTTAAAGACTACCTGTTAAAAATGGACAAAGGTAGGCTCTCTTATGTGGTGAATGGTCAAAGGATTGTAGGTATGGACTTATCGGACCTTATCCGGGATATTGAAATTATTGTTGACGGTGAGATAATTAATATCAACTTCCAGTATGAAAATTATTCCTTTGAAAGGAGCTACAGGATTGATACTATCAAACAGAAAAGCTTTTATAACATTTTCCTTGCTGATCTTGGGTTTTTGTCTTACCATGGCATTTTCAGCATTGGATTTGGCAGTGGCTAATGATTACTCAGCATATTCAATTTCAACCTATGATAAACAGTTCATCTTAAATGAAGAGGCTTTGACGATAATGGAAAAAGCTGCAAATATTCCAACTGTAAATTATACTGATTTTGAAAGCTTCATTGCTTACTATGGCAGGTCTTCTGATTTAAAATTAAGAAATGGCAGATATACCTTGGAATTTGATAAGAAGTTTACTGGGCTTGATGGGAAAATAAGGTACAGATTTTACTTAGGTGAAAATACCGGTGGTGTCAACAGATACTATCTCGTTGAGGCTGAAAAGGGGCAATATATCAAGCTGAGATTGAGAACCTTATAGGGCAGCCATATTGCATGAAACTCTCAATTCTGATACAATGATTAATGGTAAAAATTGTTCTGATGTGAGGATTATTGTTTTAGTCCGATGAAGGACTAAAAATTGATTTGGAGGGATATTAGATGATATCAGCAGGAGATTTAAGAAAAGGCACAACTTTTGAAATGGACGGAAATGTATACACAGTTATAGAGTTTTTACATGTTAAACCTGGAAAGGGAGCAGCATTTGTAAGAACAAAACTGAGAAATGTAATCCAGGGAGGAGTTACTGATACCACTTTTAACCCAACTGATAAACTCCAGGAAGCAGTTATTGAAAGAAAAGACATGCAGTACCTGTACAATGATGGGGAACTTTACTACTTCATGGATCAGGATACTTTTGAACAGATACCATTAAACTTTGAAAAGGTTGAAGAAGCAATTAAGTATCTTAAGGAAAACATGTTTGCATCAATCAAATTCTACAAGGGAAGTGCTTTCTCAGTTGAAGCTCCTAACTTTGTTGAGCTTGAAGTTACTCAGACCGAGCCAGGTGTAAAGGGTAATACTGCAACAAATGCTTTAAAACCTGCAACAGTTGAAACCGGAGCACATGTCATGGTTCCATTCTTCATAAATGAAGGTGACTTCATAAGAATAGACACAAGAACCGGCGACTACATGGAAAGAGTTTAAGAGAAATTTATCATATTTTCAAAATATGACTATTAATAAATAACCGTATTACTAAAGATATGCATTATGTATTGATTGCATATCTTTTTATTATTTCTGAATAAGAACGATTTCATGCAATATACATTTATTCCACTTTATATATGCAAAATGTCACTTTAATGCGGAAAGTTATTTGTATAAATGCTATTCATTTTGTATAATGGACAGTGATATACAGATAGGAATTTATTCATTTTGGAGGTTCAAATGGAAAAAGATAAATATGATGTAGCCGGAATTGGTACTGTAAAAATCTCCGAGGATGTAGTTGGAGTTATAGCTGGAATTGCAGCAAGCGAAATAGAAGGAGTTACAGGTTTAAGCACTGCAACAACCGGAGGAATAACTCAAGTATTCACTGGAAAAAGAAATGTAAATAAAGGTGTGAAAATTACTATTACAGAGGATCATGCAACAATAGACATGATGTTATCCATTGAATATGGCTATAATATCCCTGAAGTTGTGAAGAAAGTCCAGGAGAATGTTAAAGAGACAGTGGAGACAATAACCGGGCTGACTGCCAGTGAAGTAAATGTTTTTGTTACAAACATCACTGTAAAGAAGCAGGAAGCTCCGAAGGAAACAAAATAAATGGTGAACAGAAAAAAATCAAGGGAATTTCTGATGAAGCTTTTATATATGGATTCAATCAACGATGTTGATCTTAAAAATGAGGAATCTGTAAAAGAGTTTTATGACCTTGAAGAAGAGTTTGATTTAGATGAAAAATACATAGCCAAGATGATTGATATTATTGAAGAGAAAAAGGAATTCCTCGATAAGACAATTGAAAAATATCTATCAGGTTGGAATCTGGACCGTTTAAGTAAAATGAATCTGGCTATATTAAGACTTTCAACCGCTGAATTATTGTAAGCAGTGAATCTCTCAAAGGGATTTTCTGAAGAGGATTCATTCGGCTTTGTAAACTCAGTACTAGACAAGATCCTGGCTGAAAAAATGTCGGGAACTACTGAAGAGGTTGAAGCATAAGATTGCAAATTTAAATGACCCACCTGTTTACAGGATATAAAAAATATAAAAACAAGGAGATTATGGATCATTATGGGAAATCTAATCAACGTTAAGGAGCTAGCAAACAAGTATAAGGCTGAAATAAAGGAATTCACTGAAGCCAGGGCAAAGGAAGGGAAGACGATACCTACACTTGCAACTGTTTTGGTTGGTGATGATGAAGGATCAAAATACTACTTGGGAGCACAGACAAAGGTTGCTGAATCACTTGGTCTTGGCAAAGTGAATATTACATTGCCAGCGGATACTACAGAAGAAGATTTATTAAGAACTGTGGCTGATCTAAATGCTGATAATGCTGTTCATGGAATTATGGTACTCATGCCGCTTCCAAAGCACATTGACGGTAAAAAAGTAAGCAGATCCATATTACCTGAAAAAGATATTGATGGAGTAAATCCTTATAATGCAGGATTATTAGCCATGGGCGAAAAGGCAAACATTCCTTGTACTGCCAAAAGTGCACAGATAATCTTAAAGGAAACCCTGGGTGATTTAACAGGACTGAATGTTGTAATTGTTGGAAGGTCCAATATAGTTGGTAAGCCTTTGGCACAATTGCTCATTAAGGAAAATGCAACTGTTACGGTAGCTCACAGTAAGTCCAAAAACCTAAATGAAATAACAAAAGCTGCTGATGTAGTTGTTGCAGCAGTCGGCAGACCACATATGTTCAACAAGGACTTTTTCTCACCTGGACAAACAGTCATTGACGTTGGTACAAGTGAAAAGGATGGAAAAATTACTGGTGATGTTGTAACTGATGAAGCAATTGAGATTGTTGATTTTGTAACTTCAGTTCCAGGTGGCGTAGGTGCAATAACTACAACAATATTAATGCAGAACGTATGTGAGGCAGCAGCAAGTGAGCTTTAAAGTTTTAACTGTAACGTCACTGAATAACTATATAAAAAAGATTCTGGATAATGATGTTATTCTGAGCAACATTGATGTTGAAGGCGAAATCAGTAACTTTAAAAAACATACATCAGGGCATTTGTATTTTACTCTTAAGGATGAAACTTCTAGAGTCAATTGTGTCATGTTTAAAACCGATGCCTCAAAGCTGAAAAAGCTGCCGGTGGATGGTGATAAAGTAACCGTAAAAGGTAGAATATCATCCTATGTTCAAGGTGGTAACTATCAGATTTATGTCAATGATATTAAAAGCACAGGTACGGGTGATCTATTCCTAAGATTCATGGAAATCAAGGAAAAACTTGAGAAAGAGGGTTTATTCTCATCTGAGGTTAAAAAAAGAATTCCTGAAAATCCCGGAAAGATTGCTGTAATCACTTCACCAACTGGTGCTGCAATCAGAGATATTATAAAAGTTACTAAAAACAGAAATCCATCCCAGGAACTTGTGATTTATCCTGTACAGGTGCAAGGAGCCATATCTGAGGGTGAGGTACTTCAGGCACTTTACAATATTAACCAAAGAGACGACATAGATGTCATCATTATAGCCAGGGGTGGTGGTTCAATTGAGGATTTATGGTCCTTCAATTCAGAAGCCATGGCATACGCTATAAGAAGGTCAAAAATACCTGTTGTAACAGGAATAGGCCATGACATTGATTATACAATTGCAGATTTTGCAGCTGACCTAAGAGGGGCAACTCCATCTCAGGCAGCTGAACTGACTGTTCCTTCCATTATTGAATATTTCGACAGGATTTCTCAAATCAGAAATACCCTGAGAAGAAATATAAATGAGAAGATCAGAACTGAAAAGAATCATTTGTCCTTGATGCAAAGAATGATAATGCAAAATGATCCCAAGCTTTTAATACTGAATGAAAGTAAAAATGTATCGGATATTAAAGAGAGATTGAATTTCAGGATTAATAATATCTTGGACAAGGAACAAAGAAGGCTTGATGCAGCAAGAAACCTCCTCGCGGCATATAACCCCATGAATGTTTTGAGTAAGGGGTACGCAATTGTAGAAGACACTGACGGAAAGCTTATCGACGATGTTAATGTGTTGGAAGATAAGAATATAATAAAAATTACCTTGAAAAATGGAAACAGGTTATTTAAGGGAGGAGTACTCCATGAAAGTTAAGGATAAAAGCTTTGAAAAGCTGATGGATGAATTGACCGCCGTTATGAAGCAGTTGGAAAATCCTGAAACTACATTGGAAAACCAATTGCTTGGATATGAAAGAGGAATGGCTCTTTGTAATGAACTTCAGGCAATACTTAAAAATGCAGAAGACAGGATTACAATAATCAATAAAGAAGGTCAGGAAGAAAAATTTGAATAGTTTCTTTGAAAGCTCTATTTTAAAAGTTGAAAAAAGGTTGGATGAGATCAGCAGTGGCTTTACCTGTGAATCGGAGCTTAAAGATTCCATGAGATACAGTCTTTTAGCAAACGGGAAAAGATTACGTCCGCTTATGGTGCTGATTTCTGCAGAGCTTTCAGGTATGGATAGTTCAAGTGTATTGGATATGGCATGCGCAATGGAAATGATTCACACTTATTCTCTTATACATGATGATTTACCAGCCATGGATGATGATGATTTAAGAAGAGGAAAACCAACTAATCATGTCGTCTTCGGAGAAGCAATGGCAATCCTTGCGGGTGACGCACTTTTAAATGAAGCACACAGACTCTTAATCGATAAATATTCTGGAACCATTAATGGCAGGAATGCTGTTTTAGATATTTCAGAAGCCGCTGGAAAAGATGGCATGATTAACGGACAGGTACTTGATATATTAAGCGAAGGCAAAAACATCGATATGGAGGTCTTGAAGAAGATACATAAGAATAAAACTGGTGCCTTAATCAGAGCATCACTGACATCTCCATTTTACTTGGCTGGCAAATCGGGTGAGGAAATAAAACCCATGAAGAACATCGGTGAAAACATGGGGCTTTTATTCCAGATTCAAGATGATATCCTAGACGCTACAAGTGATGCCAAAACCCTTGGTAAAACCCCAGGTAAGGATGAGAGGGACAACAAAGTAACATATGTATCATTAATTGGTTTAACAAGGAGTAAAGACTTGGTTGAATCAATATATGATGACATAGTATCTACAATTAACAATCATTTTGGAGAAGGTTCATTATTAATGGATCTTTTGGACATGATAATGTCCAGAAACAGATAAAAAGGAAAACAAAAATGTACGAAATATTGTCAAAATATAAGGGACCGGATAGTTTAAAATCCATGTCCATAGAAGAACTTGACAAGATGGCAGAGGAAATCAGGCAGTTTTTAGTTGAAAAAGTATCAAAAACCGGTGGACATTTGGCTCCAAATCTTGGAGTTGTTGAGCTTACCATAGCTCTCCATAATGTTTTTGATTTTACTGAAGATAAGCTTGTTTTTGATGTTGGTCATCAGAGCTATGTTCATAAGATACTGACAGGCAGAATGGACAGATTTGACACCCTGAGAAGATACAAGGGGTTGTCAGGCTTCCCTAAGACTGAGGAATCTTTATATGATCATTTCAATACAGGACATGCGTCGACTTCAATTTCTGCTGCAACAGGTATAGCCAGAGCACGTGATATCAAGGGTGAGGATTACTCCGTTGTCTGCGTAATCGGTGATGGAGCTTTAACAGGCGGTATGGTCTGGGAAGCTATAAACGACATTGGTTTTAGGGAGACGAAAGTAATTATTGTCCTTAATGACAATGAAATGTCCATATCAAGGAATGTTGGCTCCATGAGCTTATATCTGTCAAATTTAAGATCCAATATACATTATGAGAACTTTAAAAGAAGATTCCAAAAAAGAGTTGAAAAGTTCCCCCTTGGCAAAGAACTTTCAGGTGCTGCAAAGTGGATGAAAAACTCTGTTAAAGCAATGGTTGTTGAAGGAATGCTCTTCGAAAACATGGGACTTAAATACTTAGGTCCAGTTGATGGACACAATATTAAAGACATGAGCAGAATATTAAAATCTGCAAGGGATTATGACGGTCCTGTTATTGTACATGCCATAACCCAAAAAGGAAGAGGATATAACTTTGCTGTGGAAAA
This sequence comes from Clostridiaceae bacterium, assembly GCA_041891535.1. Taxonomy (GTDB): domain Bacteria; phylum Bacillota; class Clostridia; order Clostridiales; family Clostridiaceae; genus JG1575. The sequence continues at coordinate 17,477 of JASDTM010000021.1, forward strand.
ACCAGATAAATTCCATGGTGTTGGTCCATTTGACACTGTAAATGGAAATGTTCTTTCTTCAGGGAATTCCTATTCAGGGATTTTTGGTGAAACCTTGATGCAAATGGCTGAAAAGAATCCAAAAATCACTGCAATAACAGCAGCCATGAGAGATGGCACAGGTTTAAGTAAATTTGCTGCAAGATACCCTGACAGATTCTTTGACGTGGGAATTGCGGAGGAACATGCAGTAACCATGGCAGGTGGGATGGCCATTAATGGGCTTAATCCATATGTTGCAATTTATTCAACTTTCCTTCAAAGGTCATTGGATCAATTGATCCATGATGTTTGTCTGCAGAAACTTAATGTAAAATTCTGTATAGACAGGGCAGGGATTGTTGGTGATGACGGAGAAACCCATCAGGGCGTTTTTGATATTTCATATCTGTCTATGATTCCTAACATGACAATTGTTGCACCTAAGTGCCTGGAGGAATTGAAGAACATATTATTATGGTCTGAATCATTTAACGGACCCTTGGCTATAAGATACCCGAGGGGTGGAGATGATAAGGAAATTGAATTAAAAGCACTGACTCATTTTGAACCAGGTAATTGGGAAATGATGAAAGAAGGCAAAGACGGTGTAATAATCGGAACCGGCAAGACTGTAGGATTTTCATTGAAGGCCTCACAAATTTTAGCTGAACAGGGTATAGATATGGGTGTGGTCAACGCAGTGTTTATCAAACCACTTGATGTTGCGATGCTCAAGGACTATTTAAGCCAGTATTCTTTCATTGCCACAGTTGAAGACAATGAAATATCCGGCGGACTTGGTGATGGTATTCTTCAAAAGCTCACTGAGGGCAATTATAAGGGTAAGGTTGTAAACATCGGATATAACGATACTTTCATAGAGCAGGGAAGTGTTAATCTGATTTATGATGACCAGGGCTTGTCTCCAAGAAAAATAGCCGAGAGAATCAAAAGTGAACTCCAGAATGGATAAGGATACAGAAAACCGAGTAAGACTGGATCAGTATCTTGTAAACGAAGGCTATGTTACTTCAAGGGATAAGGCAAAGGTTGAAATTAAAACTGGAAATGTGGAAATTAACGGAGAAGTCTCCCTAAAACCAAGTTACAAAGTCATTCCAGGAGATACTGTGGTATTCCAAGGAACGGTATTTCCATATGTTTCAAGGGGAGCCCTAAAGCTATTAAAAGCTGTTTCCGGTTTCAATATTGATATTTCAGGTAAATCCTGTTTGGATATTGGTGCTTCAACAGGTGGATTCACAGAAGTACTTCTGGAAAAGGGTGCTTCAGATGTTACAGCCGTTGATGTTGGAAATGACCAATTGGCAAATAAAATAAAGAATGATCCCAGGGTCAGGAGCATTGAAGGGTTTAACTTCAGGGATAGTTCACTGGTCAAGATGAGTTTTAAGGACAAAATCTTTGATTTAGTGGTATGCGACGTTTCTTTCATTTCAATTAAACTCTTAACTGATTCATTTAAAGCTGTATTTAATACTGAAACTCAAGGGGTAATTTTAATAAAGCCACAGTTTGAGGCAGGACGGCAAGGTTTGAATAAGAAAGGTGTGGTTACTGAAATTACATTGCATAAAACCATCCTTGCAAGTATAGTTGAGCATTTTACTGCATCCGGATTTGGAATTTTAAATATAATTCCTTCTCCAATCCGTGGAGGAGATGGGAATATAGAATATTTGATGTATATCAATTCAAAAACAGACAATAATATTTCTGAGGAAGAGATTTATACTACTGTGAATGCTGCATTTGAGGAGTCTTAGAATGAAAGTAATTGGTATAGGCGTAAACAAGGAAAAAGATAAGGATGGAAGCATATGCAGTGAAATCCAAAGTAAGGTGAAGGACTTTTATCCGGATTCAGAAATTATTATCATCATTGATAATGACGTAAATAATGTGGATTTGGATAAATTGGATTTACTTCTTGTTTTAGGAGGCGATGGTACCTTATTAGCTGCTGCACGTAAATTGTCCGGCAGAAATGTTCCAATTCTTGGGATTAACATTGGAACATTAGGTTTTTTGACATCCATTGAAGTTAATGAAGTTGACAAGGCTTTGAGCTTATTAAAAAGCGGTGATTATGTCATTGAAGAGAGAAATATGCTCAAAACTAAATTTTCTACCTCCAATACGATCGAAACATTCATTGCTCTGAACGATGTGGTTGTTACGAAGGGAACGAATGGTAGGATGATGAAGTATGAAATTTTCATAGATGGAAATTTTGCTACTTCCTTCAGAGGAGACGGAGTAATTTTTGCAACTCCTACAGGTTCCACTGCGTATAACCTGTCAGCAGGAGGACCAATACTTTATCCTACATTGAATGCCATTTCAATGACAGCCATAAGCCCTCATAGCCTTGGTGTCAGGAATCTCATCATAGAAGGCCAGGCTAAAATCGAAGTAAGGGTAGAAGGGGATTTATCCTCGTTCCAGTTGTCCATAGACGGGCAGCAAAATTTTAATATCAGTACTGATAAATCTGTTGAGATAACAGACTCAGGGTTTAAGACAAGAATTATAAGACTAAATGGTTATGATTATTTTGATGTATTAAGAAAAAAAATAGTATACAAAGCACAGGATACTTAGGAGGATTATGTTGAAAGCTAAAAGATTGAACAAGATCTTGGACATTATTTCGACCAAGTACTTTGAAACTCAGGAAGAACTTGCGGAGGAACTCCGAAAGGAAGGGTTTAAAATAACCCAGGCTACAATTTCAAGGGATATTAAAAATCTGCACTTATCAAAGGTATTGGGGAAAAATGGTAAGTACAAATATGTTTTATCCGTAAATGAGCCAAAAGTTATTGATAACCAGATCATGACCATACTACAGAACACTATTACTCATTGTGAGTATATAGAGCACATAGTAGTTGTCAAAACACTGACTGCATCAGCAGGAGCAGCTGCAGAAGCAATTGATCAGCTTGGATTGGATGAAATCGCAGGTACAATCGCAGGCGATAATACTATTTTTGTATTATTCAGAAACATCAAAAAAGCAGAAGCCTTTGTAAGAAGGATGGATGCCATGGTAAGAAACCAGGAATAAAAACCAAGTATTTTAGACAGCTTATTAATCAGCCGGGAGTATATTAAATGCTTTTAAAGTTGAGGATAAAAAACTTTGCACTGATTGGAAACCTTGAATTAACTTTCAAAGAAGGATTTTCTGTCATAACAGGTGAAACTGGGGCTGGAAAATCAATTTTGATTGATGCTATTAGTTATGTTCTGGGCACAAAATTTAATAAGGAATTTATTAGGACAGGAGAAGAGTCAGCTTCAGTGGAAGCTACATTCGAATGTCCTGAAAATGTTGTCCCGATTTTAGCTGAGAATGATATTCCAGTTGGGAAGAATTCAACTTTGACAATTCAAAGGGAGAACAGTATAAGTGGTAAGTCCATTGCAATGATAAATGGAGTCCAGGTTCAGGTAGGGAAGGTTAAGGATATTTACCCATATCTTCTAGATATCCATGGCCAGCATAATAACCAGAATTTACTGAACAGCGACAATCATGCAGAGTATTTGGACAGATATGGCAATATTTATGATTCAAAGGAATACTTGGAGTACACTAAGCTCTATGGTGATCTCAAGGAAAAAGAATCCAAATTAAATTCCATGACAAGAAACAATGAGAGAGATAAGATAATAGATTATCTTGCATATCAGATTAAAGAAATTACTGATATGAAGATCTCTGAAACAGAGGAGAATGAGCTGACAGACAGGGAGAAGATATTGTCAAACAGTCAAAAAATATCTGACGCCTTATCAGAAACTGTTACTGCATTGGAAGATGAAAAACTAGGGATGATTTCCCATGCAGTCAAACAGCTTAAGAATATAAGTTCAGTAATAAAAAAAGCAGAACCCTTATCTTCCATTATGGAAGAAGCCTATTTCAATCTTGACCAAGTCAGAAGAGATGCACAGGATCTTATGGAGGAAGTTTATTTTGATCAGAGTGAACTGGATGAAATAAACGAAAGACTTTATTCTTACGGTGAGCTAAAGAAAAAGTACGGCCGTTCAGTCTCGGAAATTCTAGAGAAATTAAAGGACATGGAAACAGAGCTTTGGGAACTGGAGCATGCAGAAGAACTGATCAAGAAAATCCAAGCTGAGATCAATAAAATTAAGGGAGAGCTTTTAACCCTGGCTGATGCCTTGAATATAATGAGGAAGAAGTCGGCAACAGCTTTAAGTAAAAAAATTAATGCCGAACTCAAATTTGTAGGACTTGGTAAAGCTGATTTTGAACCATATGTATTAAGGGAAGACAGAATCATGGAAAATGGCATGGATTCAGTCAGGTTCATGATTTCTACAAATACTGGTGAACCTAAAAAGCCTCTGGAGAAAATTGTTTCAGGTGGAGAATTATCAAGAATAATGCTGGCCATGAAGGCTGCATTTATAGACAAGGATCAGACTCCAACTGTTATATTTGATGAGATAGACATTGGAATTTCTGGAAGAGTGGCTGAAGCTGTCGGACAGAAGATGTACAGCATCTCAAAAGATACCCAGGTGCTTTGTGTTACTCATTTACCTCAAATAGCTTCATGGTCTGATAATCACTATATAGCTTCTAAAAAAGAGTTAAATGGAAGAACATTCTCTGAAATAAGACTGGCAGATGAAAAATTAAAGACTGAAGAAATAGCAGGTATGATTAGCGGTGCTAAGGTAACCGAAGCAAACATTAAAAACGCTGTTGAAATGATAGAAACAGTAAAAAAGTATAAGGAATAAAGCGACTTAAAGATGAACAGTACAACGGACCACATAAGATATAAAATTCTTGTATGTGATGCGGATGATGCAACCAGAGACAAGACAGTGAATTTTTTAGATAATGAATTTTCTGATATAACCTACACTGACAGTGGATTGGAAGCAATAGAACTTTTATCGAAGACCTATTATGATATTCTGGTAACTGATTTAATCCTGTTTCAATTGGATGGGTTTGAAGTGATAAAGAATTGCAGGAAGGTAGCTCCAAATACTTCAATAGTTGTATTCTCAGACATACTATACAGGGATTTGATTATTAAAAGTATTGCAAATGGAGCAAAGTATGCTTTGAATAAAGATAATCACTATATACTATGGGACAGAGTCAGGCATTTGGTTAAGGAAAAAGAAAGGATCAGCATGATCCATAAAAGATTCAATTCATCTCTGATAAAGAATGATTCAGATAAGATTGAGTTGCTGTTGATAGAAATGGGGTTCAAACCTTCACATAAGGGTTTTGATTATCTTGTTTCAGCCTTGGAGCTAAATGCTGCACATCCACATTACTCTCAGGGGATAACAAAACTTCTATATCCTGAAATAGCAAAGCTGAAAATGGATAAATCCTATAATGTGGAAAAATTGATCAGATGTGCCATAAACTATGCATGGGACAAAAGATATAACACCGGATTCTTGAATTATATAAACAAAAACAAAAACTTCGAGAATACAAAACCAACAAATGCAGAGTTTATATCCATAATCTCAGGAAATTTCAGATGATACTAAAAATTTTAAACTTATATGTTTTTATAAGAAAGTCCGGCAATATGCAGATATTGCCGGACTTTCTTATAAAAATAAATTGACATAATATTATATTTTGTTACTATAAAAATAAGGCGAAAAACAAGAAAATTGTATCTAAAATTAAGTATACATAATAATGGTTATATAAACCGAAAATATAAAGGTATTGCAGGGAGGCTCTAATGGAGAAAACTTTAAATAAGGATGTAATTTTCAAAGGGAAAATCTTAGAATTGGAAGTCCATGATGTGGAGCTTATAGATGGTACCAAGACAAAAAGAGAAATTATCAGGCATGCAGGCGGAGTCGTAATCATTGGATATACCAAGGAAGGGAAAATTCCCTTTGTAAGTCAGTATAGAAAGCCATTTGATGAAATGGTGCTGGAACTACCCGCAGGAAAGCTTGAAGCAAATGAAGACCCTGAAATTTGTGCCAGAAGGGAATTTCAAGAAGAAACTGGATATCTTGCAAAGAATATAACTTATTTAGGTCAGGCAAAAACTTCTCCGGGATACAGTGATGAAACAATATATATTTACAAAGCTACTGATTTAACGTACTCACCTGTAGAAATAGATGAAGATGAATTTTTAAATTTAACTGAATATGATAAAGAGGAGGTAAGACAACTGATTAAAAATGATCAGCTGAGGGATGCGAAATCCTTGGCCGCAGTTTGTCTTGAGCTATTGAAATGATGGATGAAAGAATTGCTGTTTATTTACAATCCCTGGCAACCCAGGGTAAATCAAAGAACACAATAGATGCTTATAAAAGAGATCTTTTTAAGTATGAAGAATTTTTAAAACAGGAAAAAATAGACATATCAGACTTTGAAGAGCTTCAGATTGTAAGCTATACCGAACATCTCATGGATTCAGGTATTTCAAAATCTTCTATTATCAGAAATTTAGTTACATTGAGAAACTTTTATAAGTTTTTAAGAAGACAAGGCTTTGTTTTGGAAGCTCCTATTCTTTACTATGAATTACCTCATTTGGACAGAGACTTACCTGAGATTCTGACAGTTGATGAGCTTAAATTGATTCTTGAAGCACCTGACAGAAAATCCAACAAGGGATTAAGGGACAGGGCTATTCTTGAATTACTTTATGCCACAGGATTAAAGGTATCTGAGCTTATTTCCTTGAAAGTCATGGATGTCAATCTTGAAAAAAGCTATATAATTTGTACTGGCAGCAAGAATAAAGAAAGACTTATACCCATAGGTCATCCTGCTGTACAAGCTATATCAGCATACTTAAAGATCAGAGGAAGCATGGCCTCAGAAGGTACTGATATACTCTTTACCTCAAATCAAGGTGAATCAATAACAAGACAGGGTGTTTGGAAGCTTCTTAAAAATTATAAAGACAGTGCAGGGATTACCAAAGACGTCAACTTAAATACTTTAAGACACTCCTTTGCAGTACATCTTTTGGAAAATGGAGCAGACATGAAGGATGTATCTGAAATGTTGGGACATACTGACATCAGTGCAACGATGAGATATGAAGAGATGAAGAAAAAGAACAGACTCATGGAAGCATATAATAAAGCGCATCCAAGAGCATAACAACAATAGTTAATTTATTAAATAAAAGTTAATTTTAATGATTTATTTGATTAACTATTATGGAGTTTGTTCAAATCCTCATTTATATTGATAAAGTAAGGGTAGGGATGAAGTTACATCCATTGTAGAGATAAAGAAAAGATACAGGAGAAAATGATGAAAAGAGCAATATTATTGATTTTAGATAGCGCAGGAATTGGTGAACTTCCTGATGCAAAGGCATATGGAGATGAGGGATCCAATACAATAGCAAATACTGCTGAGGTGTTGGGTGGACTTAAGATGCCTAATTTAGGTTCCTTGGGCTTGGGCAATATACATCCAATCAAGGGAGTGGCTCCGGTCAGCAATCCAAAAGGTGCCTGGGGTAAAGCTGCAGAGGCTTCTGTGGGCAAGGATACTGTAACAGGACACTGGGAAATTGGAGGATGTTTGTTACAAAACCCTTTAAATACATATCCCAATGGTTTTCCGGATGAGATTATTAATGAGTTTGAAAAAAGAATCGGCAGAAAGATTATCGGAAATAAGGTGGCATCTGGTACTGAGATAATTGCAGAGCTTGGTGAAGAACATATGAAAACCGGTTATCCAATAATCTATACCTCAGCTGATTCAGTATTTCAGATAGCAGCTCATGAAGAGATAATTCCTTTGGATGAACTGTATAAAATGTGTGAAATCGCAAGGGAAATGCTGTCAGGAGATTGGACTGTAGGTAGGGTTATCGCAAGACCTTTCGTTGGTGCAGACGCTAAATCCTTTAAAAGAACATCCAACAGACATGACTACTCTTTGGATCCTTTCTGCAAGACTATTTTAGAGTATGTAAACGAAGCGGGAATGACTGTTTCAGGTGTAGGTAAGATAAAAGATATATATAACGGAAAAGGTATAACTGAGTCTGTAAGAATAACTGACAATATGGACGGTGTGGATAAGACTGTAGAAGCAATTAAAAAAGATCAGGATGGTTTGTTGTTTATAAACCTTGTTGATTTTGACATGTTGTACGGTCACAGAAATGATCCGAAAGGCTATGGAATGGCATTGGAAGCAGTGGATAAAAGACTCCATGAGATTACTGATGTTATGAAGAAGGATGACATTCTGATCATAACAGCTGACCATGGATGTGATCCTACAACACCTTCAACAGACCACTCAAGGGAATATATTCCGATACTCGTATATGGAGACAGCATAAAACCAAACAACATTGGAATCAGATCCACCTTCTCAGATATCGGCAAAACTATATTAGACTATCTTGGAATAGAGAATGAACTTAACGGAGAAAGCTTTTTGAAGCTTACGAGGTAATAATGAAAATAACAGATATTATCAGAAAAAAGAAACATGGTGGCGAGCTGAGCTTTGAAGAAATTAAATTCTTTACTGATGGCTATACTTTTGGAAAGATACCAGATTATCAGATATCACCACTGCTAATGGCTATATATTTTAAAGGGATGAATCCAAGAGAGATTTCTGACTTAACCAAGGCTTTTGTGGAATCCGGAGATCAAATTGATTTATCTGATATCCCGGGAATTAAGGTAGATAAGCACTCCACTGGTGGAGTTGGAGATAAAATCAGCTTAATTGTTCTTCCGATTGTTGCTTCACTGGGTATTCCTGTTGCGAAGTTATCAGGAAAAGGACTTGGCCATACTGGAGGAACAATAGATAAATTGGAGGCTATTCCTGGTTTTTCAACTGATTTATCCTTGGAAAGATTCAAGGAATTAGTGTTAAATTCCGGAATTGCTTTAGCAGGACAAACGGGAAACCTAACTCCTGCAGATAAGAAGTTCTATGCTTTAAGAGATGTCACAGAAACCGTTGACTCCATTCCTCTTATAGCATCATCCATAATGAGTAAGAAGATTGCCAGTGGTTCAGATGCCATTGTCCTTGATGTTAAGACAGGGGACGGGGCTTTTATGAAAACATTGGAAGATTCTAAGAAATTGGCTGAAACCATGGTCCAAATAGGAAAGAATCTTGGAAGAGACACCATTGCAGTATTAACTGACATGAACGAACCATTGGGTCATGAAATCGGAAATGCCAATGAAGTTATTGAAGCAATAGAGATTCTCAAAGGAAACAAGATTCAGGGATTATACGAAGTAGCAATGGAAATATCATCCTACATGGTATACCTGGGTAAAAAAGCCGAATCTCCAGAAGAGGCAAGGTTATTGATCCAGGATAAGATTGATTCAGGAGAAGCTCTTAAAGTATTTAAAACATTCATAAAAAATCAGGGTGGAAACCCTGATATCACAGAAGATTACAGTCTTCTTCCACATCCTGTAAACAAGACAGAAATAGTTGCAGAGGCAGATGGCTTTGTTTCTTCAATTGTTGCTTCAGATATAGGTTATGCAGCCATGTATCTTGGTGCCGGAAGGCAGACAAAAGAAGACAAGCTGGACTATTCAGCTGGAATAAGGATTGAAAAGTTTGTAGGCGACAGTGTTAAAAAGGGCGATGTTCTTTGTGTATTAAAACACAATAAGTCCGATGTTTCTGAATCAGTAGAATTAGCAAAGAATGCTTTTAAAATTTCCTCAGAAAAAGTTTCAGGTGAAAAACACATACTTGCTGTTGTCCGTTAGTGTTCAAGGAGAATAATTCCTTAAGAACATAGAGAGATAAGATATAAATCTTTTAGAATCTGATATGAAAACAAAGGTGCAGTTTTAGCTAAAGAGCAATAAACTGCACCTTTGTAATATCCAATTTTTGATCCATCTACTAGAAGGTCATTGGGGTATAAATCTTTAGCTAATAGGGAAGATATTTTTAGCCTTTATCTGATGAAGTTAATGAATATCAGGTAATTAATCCTGTAATCAAGGCCAGGAAAATAGACAAGGCTAAATTGTCTGCAGAGCCGCCGGGACTTAAGTTTAATGAGATTAATTCTTTGTCCATTTTTCTGACTGCTTGTATCAAATCTGATTCAAATTGGACATTTGGTGTTACCTGGTCCATTTGTCTATGTGTATGTGTTTGGGACAGGATTTCTTTGGCCATTGCTCTTACTTTAAAAAGAGAGTCCAGTCCACCTCTGTAAATTATATTTGTATCTTCAGTTACTTGGATAAGCTCCAATAATGTGAGAACCAGAGTTGTATTTAAGGAATAGTATTTAAGATACTTTTTGATGGATGGGTAACCTGTTAAAAACACAGCGGGGTAACCAAGGCTGGCTTCTTTGCGTATGCCTTCGACACCATGTTTTTTATATGCTGAATGACCGTGTGTATCTGTATGAATATTGATTTCATTTACCAAACCTTCAGTGTTGAGAGTTATTTGCTTTCTAATTTGCGGAAAGTCTTCTTCTGTTATTTTTATATCTTTTTTTGAGCAATAGTTTGAAACGATGCCGACTAATAGACCCATGGAAAATATCAATCCCTTATGGGTATTTACTCCATTTGCGGCAGCAAGCATTCTTTTTTCTGCTTCAATACCGGAATTTCTTAAATGTGGTAGAACTATTGGATTAGGAATCCTTGAGGATATTTTTGCAATTTCAAAAAAATAACTTTTTAAGGAAGCTGAGCTTTTTAAAAACATGCTGTGGTCCATATCTGAATGACTTCCATTATTTTCTAGGTCAACTAAGCCAGGCTTTGGAGTTGTCGATACTTCCATGTCCATTGCAAAAACAGCCAATCTTGCAAGTTTTTGATGGAAGCTTTCTGTATCTTTTGTTTTTAAGTAATTATCTGGTACCATCTCAAATTCCTTTTGTTATTGTCGGAAACAATATTTTCTTCAGTCTTCAAGTTATAAGTATAGCATGTGTGAGGGTTAGCATATATGCTATAATTTTAACCAGGTAGGGATTAAAAATGGAAAGTATAAATATTAATATTGATAATTTTGAAGGTCCTTTTGATCTTCTATTAAAACTTATAAAAATGAACAAAATGGACATCATGGAAATCAGTATCAATGAAATTACTGAGCAATACATGAATGTCTTAAGAAAAATGGAAGAAATAAATCTTGAGATTGCTTCAGAGTTTTTCCTTGTCGCTGCAACCTTGATTGAAATCAAAAGCAGGGAGCTTCTTCCAAGAAAAAAGGATGAGGGTGATGAAATACCTTCAAAAGAAATACTTTTAAAGAAGTTGAAGGAGTATGAATTCTTCAAGGATAAAGCCCATATTTTCATGGGGCTTTATAAAGAAGAAGATATTCTTGTCACAAGGCTTCCCATGACCATAGAAGAAGAGGTCAATATAGAAGTAGTTCTGCCTAAAAACTTCACCCCGGAAAAATTCTTCATGCTATACATGGAGCTTTTGGACAGGCAAAGGGAAAAGATTAATACTACTACTGTAATTGATAAAAAAATACCCATAGACAGATTCAAAGTTGAAGATAAAATAGTCGAACTTGAAGAGCTTTTAAAGAATGAAAATACTGTCAGTTTTGGAAAGTTAATCAATGCTTCTTCAGGAAGGGCTGAAGCCATAGTGTATTTTCTTGCAATACTGGAACTGGTAAGAAACCATACAGTTTCAATTTACCAGGAAGAAAAGGGAGGAAATCTTTTAATTGAAAACAGAAAATAGTGAATCAGGTAAGATTTCAATAAAAGGAGCCATTGAAGCAATTTTGTTCGCTGCAGGTGAACCGGTATCAATAGTTCAATTAGCAGAGATGCTGGATTTGGTTCCGGATGCAGTTGAGAAATTTCTTATTGATTTAGAAATGGAATATAAAACCACAGACAGGGGTATTTCTTTATTAAGACTTGATGAAAGGGTACAGCTTGCATCAAAGAAGGATTACTCTGATTATGTAAAAAAGCTTGCAACTGTCAATGAAAGACAAACCTTGTCAAAAGGTGCTTTGGAATGTCTCGCCATTATTGCATATAAGCAGCCGGTAACAAGAGTTGAGATAGATGAAATCAGAGGTGTCAGTTCAGATTATGTTCTGTCAAAGCTTTTAGAAAGAGGTTTCATTGCATCTGTTGGCAGAAAAGAGGTTCCGGGAAGACCAAGACTTTATGCAACTACAGATGAGTTTTTAAGACAGTTCGGGTTTGAGGATATTAAGATATTCTCAAGAGATGAGAGCTTTCAAGAACTTATTAAGCATACGGGGGCTGATTTCACTGAAGAAGGTGATGCATTGGATGAATACCATGATGGTGAGGATGACAGAGGGGAACAGCTGTCATTGATTCCATGAAGTATGTATCAGGAGTAAATGAGCTGTTAAGGTTTATTGTTATTGGTTTATTTCCTGAAGGTGGAGATACAGCAATGGATATGACCCTTGGAAATGGCCATGATACAGATTTTTTATCAGGAATATTCAAAAATGTAGTAGCCTTGGAAATCCAAAAAGAAGCCGTGGATAAATATATCCCGCCTGAGAATGTGCGGGTATACAACATGGATCATGGAGAAGCAGGAGTTTTGGATGTCAAGCCGGATCTGGTTGTTTATAATCTGGGATATCTTCCAGGTGGAGAGAAGACTATAACAACTAAAGCAGAAACTACAATTAAATCACTGGATGCAGTTTTAAAAATGATGAACTCTGGTGGATTTGTGGTAATTACACTTTATTACAGCCATGACAATGGATTGGAAGCTGGTAAAGTATTGGAGTATGTAAGGAATCTCCCTTTGATGTTTGGTGTCATGCATCATCAATTCATTAACAGGGGCAACGAACCGCCGTCACTAATAGTCATAGAGAAGAGGTAGAAGCCATGGAAGAAAAAAATCTTGATTTAATGGAACTTATCCAATCAAAATATAAAAAATTATCAAAAGGACAAAAACTAATAGCAAGCTACATATTAAACCACTATGACAAGGCTGCCTTTATGACAGCTGCTAAATTGGGCACAGCAGTTAATGTTTCAGAATCTACTGTTGTGAGATTTGCAATTGTTCTTGGTTTTGAAGGATATCCTGAGCTTTCCAGATCCTTACAGGAGCTTGTAAAAACAAAACTCACAGTTGTCCAGAGATTGGAATTGACTAATGATCTTGTTGAAGATGAAAACACTCTTAAAGGTGTACTTAAAGCCGATATTGAGAATATCAGGGTTACTTTGGACAATATTGACCAAAAGACCTTTGACGCATTTGTAGACGGGCTCTTCAGTGCAGGCAAGGTATATATTATCGGTTTAAGAAGCTCATCATCCTTGTCTGAATTCCTTGGATTCTATCTTAATCTTATCCTTAATAACGTCCAGGTCTTAAACCATGGCATGAGTGATATCTACGAGCAGATGCTGAATCTTAATGAGAATGATGTAGTAATTGGAATAGGGTTCCCAAGATACTCAATCAAAACAGTTGAGGTATTAAAGTTTGCCAAAAGAAGAAAAGCCAAAATCATGTCTTTAACAGACAGTAATTTTTCACCCTTAGCAGAATTGTCAGAGGTGACATTAATTGCCCAAAGTAATATGGCTTCCTTTGTTGACAGCTTGATTGCACCAATGTCAGTTATAAATGCCATTATTGTATCAGTTGGGTTGAAAAGGCGAGATAAGGTTGCAGAAGCATTCAAGAGTCTTGAAGAAATATGGGAAGAAAACAGGATATTCGTATCAAAAGACTATGGTATTTAGGCTATAACAGGTTTAAGAGCCATTTGAAACAGTTATTAAATTGATAAACCTGCAAAATATGCGGATTGGCAAAAAATATCAATTAGACAGTTCATAATATTATATAGATTTCAAAGAAATAAAATACAGATTTAAGAGTGCAAATTTATTAATTTCAAATATACTGTGGATATTCTGCACTTTTTAAAATAAAACAATTGACATATTAACAGAAAACGATTCACCGACGACTTTTATTTCAAAGCTACTAAACTTTTACAATCTTGACAAAAATTGTTTAATAAATAGTAAAATAAGTGGTGTACTCAATACAAATGAGCGGATTAACAGGAGGAAATTTGTAATGGCAAAAGTAACAATGACTTCTAAAGAATACATCGAGAGTGTTCTTGAGATAGTCAGAAAAAGAGATGCAAATGAACCTGAATTTATTCAGGCAGTAGAGGAAGTTCTACATTCATTATCACCAATACTTGACAAAAATCCACAGTATATCGAAAGCAATCTTCTAGCTAGATTTGTTGAACCTGAAAGACAGATTATGTTCAAGGTTCCGTGGAGAGATGATGCAGGCAACCTACATGTAAACAGAGGTTACAGAGTTCAGTTCAATGGAGCAATAGGACCATACAAGGGTGGAATCAGATTCCAGCCAAACGTATACTTAGGAATAATCAAATTCCTTGGCTTCGAGCAGACACTTAAAAACTCACTTACAGGTCTACCAATAGGTGGTGGTAAGGGTGGTGCTGACTTCGATCCTACAGGTAAGTCAGATGCAGAAATCAGAAGATTCTGCGAAAGCTTCATGGTAGAGCTATACAGACATATCGGTCCTGATACAGACGTACCAGCTGGAGATATGGGTGTTGCAGCAAGAGAAATTGGTTACATGTACGGCTATTACAGAAGAATCAGAGGAAAGTTTGAGAATGGTGTATTCACTGGTAAGGGAATGTCCTACGGTGGATCATTGATCAGACCAGAAGCTACTGGATTCGGTATTTCATACTTCTGTAACGAAATATTAAAGCATGAAGGGGATTCTTTCGAAGGAAAGACTGTTGCTGTTTCAGGCTTCGGTAACGTTTCATGGGGTGTTTGCCAGAAGGTTACTCACCTTGGTGGTAAGGTTGTTACACTTTCAGGTCCAGACGGATTTATCTATGACAAGGACGGAATAAACACACCAGAAAAATGGAACTACATGGTAGAAATGAGAAATTCAGGCAGAAACAAAGTCAAGGATTATGCTGACAAGTTTGGTTGTGAATTCTTCGAAAAGGAAAAACCATGGGGCTTAAAGGTTGATATAATCATCCCTTGTGCAATGCAGAATGATATCCATATAGAGCATGCTAAGAAGATAGTTGAAAACGGAATTAAGTATGTATGTGAAGGCGCTAACATGCCTTGTACAAACGAAGCTGTTAAGTATCTTCAGGAGCAGGGAGTTCTTGTAGGACCTTCAAAGGCTGCAAATGCAGGTGGAGTTGCTACATCAGCTCTAGAAATGGCTCAGAACTCAATGAGACTTGCTTGGACAGAAGAAGAAGTTGACTCAAAGCTTAAGCAGATCATGTTCAACATCCATAAGAACGCTATGGATGCAGCAGAAACCTATGGTTTCGGATATGACCTTGTTGCTGGAGCTAACCTTGCAGGATTTGACAAGGTTGCAAAGGCTATGATGGCTCAGGGCGACTACTAGAATTAAATATAACTGTTTAATAGTAATAATATTGGATGGCTTAGGCCATCCTTTATTTATTGTAATCAATAGGTTTAAGCTCAACAGATTTTTATGGATTTTACCAAGAAAGTGTTGATTCATGTTAATATTAAGCGTAACGAAAAGTAAACTGTTTGGAGATTTGTATGAAGGTAATTGTAGTTGGAGCAGGTGCAGCCGGGATGATGGCGGCAATTAAAGCTGCTGAGAATAATGAAGTCATTATTCTGGAAAAGAATAAAATACCCGGAAGAAAAATATTCATAACTGGGAAAGGCAGATGTAATGTTACCAATGCCTGTGATATTTCTGATTATTTTAATAATATTCCAAGAAATCCTGAATTTCTATATTCAGCACTATATACTTTTACAAACTCTGACTTACAGGAGTTCTTTAAATCAAAGGGAGTAAAGCTGAAGACTGAAAGAGGGAACAGGGTATTTCCTGAAAGTGATAAGAGCAATGATATTATAAAAGCTCTTGTGAGTGAGCTTGCAAGAAAAAATGTTGAAGTTATCTATGAAACAGTGGTAACTGGTATTAAAACCCAGGAAAATAAAGTAGTTGCTTTAAATACGAGCAAAGGTCAATTTACAGCAGATCATTTTATTTTAACCACAGGTGGAGCGAGCTATCCATTGACTGGATCAGATGGCAAAATGCTTGAATATTTAAACAGGATTGGTATTAAGACCAATACTTTTATCCCTTCTCTTGTACCTTTGACAGTCCTGGATGAAGATATCAAAGAACTTACTGGGATATCTTTAAAGAATGTGACTTTTTCATTGAATTCAGGTAAGAAGAAACTTTATTCCGAGCTGGGAGAAATGCTATTTACCCATGATGGCATCTCAGGGCCAATTGTATTGTCTGCAAGTGCTCACAGGGAGACAGACAGGAAAATGAACGGATATATCGATTTAAAACCAGGTCTTGATGAGAAGCAACTGGACTTAAGGATACTCAGGGACTTTGATAAATACAAAAATAAGGATATCAGAAACGGATTGAATGACTTATTGATTCAAAGACTTATTCCCTTTATCTTAAAAAGAGCTGGGATAGTAGAAACAAAGAAAGTCAATGAAATCACCAAGGAAGAAAGAAGAAGGCTTGTTGAAACTATTAAAAACCTTGAATTTACCATTAAAGGTGCAAGATCAATGTCCGAGGCCATAATATCCAGGGGTGGTGTAGCTACAACAGAAATTGATCCATCAACAATGAAGCTTAAAAAATTTACTAATCTGTCGGTGGCAGGTGAAATGATAGATGTTGATGCTCTGACCGGCGGTTTTAATTTACAAATAGCCTTCTCCACAGGTTATTTAGCAGGAGGTAATATTTAGTGAAAGGTTTAAGAGGGGCAACCACAATTGCTGCAAATACTGAAAGTGATATTAAAGAAGCTGTCTTAGAGCTTTGGGACACCATACTTGAATATAATAATTTTAAAAATGAGGACATTGTTTCTTTGATATTTACCTGTACAGGGG
>JASDTM010000022.1:0-5612 GCA_041891535.1 Clostridiaceae bacterium
GACCTTAAAAATTATCATAGAAATCTTTATTTACAGAAATTTCTTCACAGACTCTCAAAAGCTCTTTCCTTGCCTGAGATATTAAAGCTCCCCGGTTCCAAGGCAATAATGCTATGCTTCTTTTGTTATTGTGCAGTAGAACAAACAACAGGATTATGGGCCAGCAGCTATCTTACTACAAGTAAAGGCATTGCACCTGAAGTTGCAGCCGGACTTGCAGCAATGTTCTTTTTAGGTATAACCATTGGTAGGGCTTTTAGTGGATTCTTGACTATAAAATTCAATGATTCACAGATGATTAAAATGGGCTTTTCAGTTATTGCTATAGGACTTACTGCAATGTTCCTACCTTGGGATGCTAATATTTCCTATCTGGGGTTGATTCTTATTGGACTGGGCTGTGCACCCATATACCCCAGTATCATCCATTCTGTGCCAACACATTTCGGTGCAGAGTACTCTCAGCCTGTCATAGGAGTATTAATGGCGAGTGCGTATACTGGAACTTTGATTATGCCACCACTCTTCGGAGTAATAGCACAATTTACAGGAGTAAGTCTTTTACCAATTTACCTAACATTAATTCTGGCATTAATGGTTTTTATGTACAAAAAGCTTCTCTCTCAGACGATTTTACAAGAGAATTAGAATTTATATAGTTGTTTAAACAGATGAACCCGGCTCAGAGAGCCGGGTTCATCTGTTTATTTGCCAAAGCAAGATATGGACCATCTAGATCCATATCCAGCCTTGGTACCGGTGCTATTGCAGGATAACACCGGTGGGTGTTGGTGGGGAATTTATACTAGTTTGTGATGCTGATATTTACTTTTGGATCAGTTCCACCAGACATATCAAATAACAATGATATTGACTTGGTGGTAAGTGACTTCAAGTATGTAGGTGCAATAGTTACTTTATTTCCATCAACTATATAATCCTTACCTTTTACCAATGAAAGCTTGCCGTATTTGACATCAACCAGGTCGTATCCGTTAGGGTTAATTACAAATTCAGGACCAGTTGTTGACTTACTTCTGCTGAATGTGGCAGATGTAGGTGTAACTGATGCTGAAGCCACAGCTCCGCTGGATTTTGACTTAGGGTTGACTGTTACAAGTACACTTGGAGCTCCAGTGAATTCTCCACTGTATGAAGCTTTTAGTGTATAAGTAACTGCATTCTTGCCAAGGTTTGCAGGGAAGGAGATTAATGCTGACTGAGTATTTGCATCTCCCTTTGTAGTTCCTGACATTCCTATAACTGGTAATCCCTGGCTGTCATAGGCTGTAATTGTTACTCCGTTTGGAAGGTTTGTACCCTTTAATGTTATGTTCTGAACTCCGCCAGTGTATAAAACTGTTACCTTATCAGCAGTAAGAGATGTAAAGTCTGGAATTGGAGCAGGTTTTGTAACCTTGAAATCCAATCTGTTGGAGGTTATTTTATTGCCTGCAGTATTTACCACTGTCAGATAAACTGTACCAGTACCGCCGTCCATACCTTTTAATACATCGCCGGTAACTACTCCAGATGCATTTGTTGAAGTCCAAGTTCCATCTGCACTCTTTACAGGATAATCACTGCTATACTGATCAATACCGTAAAATGTTAGTCCAGCAAGTGATGCAGTATCTCCAACCATCAATTTAGTCAGGTCGCCTTCTATATGTATGTCACTCAATGTTCTTGCAGGTAAAACCTTCCATGATAATACATTGGAGGTTACCTTACCGTTAGTTACAGATATCATATAGTTACCAGGTGTAGTTGCTTCTAATATGTCACCAGTTCCGATCGTCACAGGTGAGCCGTTTAAAGTAACTGCCCAGGTATTGGCTGTTGGATCGAAATCAGCCCATGCCTTATCATATTGGTCTGTTGCATTCATAAGAATTTTGTTAAGATCAAGTTTGTTTTCTCCATCATTGAATACATAGTCATTTACTACACCATTGTCGTTATTCAATGAGAGTCTGTAGAAAACAGGATGTGGTTTTATAGTTACAGTAACTGGGTCTGAATAGATTCCCTTGTAGCTGAATCTAACCTGTAATGATTTAGTTACAGTGCTGTTTGCATCAACAGGAGTCAGAACGTTTTTATCAACCTTTGCAACTCTGTCGTCCAATCCATACCAAGTCAATGGAACATTGATATATGCTCCTAAAGCATCTCTGACCTCTGCCTTTATTGTTCCACTTGGTAAAGTATTTAAGTTAACTGTCTCATCATCAAACATTTCCAAGGAACCTGAGACTGTAAGTGTTCCGTTGAATGTTGTATCAGATGCACCTTTAACATTTACTTTGACCATTGCTGTTTTTGTTATGTCTGAAGGAGTAAGATATGCTGATACTCCACCACTTAAAATACTTGATATTGTCCTATATTTATCACTGCTAATCTGATATTTAAGGTATACACTTCCATCCTTTGAACCTGCCACAAGTCTTCTGTAGCCAGTGACTGAATCTACTGCGACACTTGCAACATCATTGCCTGTGTCTCCAATCTCAGCCCCTGTATCATCACAAAGAATCCATTTTCCATAGAATGGGTCAAATCCATAATAGTCGATATGGGATGAGTTATATCCTTTAATGTTTATGTCATTCAAATTCAGTGTATCTCCAGTTGTCAGTGAGTATGGATCTGTATTTACAGGTTCAATTATCTTAAGATCCATCAATGGATAGATGCCCTTGATACTTGTTTCAAATCCATCGCTTGAGAATACTGACTTAGCTTTATCCTTAATCATCGGAACTCTTGCTTGAAGGTATTTAGCATAGGTCTTAACATTTGTATTTATTGAAGTTAATTTTGGATATGTTTTATTATTTATATCTGTTGCAAAGTATTCTACTAATGGGGTATAGTTCCAATTTAAGTTGTTTTCTTCAAGAGTTGGATCATTTACTCTTTGGTATACTGCATTATTTGCATCAGTAAAGCCCTTTGCACCATTTGCACTGAAGGATGCGGTCAAAGCTGAATTTGGAGTTAAGCTTGCATAATCGTAGCTGTATCCATAATGAACGAAGGCAACATCATACATGATTGCCATTGGATAGTTATATGTTATTGTTGCTTCCTTCTTGCCGAAGTCCTGCATTAAGATTGCCTGGGTGTATGGCGGAAGAACAATATTAGTAGAAGTTGTTCTAGAAACTGAGGTAGTTGCACTGTGCTCAGTGGAAGTAGCAAGCTCAAAGGATTGCTCTGCTGTAAATCCAAGCTCAGTTGATATCTCACCACCATTTCCTAAGAAACCGGCTTCTGCTGTTACTCCAAGGGTAAAGGACTGACCAAAAGTGAAGGTCTGGGTTTTACTCAAGGATGTAGTTACTGTATTATCCTCTGAAACTGCCAGGTCCTGTGAATAGCTCTGCTCTGTCAAGGACTCATTTTTGACACTACCCAATGTCGCCTGCCTTGAGCCTGCAACTGGAACCATCTGTACCTGTTCCTGATCTGGTTTGATTAATCCTGGGAATAAAGGTACCATTCTGAAGTTGTAGAAAAGTACTAAATCTGCCTGGTATGCTCCATCATTACTAAATAAAACATTGTTAGGCTCTTGTACCCAGTTTCCACAAGCAACATAGAACACGTTAGTTTGTCCGTCTAAAACTGTTCCTGTAGGATCAAAGTGTTTAACAAACTTCTTTTCCTCTCCGGCACTTACAGTTTCAACTCCAATTGTTTTGTAGTTGTCCAGAATCCAACCTTCTGTACTTGCTAATGCATCAGCTATTGTATCGGCGTGATTCAATGAATATACTCCATCCTTATAAAAGGTTCTGTATGCATATGTATCATTGTATGTTCCGCCTGTAACACCTGAAGGAATTGAAGTTCCTTCAAAGAAGGAGTCACTGGTAAAGTGCTTATAAACATTGTTGTAGTACTGGTTAAGTACATTCTGATACCCATACTTCTTATCTGTAGTATTCTGATGGAATTGATAAAAAGCTGCATAGGATGCCAGCTTTGGCCAAATTGCTTCAGGGTATATTCCTGTTGCTACTGATCCTTTTATTGCAGATTCCTGTATTTTCTGTAATGAGGTAGTGCTTAAGTCAACGGCATTATTAAAATAGGTCCTTTGACTGTCTCCTGTTCCGACTGTATAGTCAGTAGGTTCAGTGTAGGTTGCATAAGTCTCTGCACTGACATGAGCTGCTGACAAAATCGATGTTAACATTGCTACAAATGTCATCAAACTGATGAACGTTCTTTTGTTCCTTCTCATTTTTTTATCCCCCTATTTTTTCACTAGTATCTTCCCATTTTCTTTAAAATCATTTTTTGATTTAAATTTTCACTTACCAAAACCACCATCTAGTTATAAAGTACTTTTCTAGGTTCCCCCTCTTTCATTAATTGGATTTAAGAACACTTTTAATTTTCACCTTCAGTTTAAAACCGTGCTAACCTGAATAGAATAGTCCATATGGACTATCTTTTATTCCAACCCAAATACAATTTAACCCCTTAGAAACCTATCAACAGCCAAAATAATATGGGTTAATAAATACACTTCTTCAAAAAATTTAAAAACATAAAAGCCATAAAAATCCTCAGTCTTTAAAAGGATTTTTATGGCTTCATACTTTGTTCCAGTATTGTGTTTTTATCTTAATAGCTCTGTCAATTGGCTTCTACGGTCTATATCAAGCTTTGTGTAAATTGACTGGAGATGGTTTTTTACTGTCCATTGGGAGATTTGAAGCTTATCGGCAATCTCCTTATTATGAAGTCCCCTGGCAGCTAAAAGAGCTATTTCTTCCTCTCTTGAAGTAAGGGATTCTGGTAGATCCTCCTGCTTTAAGTTAGGGAGTATATCTGAGTCACTTCTTGCAAAGGTAAGCTTTTGTTTTAAAATTGCCTGGACAAATGGACCATGGCTTAACAGGATCTCCGGCATTAGCAGTATGGGGGTCAGATGTTTTCTGAAGTGAAGGAAGGTTGTTATCATTCTGTCTTCTTCAGCAATACATATGGATTTTAACAGTGCATCCTTGGCTTGGATAGGTTGCATCAAGGCAAGGTGGCAAAGACTTAGTCCGATATATACAAAATATTGGGTCACAGTGTTAAAGAGAAGATATTTTTGCTTTGTCATGGCTTTTAAATGACCCAGGGCATTTTCAAATTCTCCGGCAACCATCAAGCTTACTGATGTGGCGTAATTTAACTGAATTGTTGCTAAAGCCATTCTGCTGTGCTGGCTTCTTCTGTGTATAGTCCATTCAGGAGCTTCTGCGGCTCTGTCAAGCATGGATAAAAGCATGCTTCTTACTATCTCCAATAAAACCTGGTTTGTTTCTGAACCTATCATAAAAGGAAAAGCAGTAGCCTTTGTTTCCAGATATTCTATGGCATCACTTAAAGCAGACATATCTGAGGTTGTTACAGCTATTCTACCTAATAGAAGTGCAGTTCCGAAGGAACCAGTTACATCCTGTGATTCTTCTGCAGCGTACATCGCCTCATATGCATGCTGTCTTGCAACGGAGTAGTTGCATCTCATACTTGCAAGCTCGCCCTTAAATACGGAGTCACAGCCTGCTCCGTGTCCATTGGTCAAGGTCATATAAAGCTTT
>JASDTM010000023.1:0-5452 GCA_041891535.1 Clostridiaceae bacterium
AGTATATACTTCATATAAGGCAGGTCCATGAATGGGTCATTTATTGCCACAACCTGAACATCATCATTATACATAGCTGCCGTAAATGCCAGCTTTCCGATTCTACCAAATCCGTTTACTCCAACTTTAACTCTTTCCATTTTATATCCTCCTGAATGGTTTGATTTTCATTTTATATATCGATGCATTTACAGCATTTCGAACATTTTTTTAGCAGCACCGTAATCTGTTATGAGAGTTGCATTAAGACCCTTGAAGTCCACAGCTGCTATAGCCTCTCCCTTTTTACTTCCCGCAGAAAGTATTATTACTTCTTTTACTTTTTTTAAATCCTCAATATCCAATCCAACAGTTACAGCTGTTTTAATTACTTTCTTGTTCTTATCAAAGTAAGAACCGAAAAATTCTCCAACTCCATAGCTTTGAATCAGCTTTCTACCCTGCTCGTCACCAGTTCCTCTTCTTTCAAAGGTGGTAACTGCATTACCGACACCCGCAACTACAACCTGTGCATTTTTAATAAATTTCAGGGTTTCTTTTACATCCCTGTCCTTTAAAATTGCTCTTGTTGTTACTTCACTTAAATTTTCAGGTATATTCAAAAGCTTATAGGATGATCCGGTTTTTTCCGCCAATCTTCCAACCAGGGTGTTTGCCTGAAGTTCGTAAAATTTCCCTACAGCTCCCCTTGCAGGAACTATTGTCAATCCTTCACCAAGCATTGAATCCGGTATTCTGTCCACCATTTTCTTAATTGTGCTGCCACCGGTCAAAGCAAGAATCTGTTTGCCGCTCAATATTTCAGACAAGTATTCAGCTGCTATTTTACCTAAATCATCACTGACCTCAGAGTCTGAATCAGAATCACCCGGTACTATTATGACTTTTCTCAAGCCATGTGCCAGAGCTAGCTTTTCAGCCATTTCATCAAAGCCAAGGTATTTCTCCATCAGATCGAATAAATCTTCCAGGAGCTTCTTGCCTTCCTTTGTCAGTACCATACCTGCGGCCAATGCATCAATAAGTTTTCTGTCTTTTAAAAAGTCGGTCTCTTTTCTGATTCCTCTTTCCGTATCATCCAGTTTAACTGCCAGAGCACGTCTGCCAATAGGTTCATCCAGACTGATTGCTTTTAATATTGAATATCTTTTTTGAAGCAGTTCATAAGCTTCCGGAATAATTAAATTTCCGACTCTTATTATTTTGTCCATGTATCCCTCTCATGGTCGTTTTAGGTCCCACTTATATAATAATTGTCCCACATTCATTATAAACTACTTTAACTGATTATAAAACACCAATATTAAGAATCTTCATATTCAAATGTGAACTTAATATTAAGATTAACAAGGATTTTTGAATGAAATATAAAAAGCTTAAGCTATCCAGTTGCAGCTTAAGCTTTTTATCAATATCTTCATGTTATTTTCCAGAAAACTCAATTCATTTGTCTAATTCTTATCTATCAAGCCGCACTAAGGAAGCTGTCCTTCTTGGATAATGAGTATAATGGGATTCCATTGTTAATGGCCCAAACTACAACATCCAAGTAATTATCGGTGGTAAAATTAATGACATTTCTTAAAAGCTTGTGGTATTTGAACACAACACTTAAATTCTCTCCACCATCCACCCAGGCTAAATGATCTATATCCATTGCATTGAATGTCTCATATTTATTATGTCGGTTCCTGTAGGTAATAAATGAATCCCTGAATTCTATTTTTCTGCCTATTGAAAGTAAATAATAAAACAAGGCAAAAAATATAACTGCAAGTGCAATTCCAGGCAGGAAAACATCCCCCTTGGTCTCATGGTAAAGCCATAGAGTGTAGACTATAAACAGAACCCCAATTGATAGGCTCAGCATTGCCATGGACTGTTTACCTTTTGTGTTTATAAGGATTGGGTCATGAACTTTCTTCCATGGAAATTCTGTGATTTTTGGCAGCTTGGTATTGTTCAGGTTGAAATTACCAATTGTCATTCCTTCTTCTTCCGGCATTATCAATCCAAAAATTGTAACATTCTCTTCCTTGCCAAAAAAATCGATAATCAAGGATTGACCAGAATTTATATTTTTTAAATCTCCATCATCCAAGTATGCAAGGTCTACATATTCCTTACCTTTTATACCCAGAACCCTCCACCTGTGCTTTAAAGCATTGGTGTCTCGCAAGTATTGATAGCTGTATTTCTTAATTAAGTCAATAATCCTGGCATCGGAGGTAAAATCATATTTCTTTTCAAAATTAGTCAAAATTGAAGTTTCATTTTTGTATGCTTGCCTGTCAAAAGTGATTCTCATTGATTTCCTCCGATAAAGTGATGCTTTTATAATACCATAGGATTTAATTGATATAGGCAAAAATAGAAAAAGCATCCACAAAAAACTTTCTCACCATACTCAAAACCCTTGATTTAATACTAAAATTCCAATAAAAAACTGACACCTGTTACAGTGCCAGTAAATTTTATTTAGTTTATTACTTATTATTACACCTATTCGTAAGGTTTACCCAAAGATTCAGGTGCATGTGACTTCTTGCCGAAAGCAGTTATTGCAATCATAGTCAGAAGGTATGGAAGTATATAGTATATTTCCATAGGAATTGACAATCCCAGTGCCTGCGACTTAATCTGGAGTGCTTCTGCAGCTCCGAATAAAAGACTTGCAAGGAATGCTCCAATTGGTGTCCAGTTACCGAATATCATAGCTGCCATAGCTATAAATCCACGGCCGTTAATCATGCCTTCACGGTACAGGTTACCTGAAACAATGGACAAGGATGCACCACCGGCAGCTGCCAAAATACCTGATATGATAACCGCCATGTATCTTGTTCTTATAACATTAATACCAAGAGTATCTGCAGCCTTTGGATGTTCTCCAACCGCTTTGAGTCTTAATCCCCATCTGGTTTTGTTCAATACCCAGGTTAAGAAAATAGCCAGGAATATCGCAAGGAACACCATATAATCCAACTCAAGAATAAATGGACCTATTGGAGGTATACTTCTTAAAAAGTCTCTTAATTCAGGGCTGTATCTTATCTGTGCAACTCCATCAGATTGTCCCTGTCTTTGGAATATCATCCAAAGCATCAAGGATGGTAATGCTGTTGCCAAAGTGTTTATTGCAGTACCTGAAATAATCTGATCGGCTTTCAGTGTTATGGATAAAACAGCATGTATAAATGCAATGACTGCACCTGCTATTAATCCAATTGCGAAGCCAATGTATGGATTACCGGTAAACTGAGATCCTACGACTGCAAAGAAGGCTCCCATAACCATGATACCTTCAAGACCTATGTTGGTTACTCCGCTCTTTTCAGTGATAACTCCACCTAAGGATGTGAAAATCAAAGGAGTTGCAATTCTTAGCGTGGCCGAGATAAAGGTTACTATAAATGGTAATTGATAATTATCCAACCTTTGCCACCTCCTTCTTCTTTCTCCTGTCTATTATTATTTTCCAGATGTAGTCTGCAGCCACAAACAGTATGACCAATGCCTGCATAATGTATACAAGATCCTTTGAAATACCCTGCATCTGAAGGTATGGTCCTGCATTCAAAAGTGCTCCGAACAGCAATGCTGACAATATAACTCCCAGCGGGTTGGACTTTGCAAGCAGAGCAACTGCTATACCATTGAAACCATAGCCTGAAAAACCTGCTAATTCTTTTACTGCTAAATCCGGTCCTAAAACCTGAGTCACCGCTGCCAATCCAGCCAAGCCTCCGGAGATTACCATACCAAGGATAATATTTCTCTTTCTGTTGATACCACCATATTCAGCCCCATACATGTTAAAGCCCGTGGCTCTTAATTCATAGCCTGACTTTGTCTTGTTCAAGAAATACCAAACAGCGAAAGCTACAGCAATGGCAATAAAGATACCTATGTTTAACCTGTATCTGTCTCCCATGAATCTTAAAAGCTGAGCTGAAGGTTGAATTCTTTCAGTCTGAACTGAGTTCGGCTGCTTTAATGGAACTCTTACTATGTAGTTGAAGACATGCATCGCAATGTAGTTCATCATAATTGTATTAACAACTTCATTGGTTCCTCTGACAGCCTTGAAAAAGCCCGGGATGAATGCCCAAAAAGCTCCAGCGGCAATTGCTCCGATTATAATTACCGGAACATGAATGAAGAACGGCAGTCCTTTAATAAGTCCCAAAGCTGCTGCAGTTATTGCGGCCACTGTATACTGACCTTCAACACCTATGTTGAATAATCCTGATCTGAATGCCAATGAATGGGCAAGACCAGTTAAAATCAGTGGAGTTGAGTTGATCATGAAGTTTGAAAAAGCTGTAAGGTTATTAAAGTTGGCGTCATATAAGGATTTAAAGAAAATCCCAGTTGTTTCAGCGAAGGATAAATTTGGAATGGTGTAGTAAACAACTACTACTGAAACAAACAATGCAAACAATAAAGAGAATTCAGGGGTTAAATATGGCAAAAGCTTTTCTATGCTGATTGAATTTTTACTTTTCTCCATTAGCCTTATCCCCCTTTCCTTCAAGTTTTCCGCCTGCCATTAAAATACCCAGATCATATTCATCCACATCAGTGGCATTTACAATATCAACAATCTTACCATCGTAGATTACAGCAATTCTGTCAGACAAGCTCATTACCTCATCCAGTTCAAGTGAAACCAGAATAACTGCCTTGTCATTATCCCTTTCTTCAATCAATCTCTTATGGATATATTCAATTGCACCAACATCCAGACCTCTTGTTGGCTGTGTTGCAATTAAAACATTTGGATCCTTGGAAATTTCTCTTGCTACTATCAGCTTCTGCTGGTTACCACCTGACAGAGTCCTTGCTGCAACCAATTCGTTAGGAGTCCTTATATCAAAGTCATTGATTAAGCCCCTGGTATATTCTTTGATTTTCGGATAATTTAAAGAATGCGCATTATTAAATTCTTTCTTTTTATGCTGACCTAAAATTGCATTTTCATATAAAGGCATATCAAGGATCAATCCTCTTTTGTGCCTGTCTTCAGGTATATTTGAAATACCCTTTTTTATTATTTCTTCAGGATTAAGCTTTAAGATTTCAACACCTGAAAGCTCAATGGAGCCACTTTCTGCCGGCCAAAGCCCGGTTAAAACCTCAACCAATTCCTTTTGTCCGTTTCCGTCTACTCCAGCTATACCGAGGATTTCTCCTTTTCTGGCTGTAAGGTCTATTCCCTTTAATGCAAGGGCTTCCCTGGAATCCAAAGCTTTTAAGTCCTTGATTTCTAAAATTTCTTCTCCCGGTTCATGCTCATCCTTATCAACGGATAGCTTGACCTTTCTACCGACCATCATCTCTGCCAATTCAGGTATTGAAGTTTTAGCTGTCTCAACAGTTCCAATGACCTTACCACGCCTTAAAATCGTAACTCTGTCACTCATGCTCATGATTTCCTTAAGCTTATGGG
>JASDTM010000024.1:0-834 GCA_041891535.1 Clostridiaceae bacterium
AGGTACAGGTATGTGAATCTGCCCCGATAATCATATCTCCCGGCACAACTAGTCCCTGCTCAGGTAAAAGTGCATGTTCAATGCCCACCTTACCCACCTCAAAATAGTTCGAGATTTCCTGCTCCTTGGCAAATTCCCGGACCTTTCTGCTCTGTTCTGCAGATCTTATGTCCTTATTTGGAGTGAAGTGGTCAGGTACCAAAACCACCTTATGCCTGTCAAAAACCTTTGTGGTACCCATTTTATTGAATTCATTTATTGCCACAGGTGTTGTTATGTCGTTTCCCAAGACCACATCAAGATCTGCTTCGACAAAATCCCCCGGCTTTACAGATTTTTTGCCGCAGTGAGCGGCAATAATCTTTTGAGTCATAGTCATCCCCATTTAGTTGTATCCTCCATACTTAAAAGCAAATAGTTGTTATTTTTCTAAAACCTTCTAGAACATCATTACTGAATCAGAATCGAATCTTTCCATACCCTCAACTGTAAACATCTGATCAAAATCCTTGGCGTAATCAAAGTAGTAGCTGTTGTTCTCATTCATACCTTCAAAATCTATGTTCATCGGTTCTCTTGTTTCCATATCCTTATTCATCATCTTTTCCTCCGTTATTTCTATTTTTTTCAGCTTAATCTGGTTTTATACTATTACCCTTAAATTCGGGTGGTCGTTTTTCTTGTTCTTCTCTGCCTTTGATTCCTCTGCCTTATATGCCATAATCCTGTTCCTTACTGATTTTTTCATTTCCTGATTTCTCCCTTCCTCTTTTCAATACCCACAAATGATTATCTCCATGGTTTTTTATATGTTAATAATATGTGTATGATGAG
>JASDTM010000024.1:844-23209 GCA_041891535.1 Clostridiaceae bacterium
AGTTGATATAAGCAAGTATTGATGCTTCCATGACGTCAGTTGAAATTCCCCTGCCTGAGAAGGTTTTTCCTTCAAATCTGATTTTGACTGAAGCTTCACCTTGGGCATCCTCACCTTCAGTCAAGGATCTGACCACGTAGTCCTCTAAGTTATGCTCCGTTCCGAAAATACTGTCCATTGCCTTATAGGATGCATCAACTGGTCCATGACCGTAGGAAACTGCCTCTCTTGTTATACCGTTGACCTTAACTCTTACAGAGGAAGTCGGTTTTATTACATTTCCGCAGTTTAGAACAAAGGATTCAAGGGTTATTGCATTGTCGCCATCTACAAACGTCTTATCAAGAATTGCTTCAATGTCCCTGTCATAAATCTGCTTTTTCTTATCACAAAGTATTTTAAATTCAGTGAAGGCTTTGGTTACCTCTTCTTCAGTCAGACTATAACCCAGCTGCTTTGCCCTGTCTCTGAATGCGTGCTTACCTGAGTGCTTTCCAAGTATGAGATTGGATTCATTCATTCCCACGGATTCAGGAGTCATAATTTCATAGGTCTCCCTGTTTGCAAGAACACCGTGCTGATGTATCCCTGCCTCGTGTGCAAATGCATTTACTCCGACAATTGCCTTGTTAGGCTGAACATTTATGCCTGTTATAGAGGTCAGGACCCTTGATGATCTCATGATTTCCTTTGTCTCTATGTCAGTATATCCGCCGTAAACATCCGCCCTTGTTTTAAGTGCCATGACAATTTCTTCTAAAGCAGCATTACCGGCTCTTTCTCCTATGCCATTTACTGTGCACTCAATTTGTGTAACACCTGCCTTAATAGCAGCCAGTGAGTTTGCAACTCCCATACCAAGGTCATTATGGCAATGGGTGGATAAAACCACATTGTCCGGAATGGTAATTGTATCTGTCACACTTTTTATAAATCTGTATATTTCATCCGGAGTAGTATATCCAACAGTATCCGGAAGGTTAATTGTTGTTGCTCCCGCCTTTATTGCAGCTTCAACTGCTGTTGCTATAAAATCCGGATTGCTTCTAGTGGCGTCTTCACAGGAGAATTCAATATCCTCACACTTTGATCTTGCATAGCCAACCATCTCAATTATTGTCGCCAGCACCTCATCTGGAGTCATTCTAAGCTTATACTCCATATGTATTGGTGATGTTGCTATGAATACGTGGATCCTTGGCTTCTTTGCATACATGACTGCTTCCCACGCTCTGTCGATATCGGCCTTATTAAGCCTTGCCAGGGAACAAACCGATGGATAGGTCACTGTTTCAGCAATTTTTCTTATTGCATCAAAGTCCCCAGGGGAGGCTATTGCAAAGCCTGCCTCGATAATATCCACCTTCATTCTTTCCAGCTGTTTTGCCATTTCCACCTTTTCGTTGATGTTCATACTGCAACCCGGTGATTGTTCTCCGTCCCTCAAAGTGGTGTCGAAAATTTTGATCTTTTTCATTTCTACTCTCCTGATTTTTTACTATCTGAAAGTGGACTCAAAAAGTCCCTGGAGCAACTGCTCCAGGGACGAATAATCGCGGTACCACCCTGATTACCGAAAAGTATTTTCCGGTCTCTCAATAAGCTCAGACAAGCCCTGACCTTCTAACGGGGTCTACCGTCAGTCCATACTTTAATTTTCCGGACCGATGGCTCGGGAGCGAGACTCCTATACCCCATTGCACTCCGGTTTTCACCAACCACCGGTTCTCTTTACTGCTTAAAGTTATGGATAACTCCGTCACTGCCTTTTAAATTATCTACAGTATATTTATGCAACCAAGAGACTGTCAACCATATTTTTTATTTTTATTCAAACATGCATTAAAAACGATTTTATTTGCTCAAAACTTAATTTAATTGTTTATTATTCTCCAAACTCTCAACAAATGGTCAATCCAAAAAGTATAAAACAATACAACTTATTCATGTTTTTAACATATTTTATTACATATCTTTCACTTTACGGCTCAATAAGAATTCATCTTTCAAAAAAAAGAAACGGTCCATGTTCCAACCGAAAAGACAAAATGTCTGAGGAGTCCGGTTTGGACGATGACCGTTACTTAATTTCTTGAAGTATATCTTTGTATTACAATACTTATTCTCAAGAGTGCAGATTCGAGTGCCTTAAGTTGCTTAGCTTTACTGTCTACCTCGAATCTGCTCTTTTATTATATTTATGTAACCTTAAACTCAAATTAAAGTTCAGTGACAAACTGGTTACAGTCCTATTTAACCAAGGCCTGGCCTTCGTCAAAGGCTTTCAAGTTTATTTCTACAAATTTTGGTTTTACTGTTTCTTTAATGACTTCCTTCCAGTCAATGGATTCAAGGTTCAGGATCTTAGCAAGAGCTCCGAATAAAACTATATTCATGACCTTTTCGTTTCCAAGTCCCCTTGCAATCTCTGCTGCCTTTAAAACTCTTGTGTCTGCCTTGCTCTGTAATTCCTCTATAATTCCCTTTGGATACTTTGCAAGACCTGCCTGGATTGGTGCTGATGGAAGCTGTTCTTCATTTACTATGACAACTCCACCCGGCTTTAAGAAATCAAGATATCTTAAAGCTTCCATTGTTTCAAAGGAAACAAGTATATCCGCCTCACCCATTCCGATTACTGAGGAAATTACCTCTTCTCCGAATCTAACCTGAGTTGAAACAGAGCCACCTCTTTGAGCCATACCATGGATCTCTGACATTTTAACATCATAGCCTGCCTGGATAAGTCCCTTAGTAAGTATGGTACTTGCTAAAACTGTTCCCTGTCCGCCTACTCCGACTAAAAGAATATTTTTTGTTGCCATGTCAATTACTCCCTTACCTTTATTGCTTTTACAGGACAAACCTGTGAGCACACGCTGCAACCAACACACTGTGCTGGGTTGATGCTTGATTTTCTCTTGTCACCCTGGAAGTGGATAGCAGGACATCCTGTCTTTGTACACTTCATACAGCCGATACACACTGACTCATCAACATAGAACTTTCTGGTCAATGGTCCGAATTCATCAACATCAGCATTGGAGTATTTTTTAAGAGCACATGGGTATCTTGTTATGATAACTGATGGCTCATCCAAAGATAATGCCCACTTCATAGTCTCTTTGACTTCAGTTAAATCATGTGGGTTTATTGTCTTGACATGCTTTGCTCCAAAGGCTTTAACAACTGTTTCAATATCAACAATCTCTGAGATTTCACCGTCTGCAGTGAATCCGGTTCCAGGGTTTTCCTGATGACCCGTCATTGCTGTAATTCTGTTGTCCAAAATACAGGTTATTGTATTGCTCTTGTTATATAGGATATTCAAAAGTCCGTTCATTCCGGTATGGAAGAAGGTTGAATCTCCCATTACAGCAACGGCTCTTCCGCCTTCACCCTTAAGATCATGAATTCTCTGGAAGCCGTGGCCGGTTCCTGCTGAACCACCCATACAGATACATGTATCCTTGGCATTTAAAGGCTCTGCTCCACCTAAGCCATAGCATCCGATGTCTGAATTTATAGTGATGTTTTTAATTTTTCCTAATTCATAGAAGAAACCTCTGTGTGGGCAGCCTGCACAAAGTGTTGGAGGTCTTGGTACTAAAAGCTCCCTGTTGAATTCAATCATCTTGACCTTCTTGCCAAGAATCTTTTCTTCAAGCATCCTTGTGGAATACTCACCCATTACCGGAAGTATTTCCTTGCCTGTGCATTTAATGCCGGCAGCCTTCATCTGCTCTTCAATATATGGTTCTAATTCTTCAATGACATAAACTGTTTCATGGTTTCCTGCAAAAGCACCAATCTTTTTCATAGGAAGAGGATGTGTAAAGCCAAGCTTCAAGTAGTCAACAGTATCTCCGAAGACTTCCTTTGCATAGGTATAGGAAACTCCTGAGGTTATTACACCAATTTTGCTTCCGTTTTTGACTTCAAAGTTATACTCACTGTTTTCAGAGTATTCTGCCATTGCCTTCAGTCTGTCTTCCAATTCAACACGAAGTTTTTTGGACAATGCCGGAATTGCATCAAAACGAGACAATCCCATTTTTCTGTCATAGTGCTTAAGCGGCGCTTCTTCTCTTTCACCTATTTCAACAAGGCTCTTACCGTGGTTGACCCTTGTTGTTGTTCTTAACATAATTGTTGAGTTAAGCTTCTCACTTAAAGCAAAGGATGCTTTCATCATGTCTTTACATTCCTGGCTGTCTGAAGGTTCAAGCATTCCTATTTTTGCAAAGGCTGCATAATTTCTGTTGTCCTGCTCGTTCTGTGAAGAAAACATTCCTGGATCGTCTGCAGAAACAAATACAAATCCGCCGTTTACTCCCATGTAGGCATATGTAAATAACGGGTCAGCCGCAACGTTGACTCCAACCATTTTCATGGCTGCCATTGATCTTCCCCCCGCAATGGATGCTCCAATTGCTGCCTCCATGGCCACCTTCTCATTTGGCGCCCATTCTGCTGCAAGATCAGAATACTTCTCTAAATTCTCAATAATCTCCGTACTGGGTGTTCCCGGATACGCAGACGCAAAATTGAGGCCTCCCTCCCAGGCTCCCTGAGCGATGGCTTCATTTCCTGTCAATAATTTTTTCAATATTTCCACCCCTTAGAAAAATACTTTCATTTCAATAAAATACTAACACTATTGAACTATAATTTCAACATTTCTTGTATTGTGTTGATTTTTTAAACATTAATTCAACTAAAATCATGGTTAAAACCCCGCATACATACTATTCTGTGTATTTATTTTCACACCGATTATTACAAATCGTTTATTTTTGATATTATGTAGATAGTACTTTTAAAAGGGGAAAAATCATGAATGAAAAAGAACAGCTGGATTTTATAATAAATTTCGCCAGTCTGATTGCTGAGATGTTTGGCAGTGAGTGTGAAGTAACTGTATCTGATCTTACAAATCCGGATAATGCAGTAATAGCAATATTCAACGGACATGTTTCAGGCAGGGAGGTAGGCTCCCCTATGACTGAGGATGCTAAAGAAAGAGTCAGCAACAGCGCCGACGGACTTTATATAAACTACAGAAAATCAGGTTCATCAAAGAAGACAAAGTATATCAAGTCATCAACAATAACAACTAAAATCGGGGAAAAGGATATTGCAGTCTGTATAAACTATGACTGTACCGGAATGCTGAATTTAGACTTTAAATTAAAGCAATTCCTTGCAGTGGCAAACCCTGACGGAGCTTCAGATGTCAACTACACCTCCAATGATATAATTGCATCAACAATCCATGACTTAATCAAGGATCAGAACAAGCCTGTCCACCTTTTGAATAAAAAGGAAAGACTCCAGATCATTGCGGGACTGAACGAAAAAGGCTTACTTAAGATGCAGAAAAGCACAACTGAGATTGCAACAATACTCGGTATTTCAAGGTACACAGTTTATAACTACATAAACGAGCTTGGCATCCAGAACGACTGATAATCAAAAAGTAAAAAATCTATATGGCACAAAAAGACATTTCCTCCTGGGAATGTCTTTTTTCTTTTATAAATATCCAACAAAAATCATAGATATTCAGAACAAATCCTGAGAAGTCCCAAACCCATTGAATTGCAATTATACCAGAATTACCATGGGACCATAGACCTTTAAGAGGAGGAATTATTTATGAGTTTAT
Organism: Clostridiaceae bacterium; assembly: GCA_041891535.1. Taxonomy (GTDB): domain Bacteria; phylum Bacillota; class Clostridia; order Clostridiales; family Clostridiaceae; genus JG1575. The sequence continues at coordinate 6,513 of JASDTM010000024.1, forward strand.
TTGAAGCCAAAAACCTTGGCAAAAGCATATCAGGAAAACAGATTGTGGATAACCTTAATTTTGATATCAAAGAAGGCGAAATTTTTGGATTTGTCGGACCGAATGGCGCTGGAAAAACCACAACCATAAGAATGATGGTAAATCTAATCAGCCCTACATCAGGTTCAATGGAGTTCTTCGGCAAAGACATAACAAGTAACCCTGTCAAGGCCATGGAGAAAATTGGATCTGTTGTTGAAAATCCGGACTCATATAACTATTTATCTGGATGGGAAAACTTAAAGCAAATTGCAAGGGTCAGAAAAATTCCAGATTCAGTTATTAAAGAGACAGTAAGTCTTGTCGGAATGGAATCCAGAATCCATGACAAGGTTAAAAAGTACTCCTTGGGTATGAAGCAAAGACTGGGACTTGCCGGAGCTTTAATGGCTGATCCAAAGCTTCTTATACTGGATGAGCCAGTAAACGGACTGGACCCACAGGGTATCAAGGACTTCAGAGAGCTAATGCTACGTATGTCACAAGAGAAGAACATGGCTATCTTCTTATCCTCCCATCTGTTAGCGGAGGTTGAACACATCTGTGACAGGGTGGCGTTTATTGAAGCAGGGAAGATTATACGTATTGAGGATTTAAACAAGATGGCAGATGACTCAGTCTATTACCTTGAAGCCACTACAAGGGACGATATTTCAAGAATTCTTTATTCACTCCCGGGTTCAATGCAGGTAATAAATAAGGGAAGAGGCTATATAGTCACAATAGACAAGGATTCAGTCAACGACTTTTTCACAGCACTTCAAAGAACAGGCATAGTCATAAGTGAATTAAGCAAATACAAAAAAGATCTTGAATCAAGATACATGGAAATAATAAACGGAGGTGTCAGATAATGGGTGCACTACTAAAAAACGAATATATCAAGCTGTTTTCCAGGACTAAAACCAAGGTTATACTTGGACTTCTGATTCTGTCACACCTCATGGTTGGCTTTATTTACACGAAAACAGGTGAACCTAACAGAATCCAGGCAACTGAATTAGCAGGAAACCAGGTCATAGTACTGGAAAGTACCAAGGCAAACCTGGAAAAAGAGCTTATTGATCTTAAGCTGGATCCAGAGAAGGTCCTGACAGAATCCCTTGAAAATCTGTCCCCAAAGGGTGATATTGACCCTATCGGAGCAGTTAAATTTGAATACATCAATGTAATGGAAAGAATCGGACCTGCAAAAGAGGAATATGCACTATTCCAGACCTTTAAAACAGAGGACGATTATAATAACTACAGATATGCTGAGAGAATGAAATACAGGCTACAAAGCGAGTCTGACAACAAGGGTATCTCGAAGAATCAATCAGAGTACTTCAACCTGGTAAATGATGTACTAAAACAAAATATAGATGCTAAATCCCCAAACTTTGAGGTTGGAAAATCATCTCTTGGATACCTCATGTTCTATTCTGAATTCATGGGTATGACAGGCTTTTGGATAATCCTTCTGGCACTGCTCATGGCAGACGTGGTATCAACCGAATACCAGCCCCCAACATTGAAGACACTGCTGACACAAAACAAATCAAGAACAAGTATACTGATGTCAAAAATAATAGTTACCCTGTCCATGGCCTTGCTGTCCTTTGTTGTTGTAACCGCAGTTGCTTTTATAATCGCATCCGCATTACTCGGTCCGGGACACCTGGATCATAAAATGATCTTCAACCAACAGTTCAAAATAGTCATGCAGGATGGTATGCCTGTAAGAGAAGCAATATTAGGAACTGGCAGCATCATAACAATGAAACAATTCCTTGGCTATTCATTCATCCAACTAGTATTCTTCAGCTTTGCCATGTCAGGCTTCATGATACTGTTCTCCACAATAACAAGAAATACTCTGCTGTCTCTTGCATTCACAGTAATGATCCCATTCTTCATCATAATTGTGGCTCAGTTTATTGCAGGTACTATCCCCTTTGCAGATTTTAATCCCTTCATTTATGGAAACTTCAAAGGCTTCTCCTTCAATGATTACACAAGTGTACCTCTATTTGTAGATCAGGCATGGAAAACCTCATTCAACTTCTTTAAATCAATGGGAATACTCCTCGGTTTCGGAGCTGTATCCTATGGTTTGTCACTGGCCTACTTTAAGACGAAAGATCAGATGGTATAAAATCAAAACGAACAACAAGATATATAAGAAGATATATAAGAAGATATACAACAAGATACATTTCAAAACAAATATCAAAATAAACAACCACGCTTAAGGGCTTGGTTCCGACAAAATGGAACCAAGCCCTTCAAGCATCAGCTATTGAATTTTCTTTTTGGATTTTTTGAGTAATTATTGTAAGCCCTAAGAGCAATCACTGATATGGATAGAATAGTAAAATCGTAGAATCTGTATACGGTACTGACCATTGTTACCCCCAATTGGATTAGTACATTAAGTATACTATAATTCTTCTCGGATTGATATTCGTTTACAATAATATTGTAAATTCCTTAATCAAAATTTTTACCAACCCCTTTTTCTTAACCAAAATTATCTGTAATTTAAGCCTAAAATATCAAATTGTTATCCTTCAATATAATAAATAAAATACGCCTATAAAAATTTTATTTTGTTATTTAGGAAATCTTACCTCGGCTAATTCTGCTGTCAATGAAAAAATAAGTGTTCACTCCTACCCTTCGGTCGGAAATGAACACTAGTTATTGGTCGGAGTGACAAGACTTGAACTTGCGGCCTCTAGACCCCCAGTCTAGCGCGCTACCACCTGCGCCACACCCCGTAGTTAAGATTATAACACACTCTAAGACTTAATCTAACAAATATCCAGCCCCATTTCAAGAGGAATTTACCGGTATCAGTGAGTTAATAATATCTAACAACACTACAGTAATTGATCCTGGTTAACCTAAAATTAATATACAATATTTTTGAATAATTATTGACATACGTAAGAATTAAGTCTACTATAACAACAAGAACAAACTCAGTGATGAGGATTAGTAAGCATATTTTAGTTTTTTCAGAGAGTGGGAGACGGTGTGATTCCCATATTACAGGTATGTTGAATGGACCTTATAGAGGCAGAGCGAAACCAATTGGGAGTAGTGGCTGACGGGAGCCCGCCGTTAGAAGGGATAGGATATGGAAGTATCTGATTAAGGAGATACAAGACTTAAATTTATGGTTTTGTGAATTCAGGTGGCAACGCGAGTAACTTCGCCCTGTGGTACAGGGTGGAGTTTTTTTATTTGCCAAATATATAAAAAAGGAGGGATCAGCATGACCTGAAAGTCAGATGATGAGAGTTATTGGTGGTACAAAACGGAAGCTTTAAAAACAAAAAATAATTTAAAATCAAAGGAGCAAATGAAAAATGAATACAAAGAAAATGACAATCTCAGCAATAATGGCGGCAGTCGGCTATATCCTCCATCAGATCACACCAGGTATACCATTCCTAGGTGGCATGAAAATGGACTTCTTACTATTAATGATGTTCTTCTCAGTTTTTATGTTGGATAACCTTAAAGAAGTTTTGGCAGTAAGTGCAGTTTTTGCAATAATCTCCGCCATTACCTCAACCTTCCCTGGCGGACAGGTGGCAAACCTTGTAGATAAGGTCACAACTGGAGTCCTTGCATACTACCTATATAACCTCATTGGTGACAGGCTGAATTCAACAGTCAAGGTGATCCTAATCGCCATAGTGGGCACTTTGTACAGCGGCGCAATATTCCTGGTCATCGGACTTTCAATGAGCGGACTTCAGGTTCCGTTCAGTGAGCTATACATGGCCATAGTACTTCCAACTGCAGCTATGAATGCAGTCGGCGCAATATTCATTGAAAAAATCATGGACAGAGCCGGAGTATTAAAGCAGCTTAAGTCAGTCAAGCAGGTATCCCGTGCATAATAAATCATAGACAACATATCTTCCCAGATATATTACTTTTTTATACTAATGAAGCAGAACACACAATGTGCATCGAGGTAGATGTACCTTGTGTGTTCTGCTTTTCATTTATATTGTGTTCAATTGTCTCATCCTTGGTTTTCTCAGACTTTAGGAGGTTTAGTCCATAATCTTATACATGTGGTTTAAAGGACCTCTGCCGTGGCCTAAGTCCATGCCGTCTGCAATGGCCCCTGTAAGGTATTGTTTTGCAGATTTAACGGCTGAAATAAGATCCTCTCCCTTTGCAAGATAAGTAGCTATGGCTGAGGATAAAGTACAGCCCGTACCATGGGTATTTGGATTGTTGATTCTCTCCTCTGTGAGCCAAACTGCTGTTTCTTCTGTTTTAAGATAGTCCCTTGCATCCTGTCCAAAGTGACCACCCTTAATCAATACTGATTTCGGACCATATTTAAGTATGATGCTTGCAGCTTTTTCCATATCCTCTTCACTTTCAATTGATATTCCTGAAAGTGTCTCAGCTTCAAATTTATTTGGTGTTACAACTGTTGCCAATGGAAACAGCTCCTTAATCAAGGTGGTAACTGCAGCAGATTCCATGAGGTTTGAGCCTGAGGTTGCAATCATTACTGGATCCACCACTATATTTTCTGCTTTGTATTCTGTCAGCTTTTCAGCAATCACTTTTATTATTTCACTGTTTGAAACCATACCTATTTTAACTGCCTGCGGTTCAATATCAGTAAAAACTGCTTCCATTTGCTGTCCCACAAATTCTGGGGTGGATTCCAGTACTCCTGTAACTCCCATGGTATTTTGAGCAGTAAGAGCTGTTATGACACTCATGCCATAAACACCTAAAACTGTCATTGTTTTAAGGTCTGCCTGGATTCCTGCACCACCGCTGGAATCAGAACCGGCAATGGTCAAAACCTTATTTATTTCCTTCTTGTTATTATTTTCTATATCCATTTTTCATCCCGCTTCTTAGTTATTAATTTTCCAGATTTCATCTAAAAGAATGGTTCTGAAGGATCCTATTCCCTTGTCTTGAGCTTTGACTTCCGCTTCTGCTTTTTCTCCTGCAATACCCATCAATGTAACTGCAGCTGTCACCGCCTCCAGCAAATTATCTTCTGCAGAGGAGAGAAATGCTGCTATAATTCCGTCTAACATATCTCCGCTGCCTGTAATGCTTCTTAAAAGCCTGCTGCCCTTATCAACTGAATCTGTTTTTAATCCATCTGTTATGTAGTCTGTGGTTCCGGTAAGGACAACAATGCATTTAAACTTTTGGGCAGCTCTTTCTGCAAGGTCTTTCATATCCTTCTGAGTCACTTTAATCCCATTTTCTTTAAAATCAATGCCATTGGTATTGGAAATTCCATCTACAAGGTAGCTTAATTCATCAAAATTCCCACGGAGAACAGTTGGGCTTATATCCTTAAGTATCTCAAGTGAGCTTTCATTTCTTAGCTTTGATATGCCTGCTCCAACTGGATCAAAGACAATTGGAATTCCCGATTCAGTTGCTGCTTTCCCCGAGGATATCATGGCTTTCACTTTATCCTCTGAAGGCATGCCAAGATTTATAAGAAGAGCTCCGGCAATTCTTGTAACCTCTTCAGCTTCAAGTGATGAATCAGCCATAATGGGAGATGCTCCTGTGGCAAGTATGACATTTGCCACATCATTTACTGTCACACTGTTTGTTATACAGTGGATGACTTTTTTTGTTTCTTTAATTCTTCCAAGATACTTTTTTATATTTTCCATGGGTTTCCCTCTATAGAGATATTGTTTTTATTTTTTCTTATTTTGAATTGGTTCCCAGTAATCCTGTACCTTGTATTGCTTTTAATATGATGAAGGCAATTATTGAACCGGTTAAGGTACTTAATAAGAATGGCACCACGTAGGCAAATACAGCTGCATTCTTTCCCATGATCAATGTGGCTATGGGGTACGCAAATATGGCTCCTAAAATACCAGTTCCGAATACTTCCCCGATGAATGCCGGGATAAAGCTTATTTTAGCTCCCTTATTGAATCTTTCATGTAGTATTCCTGCTAAAAGAGCTCCAACCATGGATCCGGGGAAAGCCAGAAGTGTTCCTGTCCCTGCCATATTTCTTATTAGTGAGGTCAAAAATGCTTGCATCACAGCATAGACTGGTCCTAAAAGGACAGCTGATATTACATTAACCACATGCTGTACAGGAAATACTTTGGCTGCTCCCAGGGGTATTGAAAATGGGGATGCTGCAACAGCCACAGCAACAAGGAGCGCTGCCAGAGTCATTTTTTTAATATCCATTTTATACACTTCCATTTTAGTTTTCATTATTTTTCTCCCATGCTGACTTCATTGGTTTTTACTCCAACAAGCTTGTTGATTATAAATGAAATGGCCATTGTCACTGCCATTGCTGGGACAGTTGATCCAAGTGGAGTTTCTACCCCCATCATAAGTCTGTAGGTTATAAAGCCAAGTCCCCAGATAATCAGATTAATCCAATTGACCTTCATATTTGAGCTGTCCTTTCTCAATATGAAGAAGTCCATGATAAGTATGGCTATCATCGGGGCAAACACAGAGCCTATAAGGTACAGGAAGCCCTCAAGATTTAAAACATCAGTGAAGATTGTCAAGGCAACACCTATGACAGTTACTGCAACTCCAACCCATTTTTCAGAAATATTCTTAAAAATTGATACTGAGCTTACTCCTGCAGAATATGCATCCATGAATGTAGTGGTAACAGTTGACCCGATTATTATAAATACTCCTACTAAGCCAAGACCTGCTGTAAGCATAATCTTTCCGATATCAGTCTCACCTGTAAGGATTGCTGCACCCATACCGATGATATACATCCAGGAGCTGGTGACGAAGTAGGTCAAGCTGCTGAAGAAGGTTGCCTTTTTAGGGTTCTTTGCATATCTTGTATAGTCAGATATCAGTGGCAACCAGGATAAAGGCATTGCAACCGATAGCTCCATAGCTCCGGAGAAGGTCATTGTACCTGCAGTCCCAGTAGCAGCTGCAGTTCCCCTGCTGATAATAAAGCTTAAAACTATTGTCATTAAAAAGAGTAAAGACATGGTGACAGTATTAAGCTTTCCAAGATTCGTAACCCCGACCAATATCCAGACTATAATCAATATTCCAATGGCAATGCTCCAAAGAGTCATATTTCCTGCAACGCTTACCGCAGCCAAAGCTCCAGAATATATCATAATTGCAGTCCAGCCCACCAACTGAGCAATATTAAGTACTGAGAACAGGTAAGATCCCTTTTCTCCAAAGGATATTTTTACTGTATCCATTGCTGACTTGCCGGTTTTCCCACCGATCATACCTGCCAAATACAGCAATACACAGCCTATGAGATGGCCGAGTAAAACTGCAGTTATGCCCTGCTTGAATCCAAGCGGTGCTATGAATGTTCCAGTCAGAATTTCTGCCAAGGATACTGCAGCTCCGAACCAAATCAGACTGTTTTCCTTAACTGATGTTTTTTTGATTTCCATTTTGTACCTCCGAATGATGTATGAATTAGTCCTTGATAGAAACCCCGGACTGTACTGTTTCAATGGAAGAAATAGTTAAATAAGTACAAAAAAATGAAAGTACTTAGGGTACTTTCATTAGATGATCTTAAGATACTCCCTACGTTGGCATTGTCCAGTCAGGTTAAAGGGTCGAATCAAATGATTCCTCTCAGCAATTAAGCTCCCCTGCTCTTCTATTAAACTAGCTAAAGCATACTCCAATTTTGTTTAAAACTCAACGGAAAATAAACTGAATTGAAACAGAAAGATTCTTCAAAATTATCAATGCTCTAAAATTTAATACAAATTTTCAGTTCTGTCTTTCTAAAACCCTGACAAATTACGTCAATCCACAAAAAAGTGCCTTAAACTATATCAACTATCAAATTATAACTGTATCATTGTTTGTATAATGCTTGGCAATCTGCATAATTAATCTGTATTAATGAAAGATACGAAATTGGACTAAAACCCAGGTTTAACGTTTTACTGAACATATTCAGTAAATATCACCACGAAATTTACTTGAAGTCATAAATTTTCAGTTTTTGGTTCCCATCAGGTTGTAACCGTTGATATGCCTTTATTCCCAAACCTTTTCATCTATTTAATTGCATGCAATTAAATAGATGTTTTTCTGCCTGCTCCATGGATAAATTAAACATTGATAAATTTTGTGAATATGTTGAATGTATTCATTTATTCATTAACTATTCATATTTATTTATGATATATTGGGGGTATGGTTAATTTTTATACAAACATTTTGTAAAAATTTTAAGAGGGGTAGGAAAATGAAGGATTATTTGAACATCGCGAACTCGTCACTGATGTGGATGAGTGCAATTCCGATTGCATTACTGGTTGTTGTACAGGCAGTTATCTTTTCAAAGAAAGCAATCGACAGTGCAGAACTAGTGGACCTTAGCAAGGATGATGCAAAGAAGGCTTTCAAGGTTGGAGCAGTCTCAGCAATCGGACCTGCAATGGGAGTATTCGTCGTAATGCTTGGACTTATGGCAGTTATAGGAGGTCCCCTTGCATGGATGAGACTTTCAATAATCGGTGCCGCACCAACTGAACTTGCTGCAGCAGGTATGGCTGCAAAGGCAATGGGTCAGGAATTGACATCACCAACCTATGGACTGATGGAATTTGCCAACGCTACATGGGTCATGGCCTTAAACGGATCAGCATGGCTTTTAACTACAGCTTTATTCTCAGATAAGATTGAAGGCGTAACAAAGAAAATATCCGGTGGAGATCCTAAGAAGGTAGGAATCCTCATGATATCAGCAATGTGTGGAGCTTTCGCTTTCTTATTCGGCAGCGAACTTAAAAAGATACTTACACCAAAAACCGTTCCATTCGCAGTATCCGGAATCGGAGCAGCAATTGCAATGATATTCTTGGAGAAGCTCTCTAAGAAGTATCCGAAGCTTGGAGAATATAATCTTGGTATTGCCATGATTATTGGTATGATTTGCGCAGTTGTTTACAACAAGATGGTTGCATAGGAGGATAAGCAAAATGGAAAACAATAATCTATCATTCGAACAAAGCTTTACCAAACCGATAATAAAGTATGGTAGACTTACAAATCTTTTAGGTGTAGTATTCAGCTTTCTTCCTGCTTTAGCACTTTATTTCTTCAAGGGTATCTTCCCGGGAGTGCAGAACATTTTATCAGGCTGGATGCTGATCGCTTCTATTTATGGTATTTATGCCATAGTTGAACCGGTTTCTTATTTCCCAATACTTGGATTGCCAGGAACCTACATGTCATTCCTTGCAGGTAACATAGGTAATATGCGTGTACCTTGTTCAGCAATAGCACAGGAAGCTGTAGGAGTTACTCCCGGATCCAAAAAGGCTGAGCTTGTATCCACACTTGGTATTGCAGGTTCAATCATAACAAACATGATAATAGTAACAATCGCAGCTATCGGTGGAGCAGCACTTATGGCAATGTTCCCTCCAATAGTTATTGAAGCCTTTACCTATGTTTCCCCTGCTATATTCGGTGCTATATTTGCAATGTATGCAGCAAAGGCTCCATCTTACGGAATATTTGCACTTGTTTTAGTAGGTATACTTCTACTTGTAGTCAAGGTTCTGCCTGTATTCTTAATGATACCAATCGCGGTATTCGGAACAGTTGCATTCGCATTCATCACAGATAACCAGAAGCGTAAAAACCAGACAGCTTCTAAATAGAACATTCCACAGGAGGGATATTAATGAAAGAATTGATTTTAAGTGTCAAGGATGACGTTATAAATTGGAGAAGACATCTTCACCAGATTCCAGAAATCGGAAATGATCTTCCGGAAACCAGCGCATATGTTGCAAAGCAGCTCGATGACATGGGAATATCCTATGAAAAAGGCGTTGGTATTGAGCATGCCATAGTTGCAACAATAAAGGGCGAAAAAGCCGGAGAAGGCAAAACAATGGCTTTAAGAGCAGATATGGATGCTCTTCCGGTCGTTGAAACAACAGGTCTTGAATTTGCAGCAACAAACGGTAAAATGCATGCTTGTGGACATGATGCCCACACTGCAATTTTATTAGGTGCAGCAAAGGTTTTAAACCAGATGAAGGATAAATTCTCAGGAACAGTCAAGCTCTTCTTCCAGCCAGGCGAAGAAATTTCCGCCGGTGCAGAACCAATGGTAAAAGCCGGAGCAATGAAGGATGTTGATGGTGTTTTAGGTATCCACGTTGGTAATATTTCACCTGAAAGCAAACCAGGCGTTGCATACTTTAAAGATGGTCCTATGATGGCATGTCTTGATAAATGGTTCATGACAATAACAGGTGTTGGAGCACATGGTGCTTATCCTCACAGCAGCCATGACCCGGTTGTTATGCAGGCTCATGTTATAACTGCACTTCAGGAAATAATAAGCCGTGAATTGGAACCAGTTGATCCAGGCGTAATAACTGTTGGTATCGTTCAAGGCGGAACAGCCTATAACGTAATACCAGGTTCAGTATACTTAGAGGGTACTGCACGTGCAGTAAAGCCTGAAACTAGAGAATATATTGCCAAGAGAATCGGCGAAGTTGCTGAGGGAATTGCAAAATCCTTCAGAGGAACAGTTGATTACACATATGTACACGGTGCTCCACCAGTGGTAAATAATGCCGACTTTACATACAAGATTATGGAAAGCGCTAAAAAAGCCATAGGTGCAGAAAATGTCACCATGATGACCAACCCGGTTATGGGTGGTGAAGATTTTGCTTACTATCTCCAGGAAGCTCCGGGTACCTTCGTTTTCCTCGCAAACCCCCTTCCAATAGACGGTGTCAAATATGCTCATCACAACAGCAAATTTGCTCTTGATGAACAGTATTTCAACAGCGGAGTTTCCTTATTCGTACAATCAGTAGTAGATTTCTTGGTTTAGTACCGGAATTTAAAAGTTGATTGAAAAGACTGAACGGGATGGCCAATTCGGCTGTCCCGTTCTCTCTTTTCTTTGGTTCAAATTTTTTATTCCGAACTAAAGGATTCTTATTTTTGATTTTTTTATACTTGATTTCTTCTTAAGTTCAGTTTATTCCCATATATTACTTTCTCTTCTCCCTTAAAACTCCTACAACATCAGGATCCTTCAAGACTATGAGAAGATCATGGGTTTCAACAAGTTCACCCTGTTTGACCAGTATTTCATCTATTACTGCATCCATGGCAACCTGTATCGAGGTTTCCATCTTCATGGATTCTGTTACTACTAGTACGTCTCCCTTCTTGACCTCCTGGCCTTCTTTAACCATTACCTTGACTATGGAGCCCGGCATTGTAGCACCGATGTGGAGTCTGTTTGAAGGTTCTGCCTTCTCATGGACTGCATCAGTTTTTCCGGCCTTAAGGTCTGTTACTACAATTTCTCTGGACTGACCATTCAGCTCAAAGAACAGGGTTCTCTTACCTGAGGAATTGACGTCTCCAATCTGAAGAAGCTTGATGAAGAGAGTCTTACCTGGTTCAAGGTCAACCTCTATTGCCTCACCATTTCTCATTCCGTGGAAGAAGGTATTTGTATCAATGTGTGACACATCCCCGTATTTATCGTATTTTGCAATATAGTCTGTGAATACCTTAGGGTACATTAAATAGCTCAATACATCGTCATGGGTAGGTGTTCTTCCCATAATCTTCCTTACTGTTTCTTCAGTTTCCTTGAAGCTTACAGCTGGTGTCACAGAACCTGGTCTCACATCTGAATAAGGCTTGCCCTTTAATACGATATCTCTGACATCAGTTGGGAAACCTCCTGCAGGCTGACCAAGATCTCCCTGGAAGAAGGAAATTACTGACTGTGGGAAGTCAATAGTCTTTCCCTTTTCAAAGAAATTCTCTGAGTTAAGTCCGTTTTGTACCATGAACAGTGCCATGTCTCCTACAACCTTTGAGGATGGAGTTACCTTTACTATATCTCCGAAAAGCTTATTAACCTCAGGATACATTTCCTTGACATCATCCCATCTTTCGCCCAAGCCCAGGCCTATCGCCTGCTGCTTTAGGTTGGTATACTGACCACCCGGCATTGCATGGTAGTAAACCTCTGTCTGAGGATAAGTGTTGTCTGTATCAAAATCTCCGTAGAAGTATCTTACGCCTTCCCAATAGTAGTTTATCTTTTCAACATTCTTGATATTGAAATCAGGCTGTCTTTCATCCCCCTCCATTGCATAGTACAGGGAGGACATGTTTGGATGACTTGTTCCACCTGAGAATGGAGCAAGTGCAGTATCAACTATATCAGCTCCTGCCTTCGCAGCCATTGCAAGGGTTCCGATTCCATTTCCTGATGAATCATGTGAGTGTACATGAACCGGCAGCTCAAGGTTTTCCTTTAATGCAGTCACAAGCTTATATGCTGCATTTGGCTTTAACACACCTGCCATATCCTTGATTGCGATAATATGTGCTCCTGCCTTTTCCATTTCCTTGGCAAGGTCCACATAGTATTTCAAATTGTATTTTACGTTTGACGGATCCAAAAGGTCTCCGGTATAGCATATTGCAGCCTCTGCAACCTTGTTTGCATCTCTAACCGCTCTGATGGAGGTTTCTATCTGCGGGAACCAGTTTAATGAGTCAAAGATTCTGAATACATCTATTCCGCTTAATGCAGCATGCTGTATGAAATCATAAATGACATTGTCAGGATAATAGGTATATCCAACAGCATTGGCTCCTCTGAAAAGCATCTGAAGCAAAGTGTTCGGCATCTTCTTTCTTAAGATTCTAAGCCTCTCCCATGGATCCTCTGATAAAAATCTCATTGTTGTATCAAAGGTAGCTCCACCCCACATTTCTGCAGAGAACAGCTGTGGCATGTATTCATCCATAAATGGTGCAATCTTCTCCATGTCAAAGGTTCTCATCCTTGTTGCAATTAGGCTCTGGTGAGCATCCCTCAAGGTAAGATCCGATACAAGAAGCTTTTTATGATCCAAAACCATCTTTTTTAATGCATCTGGTCCCTCATTGTCCAATACCGACTTAAAGGTCTTCTCCATCCTTGCCACCGGCTCCATTTTAGATGGAATTTCAGCTGGAAGAATGATGTTTTTAACGCTTTGTCCGATTCCAGGGAATCCGTTTATAGTAGTATCTGCAATATACTGAAGTGCCTTGTTGCCCCTGTTTAGAGGAGTCATGAACTTAAATAGCTCAGGTGTTGTATCAATAAATGTAGTTGCTGCATTTCCTGAACGGAACTCCGGGTTTCTTATGACATTCAAAAGGAAGGCAATGTTTGTCTTGACCCCTCTTATTCTGAATTCTCTTAATGCCCTGTCCATTTTCGCAGATGCTTCTTCAAAGGTTGGAGCAAAGGTACAAAGCTTGGTCATCATGGAGTCATAGTACGGACTTACTATGGAGCCCGTGAATCCATTTCCTGTATCAAGCCTTATTCCGGGGCCGCCTGGTGAACGATAGGTATTGATCTTTCCGGTGTCAGGCATGAAGTTATTTTCTGGGTCCTCTGTAGTTATACGGCACTGGATTGCTGACTGGATGATCTTTAAATCATCCTGAGCAGGCATTTTCATGTCCTTATATAAATCCTGACCGTCTGCAACCTTAAGCTGAGATACAACAAGATCAATTCCAGTGATTAACTCAGTAACTGTATGCTCAACCTGAATCCTTGGGTTTACCTCTATGAAGTAGAACTGTCCATCCTTATATAGATACTCAACTGTACCGGCATTTTCATAGCCGATGGATTTCATGAACCTTACTGTTGAATCACAGATATTCTTTCTTTCCTCATCGCTTAATATAAGACAAGGTGCATATTCAACAACCTTCTGGTGTCTTCTTTGAACTGAGCAATCCCTTTCAAACAGGTGCATGACATTTCCATGCTTATCACCTAAAATTTGTATCTCAATATGCTTAGGAGATTCAAGATATTTTTCCAGATATACTTCTCCTGAACCAAAGGCAGTTGCAGCTTCATTCACAGCCATGCTATATGCATCAGCTACGCCTTCCTTGCTTCTTACCACCCTCATTCCTCTTCCGCCGCCGCCGTGCGCCGCCTTAATAAGAATAGGATATCCCACATTTTCTCCAAACTTGATGATTTCATCCACATCAGCAGTTGGAGTGTCAGTACCTGGTATTGTTATAAGACCCGCTGCATGAGCTGCATTTTTGGCCTTGATTTTATATCCCAATAAATCCAGAAGCTCCGGCTTCGGTCCGATGAAGGTTATACCCTCTTCTCCAAGCCTTTGAGCAAATTTTTTATTTTCCGCTAAAAAACCATAGCCTGGATGTACTGCATCACAGCCACTCATTTTGGCAATTCTGATTATGTCTTCAATATCCAGATATGCCTCAGCCGGTTTTTTACCTCTTCCCACCATAAATGACTGATCCGCTTTGAATCTGTGGACAGAGCTTTCATCTTCCTTGGAATAAATGGCGACACTTTCAATGCCTATTTCATAACAGGCCCTCATTATCCTAATTGCTATTTCGCCTCTGTTAGCTACCAATACTTTTTTCATAGTACCTCCCCTGATTGATGTGGTTATGTCAACATATGAAAAGTCGATCTTCTGACCTTAATATTGAATATTATCACCGTTTCAATAATGATTTTATTATCATTTTTTATTGCATATTTATTTCGTTATTCTATTATATACTAATTCATGAAAATTAGAATATAGTTTCATTTATAAACTAAAATTATCCGTTTGAATAAACAGCTAATTTTAGTTTTGATATTGGTTTCAGCCAATTCATCTTAATAAATAAATAATCATTAAGCTAATGTTTAATGAAATATTTTTATTGAAAGCCAAGGAATAAAATGCTGAAATTTGCATAATCTGTTTATTAATGCTGCATATATCCAGTAATTTACTCTGAGACAAATCTTAAAGCATCCAAAAGATCCTTTTTCTCCTCACACCTGAAAATATAGTAATAGTCACCTAAAACCTTGGCAAAGGCATGGTGGGTTTCCTTCATTTCAATCAAGCGGTTTCCAAGGTAATTTACACACTCTTCCTTTGTGTGTACTCTTGGTGTGTGATTCTTCAAGCCTGCATATGCCACATAGTACTTTCTCTGGTGTTCGCCCTGATACCTGCCCTGCTTAACTATTTCGGCATAAATGTCATACACAGAAAAATCATACTCGTAGTCGAATATGTCAGTACTCTGTCCTCCCGGTGGTCTAATATTCAATTCAAGGGATACCAGATTACCATCAGGCTTTCTGAAGAACTCAAAATGGAAGAATCTTTCTTTTAGCCCTGCTGCCTTTATGACCCTTGTACCATATTCCACTATATCAGAAGGAATATCCCTGTCAGTGTAGTAAATATTGTCCAATCCATCATTGACCAGATCCATTATTGCATTTTCAAAGTAGAAGCTGTTGATGAACACAATGTCACCGTTTGTATCAGTCAAGCCATCAAAGGTTACAATTTTGCCCTCAATAAACTCCTCCATGATGTAGTCCACAACTGGTTTGTTATTGAAAAACCTATCAAGATCCTTTGCGTTTTTAATTTTATAGGTATTTGCAGCTCCAACTCCTGAATCCGGCTTTGCGACCAATGGATAACCAGTTTCCTTGATTAAAGCTTCAGCTTCTTCCCTTGTCTTGATTATCCTTCCTCTTATATAAGGAACCTCTGCCTTTCTGAATAGCTCCTTCATGGCATCCTTGCCCTTCAGCTTTTTCATATCCTCTGATTTGAATCCAAATATGTTGAAATCAGTTCTCAAGGCAGCATCCAATTCAAGCCAGTGCTCATTATGAGATTCCAGCCTGTCTATCTTTCCATATTTAAAGGTGAAGAAAGCCACAGCTCTTAATATGGATCCATAATTCTCCATGGTATCAACTCTGTAATACTCTGTGAGAGCTTCCTTTAATTTATATGGCAGTAAGTCATAGGGAGTGTCCCCTATACCCAAAACATTTATACCCTCTTTTTTTAAGGATACTGAGAATTCTATGAAGTTCTCAGGAAAACTTGGTGATATAACAATGTAGTTCATAATTACTCCTATATGCTGAAATATTAATATTAATTATACGATTAATTGACGAATAATGCAGTAATCTTTAAATTAAAAATCAATTGAATAATTTCATTTATAATCTAATTCTTTATTGATTTCATAATTATACACCCGAAATTTTAGGTCGAAATGTATTATTATAAATTTATCCATTTAGTTTCACAAAATTTAACAACTGACATTGTTTACAAATATTATTTGAACCATTGATACGGGCCATTTTTCGTAATTTTAAGTTTGATTTCAGAGATTATTGTAAATATAATGAGAATAATATTTTTTCATAAATACGGATATTTATAACATACAGTAGCTATATCTTAATTGGAATAATATAAATTATACTTTATTGCTTTTGTTACTGTATGTGCGGATGTCCTTAATTATGATATTGATTCGGAGGAAAACTATGAAAAAGGTATTATCAACAGTTTTATCCGCGGTTTTGATAACCGCATTGGCTGCATGCAGTGCTCCGGCAACGGGAACTACAGCGGCTGGAACTACTGCAGCAGGAACAACAGCAGCTTCAACTGATCCTATAAAGATCGGCGGACTTGCACCACTTACTGGCCAGGTATCAGTTTATG
Source organism: Clostridiaceae bacterium (assembly GCA_041891535.1). Taxonomy (GTDB): domain Bacteria; phylum Bacillota; class Clostridia; order Clostridiales; family Clostridiaceae; genus JG1575. The sequence continues at coordinate 23,177 of JASDTM010000024.1, forward strand.
GTATTGCAGCATCCAACGGAGCTAAGATGGCAA
>JASDTM010000024.1:23219-32698 GCA_041891535.1 Clostridiaceae bacterium
GAGTGAGGCTGTAAACGCATATACTCAGCTTTTAGACAAGGGCATCGTAGCACTTATCGGTGACGTAACCAGTAAGCCTACAATTGCAGTTGCAGAAAGAGCAAAGGAAGATAACATGCCAATGATTACTGCTACAGGTACAAACCCTGCAATAACAAAGGTTGCAGAGAATGTATTCAGAGCATGCTTCACAGACCCAAGTCAGGGTGTCATTATGGCGAACTTTGCAGCAGCTAAGCTTAATGCAAAGAAGGTAGCAGTTATCTATAACACATCAGATGACTACTCAGCAGGTATTGCAGATTCCTTCAAAACCCAGGCAGGAGTCAAGGGTATGGAAGTTACAAGCTATGAGGGTTACGGAGCTGACGATACAGACTTTAAAACCCAGCTTACCAATATAATTGCAAAGAACCCAGAAGCCATCATGGTTCCTGATTACTACAACACTGTAGCACTAATAGCTAAGCAGGCAAGAGACCTTGGTTACAAGGGTGCATTCCTTGGCGGAGACGGTTGGGACGGCGTTCTGACAGTTGTTGACGCAACAAACGTAGCAGTTCTTGATAACAGCTACTATTCAAACCACTACTTCAAGGATGATCCGGCAGAAAATCTTCAGAACTTCTTAAAGGGCTATAAGGAGAAATTCAACATGGAAGCAAACTCCTTCGCAGCACTTGGATATGATGCAGCAATGCTTATGGCTCAGGCTATAAAAGAAGCTGGAAACACTGACAAGCAGGCTATAATCAATGCTATGAAGAACATAGACTTCAAGGGAATCACCGGCGACATCAAGTTCGATGCAAACAGAGATCCACTTAAGACTACTTCAGTTATCAAGATTGAAGCCGGCAAGGAAAGTCTTTCCGATAAGATTGCAAACTAAAGAACTCATACTGACAATAAGTCGGTTATGAAGTTAATTAAAATGTTTGATCTTTAAGATTAATTCATTCAATATACTTAATATTCTGGGCACAGCCTTGCCCAGAATATTATTTATTTACTTCATCAGTCAAAAATGGTCAATTACTGCTCTATTTTTTATTTTCAAGACCATTCACCGGAGGAAATATATGGAATTCTTTCTATTTTTTATAAGACAAATGCTAAACGGAATACAGGTCGGCAGTGTTTATGCCTTGATTGCCCTTGGATATACCATGGTTTACGGTGTAGTCAAGCTCATTAACTTTGCCCACGGAGATTTCATAATGGTTGGCTCCTATGTCTCCTTGCTGTCAATTCCTTTTTTAATAGCTGCAGGCATCCCTGCCTGGCTGTCGGTAATTGTGGCAGTTATAGTCTGCTCACTACTTGGAATACTGACTGAAAAGCTGGCCTATAAGCCACTTAGAAATTCACCAAGAATTACCCCATTAATCACGGCCATAGCAGTGAGCTTACTTTTGCAAAACCTCTTCCTGATTGTTTTTGGTTCTGCTTCAAAGCCCTATCCTGCCATAATAAAGCAGCAGATCATAAGCATCGGGCCCATAGATATATCTTCAATCACAATTATTACAATTCTGGTTTCCATACTTTGTATGGTTCTTCTGACCTTGTTTGTAAATAAAACAAGACTGGGAAAGTCGGTCAGAGCACTGTCTGAGGATATGGGAGCTTCAATGCTAATGGGAATCAACGTAAACAGCTCTATTTCCCTGACCTTTGCAATAGGCTCAGGACTTGCAGCAATAGCTGCTGTAATGTATTGCTCCTCCTATCCTTTGGTATCCCCTTTCATAGGCTCCATGCTTGGATTAAAGGCCTTCGTTGCAGCGGTTTTAGGTGGTATTGGAATTATCCCCGGTGCCATGATTGGTGGTTTCTTAATCGGAATAGCTGAGAGTATGACCAAGGCATATATATCATCACAGCTTGCAGATGCAGTTGTGTTTGGAATACTGATACTGGTTTTATTAGTCAAGCCGACAGGACTTCTTGGCAAGAACCTGGGCGAAAAGGTATAGGTGATTTATGTTTAAAGTAAAATCAAGAATAAAATCCTACATTATAAACATAATCTGCGTACTGATACTATTTGCTCTGATGCACTTCGGTCTGACCTACGGCCTATTCTCAAAACAGTTCCAGTCAGTCCTAATGCTTATATTCATAAACATCATCCTTGCAGTTTCCCTTAATATTTCAACAGGCTATCTTGGTGAAATTGTATTGGGTCATGCAGGCTTCATGTCAATTGGTGCCTATGCATCCGCACTTATGACAAAGGGACTTGGAGTTACAACTAAATCCCCCAATGCCATTCCACTTTTCATAGCTGCACTTATATTCGGAGGACTTGTAGCAGGGGTATTCGGACTTTTAGTCGGCATACCAGCCTTAAGACTTAAGGGTGACTATCTTGCCATAATAACCTTGGGCTTTGGTGAAATAATAAGAACACTTATCGAATACTTCAAGTTTACAGGGGGAGCCCAGGGATTGAGCGGAATACCAAGAGTTTCAAACCTTTATATTGTATTCTGGATTACCGTTGTCATAGTAGCCTTGATATTTGCCTTTGTAAGATCCCGTTTCGGAAGGGTTTTATCAGCCATAAGAGAGGATGACATAGCCTCTGAGGCAGTTGGAGTAAAAAACACCTACTATAAGGTCTTGGCATTTGTTTCGACCGCATTCTTCGGAGGAATTGCTGGTGGTATTTATGCTCATTTCATGGGAATCATAGGTGCCAGACAGTTTAACTTCAACAGATCCATAGACATTTTAGTCGTTGTTGTACTTGGTGGATTGGGTTCAATGACAGGATCCATTATCTCAGCAATCGGACTCACCATCTTGCCTGAGGTATTAAGATCCTTCTCAGAATACAGGATGCTGATTTACTCAATTTCCTTAATCATTGTCATGCTGTTTAAACCATCAGGCTTGTTTGGCAAGTATGAGTTCTCCATGACAAGAATTCTGGAAAGGATTGGCTTGATTAAAAAAGATAAAGCTCTTAATGATTCCATTGCAGTAAATACAGTCAAAGAAACTTCTGCATCAAAGGAGGATATCTCAAATGAGCAATAAAAATGAGAACACCTCTGTTTTAAAAACAGCAAACCTTGGAATCTCCTTCGGCGGTTTAAAGGCTTTGACCGGCTTTGATATAGATGTAGCAGGCCATGAACTGGTTGGTTTGATCGGTCCCAACGGTGCCGGTAAGACAACGGTCTTCAACTTACTTACTGGTGTATATAAGCCGACAGAAGGCAATATATATGTTGATGGGAATGAAACCCATGCCTCAAGACCAAGTGAAATGGTGGCAAAGGGCATTGCAAGAACCTTCCAGAATATCAGGCTATTTAAAAAGCTGACCACATTGGAAAATGTAAAAACTGCCTTCAACAAGGATATGAAGTACTCGGTATTGTCTGCCTTCTTCAGACTCCCTGCCTACTGGAGGGAGGAAGAGGAAACTGACAGGAAGGCAAGAGAGCTTTTAGAAGTATTTGGATTATCTGAATCTGCAGATGTGGCAGCAGGTAACCTGCCCTATGGCAAGCAAAGAAAGCTTGAAATAGCTAGGGCTTTGGCCACATCGCCAAAGGTTCTTCTTTTAGATGAGCCTGCAGCTGGAATGAACCCCACTGAGACTGCAGAATTAATGGCTACAATAAAGCTTATAAGAGATAAATTCGGACTTGCAGTAGTACTTATAGAGCATGACATGAGTCTTGTCATGGGAATCTGTGAAAGACTTGTGGTATTGGACCATGGTCAGATAATTGCAAAGGGAACTCCCTTTGAAGTAGCGAATGATCCGCTTGTTATTCAGGCATATTTAGGTAAATAGGAGGACGGCGATGTTAAAGGTTGAAAACTTAAATATTTTTTATGGCAACATACATGCTGTCCATGATGTATCACTCCATGTCAATGAGGGTGAAATTGTATCATTGATCGGAGCAAACGGAGCAGGTAAGACTACAATTCTTCAAACTATTTCAGGACTTAAAAAAGCAGCTTCGGGAACAGTTATTTTAAAGGATCAGGACCTTTTAAAAACTGAATGCTTTAAAATACTCCCCTTGGGACTTGCACATGTACCTGAGGGCAGAAGAATATTCTCCAAAATGACCGTTGAAGAGAATCTTGAGCTTGGAGCCTTCCTTCAAAAGGACAAGGCTAAAATCCATGAAGGAATTGAAAGATCCTACAACAAATTCCCAAGGTTAAGGGAAAGAAGAAAACAGCTTGCAGGTACTCTTTCAGGTGGAGAGCAGCAGATGCTGGCAATAGCAAGGGCTTTAATGGGAGACCCTTCACTGCTGTTACTGGATGAACCAAGTATGGGCTTATCCCCGATATTGGTATCAGAGATATTCAATATAATAGAAGAGATAAACAAAAACGGTGTTACCGTACTCCTGGTTGAGCAGAACGCAAACAAAGCCCTGGAGTTATCAGACAGGACCTATGTCCTGGAATCCGGACGAATCGTCATGGAGGGTAATTCAAAGGAATTAAAGGATGACCCTAAAATCAAAAAAGCCTACCTTGGCGCATAAAAATGTACCCCGGACCGCAGAAAGAGCTGAACTACCAAGGCTCTTTAAGCAATCCGGGGCTTTTATTATATTGCCGGAGGAAAATTATGTCCTAATTTCAAACAGCCAATAAAGCTGCGTCGTCAAAAATACTGTCAGATTTGGATTCAAAGGCTTCCAGAAGACTTGAGACTGTAAGATTGCTCTTCTCAGCTCCCTCAAGATCCAGTACTATCTTTCCGTCATCCATCATAATTAATCTGTTTCCCAAGTTTATAGCGTCCCTCATGTTATGGGTGATCATGAGTGTGGTTTGGTTGTTCTCACGTACCAAATCCTCTGTAAGTTGCAATATCTTCTTTGCAGTCTTTGGATCCAGAGCTGCAGTATGCTCATCTAAAAGCAGAAGATCAGGCTTTTGAAGGATTGCCATCATAAGTGTAACTGCCTGTCTTTGACCACCTGACAGAAGACCAACCTTGGTAAACATCCTGTCCTCTAATCCAAGGTCTAAAAGTGCAAGTCTGTCTCTGTAAATCAGTCCATCATTTATTCCCCATCTTAAACCAAGCTTCTTGCCACGTCTTGAAGCAAGTGCCAGGTTCTCAGACAAGGACATATTCGCAATGGTACCCTTCATCGGGTCCTGGAATACTCTTCCTATCATACTCGCTCTTTTATGAAGAGGAAGCTTTGTTATATCCTCACCCTTTAAAACTATTGAGCCCTCATCCACTGAAATTCCACCTGCAATGGAGTTTAAAAGTGTGGATTTACCAGCCCCGTTGCCTCCGATTACAGTTAGAAACTCTCCTGATTTCATAGTCAGGGACAGCTTGTCCAAGGCTATTTTTTCATTGACTGTTCCCGGGAAGAAGGTCTTTGATATCGAATTTATGTTTAACATTTCATACAACTCCTTTTTTAGTTCCTACTCCCGCTTTGATTGCAGGGAGTGCAAGTGCAATTGCGACTATTACTGCTGTAAAAAGCTTAAGATCATTAGGATGCATTCCAAGATTCAATACAATCGCTATGACTGCTCTATAAACCACGGATCCCAAAACTATTGATATCAGGTTGTTTTTAAAGGATCTTGCACCGAATATGACCTCTCCTATGATTACAGAAGCCAATCCGATGACAATTGTACCTATTCCCATACCCACATCTGCGAATCCATTGTTCTGTGATATCAAGGCTCCTGCGAATGCAACCAATCCATTTGAAAGTATAAGTCCCATGAGTATTGCATTGTCAGGATCCACTCCCTGAGCACTGATCATGTCCTTGTTAAAGCCGGTTGCTCTTATTGCCATCCCAATTTCTGTTCCAAAGTACCAATACATGACCAGAGTGATAACTATAACTGAGATCCCTCCTACCAGTACCGCTGCTGTGCTCATGTTGCCGGTCAGTCTCTTTGTCAGTGAAAACACTGTGTCTTCACCAATAAGTGACAGGTTGGCTTTTCCCATGACTCTCAAGTTTATGGAGTACATTGCTATCATTGTAAGTATTCCGGACAGTAATGCAGGAATCTTAAGCTTAGTGTGTAGCAGCCCTGTCACAGCGCCTGCCACCATCCCTGCAGCAGCTGCTGCTGCAAGGGACAGAAAGGGGCTTGCACCCTTGGTTATGAGCACTGCCGAAACGGCTCCTCCAAGGGGGAAGGTTCCTTCTACAGACAAGTCTGCTATATCTAGAATTCTGTATGATATGAATACCCCCAGGGCCATCACCGCCCATAACAGACCAAGGCCTGCCGTTGAAATTATTAAACCACTCATTTTTTCTCCTTTAGTTGACTAACTTTGCTGTCTTTGCCAAGTCCTCAGGTATAGTCAAACCTAATTCCTCTGCAACTCCCTTATTTATAACTAATGTATAGTCCTTCTGAGCCTCTATAGGCATATCTGCCGGCTTTGCTTCACCCTTTAAGATCTTCGCTGCCATTTCACCAGTGATGTAACCTATCTTGTAGTAGTCAACTGCAAGTGACATGACTCCGCCGCCTTCAACCATTGATTCTGCTCCTACCAATACAGGAATCTTGTTCTCCTGGGTAACCTTGGATAATGTAGGCATTGAGGAGGAGATTATATTGTCTGTAGGTACGTAAATTGCATCAACCTTGCCAACTAAGGACTGTGCTGCTTCTTGTATATCATTGACTGTTAAGATAGTTACAACCTTTGTAGCTATTCCCTTTGTCTTTAAGTATTCCTCTGCTGCCTTAACCTGTACCTCTGAATTGACTTCGGATGAAGTGTACATGATTCCCATTGTCTTAACATCCGGCTTAAGCTTTAACATTGCATCAAGGGATGATGGGATGGAAGCCAAGTCAGTTGTTCCTGATACGTTTCTTCCTGGCTTTTCATTGCTGTCGACAAGCTTTGCTGAAACGAAGTCTGTAATAGCTGTTGCAAGTATCGGAATATCACTTGTTGTATTTGCAGCTGACTGTGCTGCCGGTGTTGCAATAGCAAGAATAAGATCAACCTTGTTATTGACGAATCTGTCAGAAATGTTCTTTAAGTTAGCCTGGTCACCCTGGGCGTTTTGCTGATCTATTTCCACATTGTCCCCGTCCTTATAGCCTGCTGCTGCAAGGCCTTCTACGAAGCCCTTATTAGAGTCATCCAAGGATGCATGCTGTACATACTGAATAACTCCGACCTTCATTTTCTTTGTCTCTGCAGGCTTTGCTGCTGTTGTTGCTGCAGCGGTTGTCCCAGCTGCTGTGGTTCCAGCAGCTGTTGTACTTGTTGCTGCCGGTGCACATCCTGCCATTAAAATCGTTGTTCCTAAAATTGCTGCCATGATTTTGCTAAGATTCTTTTTCATAATAAGTTCTCCTTCAATCCTTCTCGGATTTTTAAATAATAAGTAGTTCCAAAATAAATTTTCATAGTCACTTTTCTTGAATAATTTTCCACTGCTACTTTCTTACCATCGTTAATTTCTTCTTTCCTTGAGGGTGGAGACTTAAAAATTAAAGCCATCCAGTTTCCTCAACTGGATGGCTTTATATGCTATCCGGTATGAGGCCCTCGCACTACGAAGAGGGCCTCTACCGATCAAATCTTTTTTAAAAGAGCTGATGGTTTAGTCCCTCATACCGAAATAAAAATATGCAAATGTAGTCTGTGCTGCTTTATTGATATTTGAGTTGCTAACCATGTTAATTGCTCCTTTCGTTTTATTATTGATTATCTTATATCACCTTGGTACCTAAAAGCAATGCTTTAATGTAAAAATAACAACAACTTTCAAACAGTTTACGTGAAACCCATTCCAAAATCTGATTATTGTATTATTATTCATGAAAATATGCTTGTTTGAAAAAGTATTTCACTTAATTTCATTGCAGCAGGCCAATTTAATAACATCGATTTCAATTCATTGTATAAAAAATACCGGCTATTCAACAAAAATTATATTGAAAAAGCCGGTGATTTTTAAATTACATTAGCCTAAATGTTAAACCTGAATTTTTCTGTATTCTTCGTTCTTGTCAAACTGATGCTTTGCAAAAGGACATAAAGGCATAATCTTTTTGCCCTCTTTCTTTGCCTTTTCAACTACAAGTCTTACAAGCTCCTGTCCTAAGCCTTGTCCGTTATAGCCTTCCATGACATAGGTATGGTCAATTATCAGCATATCATCGCCGGCATTTGACCAGGTGATCTGTGCTGCCATTTTATCGCCGTCATGGGCTACTATTTCTTTTTCCAATTCCTTGAAGGTATACTTATCAAACATTTTTTCCTTCTCCTTAACAATATATTTAAGAGCTCCTGAAGGGCAGTTATCTATAACCCTTGCCACTTCTTTTGCGTCTCCCATATCCGCAAGTATCCATGGTTTTCTCTCTATATTGAATACTTCGGGATAACCCTTTGTACAATTGCCTGAATGCTGGCAGATTTCAAGATTGAAATATACATCCACCAATTTACCTGAATACTTTCTGTATCCTGCATCAAGCAGTTCCTTCTCACTTGTTCCCTTATTCATATTGGCTTTCTCCTAATTATCGTAGAAAAGACTTGAAGACACAAATTTGGGATCCGAGGTGGCTTCTATACCCAATGATCTTAAGGTATTCTCATCACTGTTGTTCAGCATTGTTGTAGAGTGTGCATTTGCGCCTCTTAAACAGCTTATAGATGCAAGAGCCGCTTGAGCAACAGGGTTTGTTGCAGCTGACATTGAAAGTGCAATGAGTATTTCATCCAAATCCAGGGTCTGGTCCTTTTGTCTGAAGGCCTTTGTCTTTAAGCTTCCGATCGGTTCCAATACAACAGGTGATAGTAAATGAATATTATCGTTTATGCCTGCCAGGTACTTTAATGCATTTAAAACTGCTGCTGCTGAAGCCTGCATAGTTTCCTTACGCTTTCCAGTTACAATATGGCCGTCATTTAATTCGATTGCCACTGCTGAAGCAGCTTCACCCTCCACCTGAGGCAGAGCTTTTGCAGCCTCGCGTGCAACTGGTACAACCTTTCTGTCTGCATCAGTCAAATTAAGCTTTTCCATGATGAGTCTGATTCTTTCGTAGGTGTCTAAATCAACTACACCTTTTTTATAATCAACGGCGGTTTTAAAATACCTTCTTACAATCTCCTGCTTTGCGGCAGCGGATACCACCTCGTCGTCTGTTATGGCGTAGCCCACTCTGTTGACACCCATATCTGTGGGTGACTTGAATTCCGACTCCTTGCCGCTGATCTTTTCGAGTATTCTTCTTAATACAGGGAAGGTTTCTATATCCCTGTTATAGTTGACTGCTATTTCTCCATAGGCTTCAACATGGTAGGAATCTATCATATTGATATCCTTAAGATCCACTGTTGCTGCCTCATAAGCTATATTTACAGGGTGCTGCAACGGCAGGTTCCACACGGGGAAGGTTTCAAACTTAGAATATCCTGCTGATACTCCCCTTTTATATTCGTG
>JASDTM010000025.1:0-5396 GCA_041891535.1 Clostridiaceae bacterium
CTATTGCCAAGACTTCTGAGAATCTTTGGAATCCAGCCATACCCCTTTGGAAAAGTTCAATGAACTGTGCAAGCCTTTTAACAGGATTTATCATCATTCCCATGAACAGGATATAAGCAGTAAGGTCAGCTATGGTAATGGATCCCTTATAAACAAAATATCCACCTGCAACCAATGAAATCAACTGCAGAATATTTGCAAAGAAATTTATACCGCCGCCAAATATTCCCAGGTATCTGACACTTATTCCTCTTAAAACCTTGAATCTGTTATTTCCCCAATCAAATCTTTCTTCTTCAAATTCTTCGTTGGTGAAGGATTTTACTACTCTTATTCCAGATATTGAGTCTTCCAGCCTTGAATTTATTTCACCTAAAGAAACTCTTAAATCCTTGAAGGATCTTCTCATTTTCAAGTTATAAGACAGGGCAAACCATATTAAGAAAGGAACTATTGCAAAAACAATCAAGGTTAAAGGTACATTTATCCTTAAAAGCAAGATAAACGATCCGATGAACATTACTGTTGAAATAAACAAATCCTCAGGTCCATGATGTGCCAGCTCAGAAATCTCATTCAAATCATTAACAATTCTTGACATAATACTTCCTGTCTTTGTGTCATCAAAATAATTAAAGGACATTTTCTGGATATGCTTATACATGACCTTTCTCATGTCATACTCCATACGGACACCAAGAATATGACCCCAGTATCCAACAATGTAGTCAAGTATGAATCTGACTATATATAAGACTAAAAGTATAAGTCCAAAGGTTATTATCTTGTCCAGGTTTCTGTTTGGAATGAAGTCACTGATAAATTGTCTTGTAACCATGGGAAAAACCAAATCAGTACCTGCAACTAAGAAAGCGCAGAATATATCTATGAAAAAAAGCACCTTATGAGGCTTATAGTATTGAATAAACTCCTTAATCAAAAAAATCACCACCTTTTTCCATTATAATAAAAATCCCCCGAAAATATTACATCACAGTTTAACTTCTGTATTAAGGCTAAACAAAATCCTAGGTTTTCACAATTATCAAATCAAGGTATTAATTAATATTCCAATCCCCTTTATAATAGGTTATATGGTGTGGTTGCTTGCAGTTAAGACTTTACAATAACAATAACCTTAAAATTATATTTCTAATTTTAGATACTTAACTAACTAAAAATAAATATATTATTGATTAGCATGGAAATATTTACTTAAGTAAAACAGATCGGAGGAATACAATGGATATCTTCGCCCACAGAGGCTACTCAAAGGTTTACCCTGAAAATACAATTCTGGCATTTAAAAAAGCTCTGGAGTTTGGATGTGACGGAATAGAATGTGACGTTCAAATGACAAGGGATAACAGACTTGTTGTTATTCATGATGAAAAAATCAACAGAGTTTCTGCCGGAAGAGGATTCGTAAAAGATTATTCCTATGGAGAATTGGAAAAACTGGATTTCGGTAAGATTAAACCTGGCTATGAATTCCAAAGACTCCCCCAATTATATGAGTTACTGGACTTGATTAAGGATTATAACAATAATTCTGGTAGGTCAAAAAAACTCATCAAGCTGAATATTGAGCTTAAAAACTCAGAAATATTCTATCCCGGTATTGAAGAAGCAGTCGTAGCAGAAGTTGAAAAGTATGAACTTCCAAATGAAGTTATATACTCATCCTTTAATCATGATTCCATTAAGATATTGAATAAAATGGGAAAGAACCTGAAAACTGCACCTCTCATAGACAAGCAAATGAGTAATATGATTGGTTTTACGAAGTCTTTAGGGTCTAATGGAATTCATCCTTCAATCACAGCTGTAAATGAACGGTTAATAAAAGAGATATTAAACTCAAAGATGTTTTTAAACATATATACTGTTAATGATGTAAAAATTGCTGCAAAGCTCAAAAAACTTGGAGTGTCAGGTATTTTTACCGATTCATGCAAGGAATTCAAGGAGGAATTACAGTGGAGAAAAGTTTAGTTTTAATAAAGCCGGATGGCGTGAAAAGAAATATTATAGGAAAAATCATCTCAATATATGAGGATAACGGGCTTTCTATATTAAGAATAAAGACAGTGGGGCCAGATAAAAAGAAGGCAGAGGAACATTATAAGGAACATGCTGCAAAGCCATTTTATCAGTCACTCTTAGATTCAATTTTAGATGGAAACATTGTAGCCATGATAGTCGGCGGAGAGGATGCAATCTGTAAAGTCAGGGACCTAAACGGGGCAACTGATCCTAAAAAAGCACTTCCAGGCACAGTCAGAAATCTTTATGCCATTGATATTCAGCAAAATACTGTACATGCATCTGACAGTGTAGCTTCAGCTGAAAAAGAGATTTCCATCTGGTTCCCAGAGCTTTAACCTAAATCCTTTTGCAATTTAACTTAAATTGAAATATCAAGATCAAAAATAAAAAGCACCTTCAAATTAACTTGAAGATGCTTTTTTGTCGCCTACTTGATTTTGAAGCTTTATCCAATTCTTTCAGCTATTTTATTATGTGTCGACAACCTATTTCTAAGCCGTCGTTTCCTTAAAAGGTTACTATCTTTTTATTGTGAATGAATCATATACATATGGTGCAGTTACAATTGTGTCTGTATCTTCATCATACTTCATCATGTATGCTGTGAAAGTCATTGTATTATTCTTAACTTCAATTTCAGTCCAAGTCTGTTCTCTCTTGATATCTGAACCATCATCAGTTGAATTTACATCCAAGAATCTGTAGCTTAATGCCAATGGATCTCCAGTACCAACAGTGTAATCTATCTGTGAGTACCACTTAAGTCCGCCTGCATGATTTCCAACCATCCAAAGTGGAGCATTTTCAGGAAGAATGTAGTTTCCGGCGTTATCCTTAGCAACTTCTGCATTGTTACCTTCAGCATTGATGAAGCCTCTTGAGTAAACATGGTCATGTCCCTGAAGAATAACATCGACATCCATTTCTGCAAACTTAGGTCCCCAGAACTGTCTTGCTTCAACAACATCCTTATCAACAATGTGGCTTGCACCGGTGTAGAGTGATTTGTGGAAACCAACAACTGTCCACATTCCGTTTGCCTTAGCTTCTTCAACTAATTTCTTTGCAACTTCATACTGATATTCTCTTACAGTTGTATCTTTTGAAGTTTCAAGGTTTAACATGATAAATCTTGCAGAGCCGTAGTCATAGGAGTAAACACCCTTGCCGTACTCATCCGGAAGATTTATATTTACATCCAAACTGTTTTCTTTTGTGTCATGATTTCCATATACTGATGCTAATTTAGTTGTAGATAAAAGATCCTGTGCTGCAGTTGGGTATAAGCCAGTGTTGTAGTAGAAATACTCCCACTCCTGGTTGATTGTGGTTGTATTGGTATGGTCTCCTGCTATATAAAGGAAATCCAAATCATTGATTTTTGATATCTGTTCTGCAGTAGCACCCCATGCTTCAGCATTGTCAGCATATCTAACCTGTGGATCTGCAACATATACAAACTTTACAGGAGCTTTTCCAGCTTTTGGTGCAGTTTTGAATGTTCCAGTAAAGGTCTCTGAACCGCTACCGATAATATAGTTATAGTTAGTGCCTGGTTTAAGATCTTTGATCTCAACCTGGTTTGAATACTTCTCAACCATTTCATTTGAACCAGCTTCTTTAACCAAGGAAACCTTGTTGGAATCTCCAGTGTAAGTTTTGTAGTTCTTTCCATTTCCCTGTGCTATCTTAAGTTTTGCATCAGTCTTTGCGTCTGTAATCCAAGTGATGTTGATTGAAGTTGATGCATCCTCACCGATGTGTGCATTTACTCTTGTAGGAGCAGTGGCTGAACCAGCAACAGCAGTTGGTGCATATACTGCCATTCCGATGGTCATTACTGCTGCAAGGACCAATGCTTTTAATCTCTTCGTCATTTGTTTCTCCCTCTCAATTAGTTTTTTGAGTTTTTAACCCTCGGTTCAAACTATAACTCTCAACTGTTAAATCGACTCACTCAAAAAGTTAACCTCTTATTAAGGGATCCTACATATTTTATGCAAGCTTACAAAAAACAAAAAACCGGATAAAATCCGATTTTTTATGTTATTTCACTGATTTATGAGTATCTTTTGAATATATCCAAAAGGTTAACTCTTTATACAAACCCTCTGAATACAGTAAAATCTATGTTTATTTCGTCGACAAAACTTAACCTGATCCTAAAGATTTACAAAATATTTGTTAAATCCATCCATGGAATCAAAAACATGGTCTGCACATTCTCTCATTTCATCGTCAGCCTTTATGATGTCTGGAATAAGAACAGTAACTGCACCACTTCTTCTTGCAGCGATTATCCCATTTTTTGAGTCTTCAATTATCATCGATTTCTCTGGTTCAATCCCTGCTTTTTCAATGCACTTTAAAAATATCTCAGGGTCAGGCTTTGAATGAATAACATCCTCTCCTGTAATTAAAAAATCAAATCTGGATTCCAAATCTAGGGATTTCATAATCCTCTCTGCCCTGCTCTTAGTTGATGATGTTGCAACGCATTTTTTAATTCCCTGTTCTTCAAGTAACTGGAGCACTTCCAATATCCCTGGCTTTAACACAGCTCCGCTGTTATGGTTTTGAATCATCAGTTCTTTTTGTCTTTTGAATATGGCTTCAAAATCCAATCCATGCCATCTGATTTCAGCCTCTTTTTTAATAAGCTTCATGTTTTTACCTATGAAAGGTAAAATATCCTCAAAAACAGCATCCTGTCCTGCTTCTTTAAGTGCAGTAACCCATGATTCAATTGATGCAGGCTCTGAGTCTATCAGAGTCCCATCCATATCAAAGATAACTAATTCCGGTCTTCCTTTATGTCCCAATCCTCTTCCTCCGGGAAATTCTCGACTCTTTCATAAATAGCAAATTTAAGTTCAATACCAGTTTTTTCATCAACTGATTCTGTTTCCTGAGATAATACAAATTCATTTGAAGGAATCTCAGGGAAGGTCGTATCACCCTCGTACTCCTTTCCAACCCATGTTATGTACAATCTGTCAGCAATTGGCAGGAAGGTTCTGAAAAGTTCTCCACCACCTATTACAAAATGCTCCTCATCGTCTTCAATATATTCATCCAGATCCTTTAAGGAGTGAACAATCTTAACATTCTCACTGTCAACTTTAAATTCTTCATTTCTGGTTAAAATGACATGATATCTGTTAGGAAGTACTCTTCCCAAAGATTCAAAGGTCTTTCTGCCCATGATAATTACTTTACCGTCAGTAACACTTTTAAAATATTTAAGATCACTTGGTATATGCCAAAGAAGCTTGCCATCTCCACCAATAACATTATTAACCGCAATAGCTACTATGATGGAAATCATTATACGGATACCTCCATGT
>JASDTM010000026.1:0-5351 GCA_041891535.1 Clostridiaceae bacterium
GACTCCTGAGCTTGAGCCTATTTTGGATGTTACTTATGGAGTCATGATATACCAGGAACAGGTAATGCAGATTGTAAGAAACCTTGCAGGCTATTCTCTTGGAAGAGCTGACCTTGTCCGACGTGCAATGAGTAAGAAAAAGCATGATGTCATGGAGCTTGAAAGAGTAAACTTCATTGAAGGTATTGTAGAGGACGGTAAGATAGTAGTCCCCGGCACAAGAAGAAACGGCATTCCTGATGAAGCGGCGAATAAAATCTTTGACCAGATGAATGAGTTTGCTTCCTATGCCTTTAATAAAGCGCATGCGGCAGCCTATGCTGTAATTGGCTATCAGACAGGGTACCTTATGAGGTATTATCCTGTTGAATTCATTGCAGCAATGCTGAATTCCTTTATCGGTTCAGCTGACAAGGCTAATTTCTATATCAGATATGCCAAATCCCTGGGTATAAAGCTTTTACCTCCTGATATCAATGAATCAGGGTCAAGGTTTACAGTCCAGGGCAATTCAATCAGATTCGGACTTGGTGGAATTAAAAACCTTGGCTTTGGAGTAATAAACGAGATAATAAAAGCCAGAAAAGAAAAGGGCAGATTTACAAGCTTCAATGACTTTATAACAAAGCTGGACAGTGCAGGGTTAAATAAAAGAGCTTGTGAATGCATGATCAAAGCCGGAGTATTTGACTCCCTGGGAGTTTATAGAAGCAGAATCCTTGCAGTTTATGAAAGGGTATTGGAGTCACATTCCACTGAGAGAAAGAGAATCATTAAAGGCCAGGTCTCCTTCTTCGGAGATATGGCAGGAGACGGCACAACTGATATTGATGGCTTCTCAATTGAAATGCCTGAGGTGGATGAATTCCCTGCAAATGAAAGACTGATCATGGAAAAGGAAATGACAGGTTTATACCTGTCAGGACATCCACTGGATGAATTCACAGAAGAATTAGAGGCAGTATCTTCAATTGAAATTTCTGACCTCATGGATTATGACATGCTCGATGATGTCAGAGACGAAGCAGCCATGCATGTTGAGGAAGAACTCAAAGAAAAAAGCAGATTCTCAGATGGTCACAGAGTCACCCTTGGAGGGATCATAACCGGAGTAACAAGAAAAATCACAAGGAATAACTCAATGATGGCCTTTGTCACATTGGAGGACTTGACTGGTACAGCGGAAGTCATCGTATTCCCTAAATCCTATGATCATTTAAATTCAGTTCTGAAGGAAGACAGGATTGTAGTGGTAAAGGGAAGGCTGCAGGTACGTGAGGATGAAAATACCAAGATTATTGCCGAGGATATCAAGCAGTTGGAAAAGGGTAGTATTCCAACCTTCACTGTAAAAGAGAATACGAACAATAGATTCGGGAAAAACTATGACAAGCCTGAGAAAAAAAATGAACCAAGAAAGCCTGACAAGGTTCAGGACAAAAATAAGGAACAAAAGCTGTACCTTAAATTCAAGGATATGAAAGAGGCAAAGGAAATTTTAATTGGACTCAACGGCTACATATCTGAGCATAGAGGGGAGCTTCAAGTAATTATTTTCACTGAAGTTGACAGAAAGTCATTCTTAATGCCAAGGGCTGCCTGGGTTTCTGATGATAAGGACTTCCTGTCAGGACTTGCTATGAGGCTTGGTAAGGATAATGTTGTGATAAAGTAACAAGTGGAAACTTGGAAAGGGAAATTATGGATAGTTTCAAGGTGGCAATGCTTCAGATACTACCCTTCTTCAATATTGAATCAAATCTGAAGAAGGGAATTGAATACTGCAGGAAGGCAAAGGAAATGGGTGCGGATTTGGCATTGTTTCCTGAAATGTGGAGTGTTGGATATACCATGCCAGAGGATGTTACAGAGCTGAAAGAAATGGCAGTGGCTGAGGACAGCAGCTTTGTAGAGACCTTCAGAAATCTTGCAAGGGAGCTTGATATGGCCATCGGCATAACCTATCTTGAAGCCTGGGAGCCATTGCCAAGAAATTCTGTCACAATATTCGACAGATTAGGTAAAAAGCTTTTTACCTATGCCAAGGTTCATACCTGCGATTTTTCAGATGAGGCTAGACTGACTCCCGGGGAGGACTTTTATGTTGAAAGTCTCAATACAAGCAAAGGCGAGGTCAAAATAGGGGCAATGATCTGCTATGACAGAGAATTTCCGGAAAGTGCAAGAATACTAATGCTTAAAGGAGCTGAAGTTATTCTTGTGCCTAATGCATGTCCCATGGAGATAAACAGAATTTCCCAGTTACGTGGGAGAGCCTATGAAAATATGCTTGGGATAGCAACTGTAAATTACCCGGGAGGCATGCCAGACTGCAATGGTCATTCCAATGCCTTTGATGGTGTAGCATACAGTCCTGAAGCTCCTGTATCAAGGGATACCATGATAATAGAAGCCGGTGAGCGTGAGGGTATATACATGGCAGATTTTCCCATCGATAAGATCAGAGCCTACAGAGCCTTTGAGGTCCATGGCAATGCCTACAGAAGACCAGATAAATATGCCTTACTTTTAGATGAGGAAATAAATGAGCCTTTTAAAAGAGACGACAGACGTAAAGAAGGTAAATAAGCCAATAAGTCAAAGGATATTAAAAATTTAGTTTTTTCATACTTTTGATTTTATGTTGAATGAATAGAATTATTTAATTGATACGGTCAATTGTTTAATGCAGTAAATTAGTTGATACAGTTATTGGGGCAGAGAAGTTCTGCTCCTTTTACTTTATTTATGGCATTTTGAGGTACTGTATATTGCAAGAATAAATGACCTGGGATGCAAAAGTATTGAAAATGGTGTAAAATGAAAATCTATGTAAAAGCATGGGAAGGTATGGAACTGGTAGATTATTAGTTTACTGTTGTCATATTTTCACTAAAGTTTACATCATGTATCTTGAGTGGAGACATTGTAAATTATACAATTGACTTGAGCTCGTTTAAGGGCATGAATTTAATGTTATTTATTTGAAAATCAGGACCATTATGGTCATTGGAGGAATATAGTTGAAGAAAATTGCGGTATTGACTTCAGGTGGAGATGCACCTGGAATGAACGCTGCCATCAGGGCAGTGGTCAGAACTGCCTTGCATCATGATATTGAGGTTATGGGAGTAGAAAAGGGATATTTTGGGTTGGTCAATGGATTATTGACACCAATGGATAAAAGAAGTGTATCGGATATTCTCCATACTGGAGGAACCATATTAAAGACAGCAAGACTGGACTCATTCAAGGAGCCGGAGGTGCAGAAAAAAGCAGCTCAGGTTTTAAAGATATTCGGAGTTGAAGGTCTTGTGGTTATAGGTGGTGACGGGTCCTTTACAGGAGCATCAAAGCTGTCTGAAGAGGGTATTGTTACGATTGGTATCCCGGGTACAATAGATAATGACCTGGCTTATACTGACCTGACTCTTGGCTTTGATACAGCTGTTGATACAGTCGTAGATGCCATAAGTAAGCTAAAAGACACCTCTGCATCAAATGACAGGGTATCCATAGTTGAAGTCATGGGAAGACGCTGCGGAGACATTGCATTATACTCCGGTATTGCAGGCGGAGCTGAAATTATTGTTGTTCCTGAAAAGCCTTATAGTGTTCAGCAGGTTGCCAAGAAGATATTAGAGGGTAAGACCAATGATAAGCACCACTTCTTGATAACTCTTGCAGAAGGTGTAGGTGGAGCTGCTGAAATGGCAAAGGAAATTCAGGAGATTACAGGACTTGAAACCAGAATAACCGTACTAGGACATATTCAAAGAGGTGGATCACCATCCTCTGCTGACAGAATCCTTGCTGCAAAATTTGGCAGCAGAGCTGTGGAGCTTCTCATGGAGGGCAAGACCAACAGAGTTGTTGGTATCAAGCACAATGAGATAATTGATATGGACATACATGAAGCACTTGCTATGAAGAAGGTATTTGAAGAAAAGCTACTTGAAATCGGTTCTGAGATTTCGATGTAACCTGGAGGGTATTTATGTTCAGAAAAACTAAAATTGTTTGTACAATAGGGCCGGCTTCCGACTCGGAAGAAACCATAAAAAAACTGTTTGAAGCAGGAATGAACGCTTCAAGGCATAACTTCTCCCACGGAACCCATGAAACTCATAAGGTTGCAATGGATAAGGTTAAAAAGGTTGCAGCCGAGATGGGAATCAACTATGCAATTATTCTTGATACAAAGGGTCCTGAGATAAGGACTAAAAACTTCAAGGACGGGAAAGTTGTTCTAAAAGAAGGAACTGAGGTAACTGTAGTTGGTGGAGAGGATTTCTTAGGCGATGAGAAGAGGTTCGCCATAACCTATTCAGATCTTGCAGAGGTTATGAAACCAGGGAACCACATACTTTTGAATGATGGGTTAGTCGACCTTGAGGTTACTGAGGTAGTTGGCAAGGAAGTTAAAACCATTGTAAGAAACACTGGCGAGATTTCAGACCATAAAAGCTCAAATCTTCCGGGAGTCAAAACAAATCTTCCTTCCCTGACTGAAAAGGATGCTGAGGATCTAAAGTTTGCTGTGGAGAATGATATTGATATTGTTGCAGCCTCCTTTATCAGAAAGGCTGAGGACGTACTAAACATAAGAAAGGTACTCCATGAAGCAGGGGGATCTAAAATCCACATTTACTCAAAGATTGAAAACCAGGAGGGAGTTGATAATGTTGAAGACATAATCAAATTCTCCGACGGAATAATGGTGGCAAGGGGCGACTTAGGTGTTGAAATACCATTGGAAAGAGTTCCAGTCATCCAAAAGAAGATAATTGAGCTTTGTAATAAAGCGGGTAAGCCTGTAATTACAGCAACTCAGATGCTGGATTCCATGGTGAGAAACCCAAGACCTACAAGGGCGGAGGTTTCTGACGTTGCCAATGCAATCATGGATGGCTCTGATGCAATTATGCTGTCAGGTGAAACTGCATCAGGAAAATATCCTGTTGAAACAGTAACCACAATGGCTCATATAGCAGAGGAGACTGAAAAGGGCATAGACTACGAACAGCTATTATCAGAAACTCTGATTAATCAGACTTCAACTGTTCAATCTGCAATTTCAGCAGCGGTAACAGCAACTGCAAACAAGCTTAAGGCAAGGGCAATAATAACTGGAACTCAGAGTGGATCCACAGCAAGAAATATTGCCAAGTTCAAACCAAAGGCCACAATCATTGCTGTAACTCCTGTGGTTTCAGTGGCAAGAAAGCTTGCATTAAATTGGGGTGTTTATCCAATTGTTTCTGAAGTTTTTGAAACAACGGATGAATTGATTGAAAAGACCTCTGATGCAGCAAAGGAAAAGGGCTTCGTGGCAGATGGAGACCTGGTTG
>JASDTM010000027.1:0-5195 GCA_041891535.1 Clostridiaceae bacterium
CTTTAATCTTATGTACTAATGGGAGGCAAATTAACAATGACAACCTTATTGATAGTACTTGCCATACTTGTAGGCGGTGGGCTTGTATACGGAGCTTACTGCGATAAAGTATTCGGTCCAGATGACAGAGAAACCCCAGCAGTTTCCATGGCTGACGGAGTTGACTATGTGGGTATGAAATCTTGGAAAAACAGTCTTATTGAACTGCTTAACATAGCAGGTACAGGCCCTATTTTAGGACCAATACAGGGTATCTTATTCGGACCTTTGGCTTTCATAACTATTCCACTTGGATGTGTTTTGGCAGGTGCAATGCATGACTACTTCTCCGGAATGATTTCAATAAGAAACAAAGGTGCTCAGATGCCTAAGATGATTGAGAAATATCTTGGCAAACGTGTCAGATCTTTCTATAACATTGTCATCATGATACTGATGCTGTTAGTCGGCGCAGTATTTATATATACACCTGGAGATTTAATTGTAAAAGAAATCCTGGGTCAAGCTGCAACAGCAAGCAACCCTACTACATGGATAGTTTATATAGCAATTTTCGCATACTATTTAGTTGCAACCTTGTTCCCAATTGACCAGATTATCGGTAGAGTTTATCCAATCTTTGGTGCTTTCCTAGTTCTTTCAGCAGTAGGAATCTTCATAGGAGTTATAAAGAACGGAAGCATGCTTCAGAATGTTGATTTTGCAAATCTTGCAGGTCAGAACTTGACCGGAGAAATATACAAAGGTGTTACTCAACCTTGGATTCCAATATTCTTCATTACAGTAGCATGTGGTATCCTATCTGGTTTCCACGCAACTCAGGCAACTTTGATATCAAGATCAGTTACTCATGAAAAAGAAGGAAAGAGAACCTTCTTCGATATGATGTTGGTTGAAGGATTCATAGCAATGGTTTGGGCAGCAGGAGCAATGATATTATTCAGAGAAGGAACTCCTGTGGGAACAGCAGCAACTTTAATGATCGGTGAGGTTTCAAGAAACTTCCTCGGAAGCATCGGAGCAATATTTGCAATAGTCGGAGTTATTGTTTTACCAATTACTTCTGGTGATACAGCACTAAGATCTTTAAGACTTATAATTGCAGAAAGATACAACATAGACCAGGTTAACTGGACTAAGAGAGTAATGGTTACAGCAGCCATATTCATCCCATGTTTCATAATCCTCTTCATTGCGAAAATGAACCCAACAGGTTTTAACATACTTTGGAGATACTTTGCATTTACAAATCAGTTTATAGCAATATTTGCTTTATCCATGATCAGTGTTTACCTCTTCATTCATGATAAGAATGGATACATAGCACTTATTCCTGGTATGTTCTACACCTTTGTTGTAATGGCATTCATTGTCCACTCAAACATAGGCTTCAATATGATACGACTTGAAGGAAACGGATATACCTATTCCTATGTAGTTGCAGGAGTTATTACACTAATCTATGCATGGTACACAATAAGCTATGCAAAGAAGCATGGAAAATCCATAGAAAACAGACCAATCTAGTTTATTCTTAGATAATCAGCAGACCTATATGGTCTGCTTTTTTTAATAAATAAGTGTCACAATTTTGTTTCTAATTTATCAGTCTTGATATAAAGACATGTAACCCGCATAAATACTACATTCTCGTTAAATTGACTTTTCAATAAAAATATATTGAATATCTAAATAATTCCTTATTTCTCACCATGAATCCATTGCCCTATTATGAAATAAATTACTACTATTGATGTTTATAACTTCTTTACTGTAAAAAAGAAAATTTATCTCCCAAATTGTGGTCCGATTTTGGCTAATTGTTAATTTGAACGCCTATTCAGTGAACCGCTTCTTTTTGTTATTAATTTGTCATGTTGATAAAAAGTTAATAAACTATTAATATTAACTCAAAGGGGGATGTGTATTCATTGAAGCCCCCACAAAAGAAAGGAGGAATAGTAATGAGCGTAAAATGGGATGGTAAGAAACTTTTGGAACTTATCGCAGGTAATGAGAAAAAAGTCGCAGAACTCTACAATGCAATTGCAAAATATGCAGGTGTCGGAAAGGAATTCTTTGAAAAAATGGCAAAGGATGAAGAAAGACATGAGCAGATGTATAAGAGAATGTTGACCAAGTATGCTGATAAAACCGAACTTGATCTTACAGAAGACGATGCAAGCTATATGGATCTGTTGTTGAACAATGATGTATTGATTAACTTTGAGGACCTTATCAGCAAAGCTCGTGATGTGAAATTCAAGAGCCAAATCTTCGATATTTCAGAAAGAGTTGAAAGAGACGCAGTTATGTATGTAACAGAATTCATGAGACTATATCCTGAAATAGCACCTGACGAGATGAAGGTTGTTTTATCAGAAGAGAAAAAACATCTTCAGATGATCCTTCAAAGGAAATCTGACAGAGCTCTATTCGGCATAGGAATGTAATTAATCGGGGGGGAACTTTTTAATGACCACATTTATTATCGGACTTTTAATTTTGGTTGGAGGCGGATTAGCCTACGGTGCTTATTGTGAAAAGACATTCGGGCCAGATGACAGGGAAACACCTGCAATATCAATGGCTGACGGTGTCGATTACGTTGGAATGAAATCCTGGCGTAATGGATTGATCGAACTTTTGAACATTGCCGGTACAGGACCTATCCTAGGGCCAATACAAGGCATACTTTTCGGACCTTTGGCATTTATAACTATTCCTTTAGGCTGCGTTTTAGCAGGATCAATGCATGACTATTTCTCAGGAATGATTTCCATGAGAAATAAGGGTGCACAGATGCCTAAGATGATAGAAAAATACCTTGGTAAAGGCGTTAGATCTGTTTATAACATAGTTATCATGGTATTGATGTTATTGGTTGGTGCTGTATTTATATACACTCCTGGTGACTTGATCGTAAGAGAAATAATCAAACAGGACCCAACTCCTCAAAACCCTGTAACATGGGTTGTTTATGTTCTTATTTTCTTATACTACCTGGTAGCTACCCTATTCCCAATTGACCAGATAATCGGTAGAGTTTATCCAATATTCGGAGCATTCTTGGTATTATCAGCAGTTGGAATATTCTTCGGTGTTGTAACTCACGGTGGCATGCTTGAAAACTTGAATTTTGCTGATTTAGCTTCTCAGAATATGACTGGAGCAATATATAAGGGTGTTTCACAGCCTTGGATTCCAATATTCTTTATTACTGTTGCCTGCGGTATCCTGTCAGGATTCCATGCAACTCAAGCAACTTTGATCTCCAGATCAGTTACCCATGAAAAAGAAGGAAAGAGAACTTTCTTTGACATGATGTTGGTTGAAGGCTTTATAGCTATGGTTTGGGCTGCAGGAGCAATGATACTGTTCAAATCAGGCAAACCAGTTACTACAGCTGCAACTCTTATGATCGGTGAAGTTTCAAGATACTTCTTAGGAAACATTGGTTCCATATTCGCAATCATCGGTGTTATAGTTCTTCCTATAACCTCAGGTGATACAGCTTTAAGATCATTAAGACTTATAATCGCTGAAAGATTCAACATTGACCAGGTTCCGTGGAACAAGAGAATTGCAGTTACTGCAGCTATATTCATACCTTGCTTCATAATCCTGTACATTGCAAAGACCAACCCAACAGGATTCAATATCCTTTGGAGATACTTCGCATTTACAAATCAGTTCATAGCAATATTCGCACTGTCAATGATTGCAGTATATCTGTTTATACATGACAAGAACGGATACATTGCACTGATACCTGGAATGTTCTATACCTTCATAGTTATGTCCTTCATCATACATTCAAATATCGGCTTCAACATGCTGAGAATTGAAGGAAATAGCTACACCTATTCTTATATTATTGCCGGGGTGCTCTGTTTGATCTATGCATGGTACACCATAACCTATGCAAAGAAGTACAAGGATTCAATAGAGAAACGACCAATTTAATATTGATTAGAATTTACCTTTTTATGTGGATCAGGGGCTTCGCACCCTGGTCCACTATTTTTTACCACAGATTTACACTCAATTACCCTGAGTATATAATTAGATTTATTGAAATTGTCGGCACCATTGCCATGTTTCAATACGTCGAATACTAAAATAAATTAATTTGGTGGATATTATGAAGATACAAATCATTGGTGACAGTTTGACCGGCAGCTATGGGGTAGCTGCAGGCAAAGCCTGGACGGATTTTATAAATAATAAATACGGTGAGAAAGTACAAATAAACACTTACAACGGGTATTCAACAACTGATCTACTAAGTGTTTTCGCAGATGATATTACAGGTTTCAACCCTGATGCTCTCTTCTTACTCGGTGGCACCAATGATGCACTGTCATTAAGATCAGCATCACAGGCCTTGAATAACATAATGCTTATGTATGAAGAGTGTGAAAGAAGAGGTATTAAAACAACTGTCATACTTCCACCTCTTTTGGCTCCAACCATGGCTTCAGCAAGCTTTGGAGACCCAATACCCTATTATGAAAAATCCAACGAAATGCTTAAAAGACTCAGAAGGCTTCTAATGGACCAAAGCCAGGAGAGCTCACTGGTTGTTTATGATCTTGAACCATTAATCAACTCCCTTTCAGGTTCTGTTAAGCCAATCTTTACTGACGGTATCCACTTTTCTGAGTTTTTCCATGAAGAACTATACTTAAAATTCACCGAAAAATTCAGTATTTACTTCAATAATTGAATGAATAAAGAGTTCCTGCTGAAATGTCAGTCGAAACTCTTTTTTCATATATTTTATGTCTTGTAAAATCTTAGTAGTAACAAATAGATTCGTTAAATCCTGTTTAAGTTATATGTAAGTTTATTTAGTATTTGTTACGGGATTTGTTCTTTGATTTTCCCTGACCTTTGCCCTTCTTTTTACCAAAGGATTTTGCTTTATTTCCAATTGCGCTGAAAACACCGGTTGAGCTGCCCTTCTTATCTCTTCTGCCAGGTTTTCCTGTGGTTTTTTCTCTCTTGGTGGGTTCTCTGAAGTTACCAAGGGTTAATGGAGCCATCTCAGTTCTGCTGTCTGTTCTGGCCTTAAAATCCCCTTCTTCATCAAGTCTGCCCATGAAAGAGAAATTGATCTGTCTTGCATCAACATCTGCTGCAGCTACCTTGACTCTGACATGTTGTCCTAGTCTGAAATCGCCATAACCTGA
>JASDTM010000028.1:0-5082 GCA_041891535.1 Clostridiaceae bacterium
ATCTTATGTCAATCATAGAAGCAGAAGGACCTCTTAGCCTTTCACTGTTAGCCAGAAGAATCAAAAATGCTTATTCACTTGCAAGGGTAACAGACAAGATTGAAAAACAGGTTGAAATGATCTTAAATTCAGCGGATGTTTGTAAGTATAAAGAAGGTAACACCTACTACTACATGACTAAGGACATGGAGGGAAAAGGAATCACAGCCTATAGAAAGACCCTCCCTGATGATAAGGAGAGACGTTTCACAGACATCGCCCAAAGTGAGATAATAGCTGCCATAACTGACGTGGTTAAAAATCCATACACTGAGAAAATATTAATTAGAGATGTAACTACTTTATTCGGATACCCAAGACTGAACGCTGAAACGGAAAGCTACATCAAAAACATAATTGACATTGAGTTATTGGACGGAAGACTATCTAAAAACAGCGATGGATTAATAGTCAGAAACAACCAATAAAGTATAAGAAAACCAATTAAATAAAGTAAAAGAAAAACATCCTCATAAAATTTTTGATTCAAAAATTTTATGAGGATGACAAATATTCACGATTCAGTAGATTAATGTATAAATCCTATTAACAATTTATGGTTATCATACACTCAAAGATAAAAGCATAAAAAGTCTTGGAATAACTTAATAAGAATAAACCCTTCGATTTAAGTTGATCTTGGGAGGAAAAAGATGAAAACAGGAAAATATCTATCAATGGCAGTGGTGACTGCCATCACCACATCCATATTATCAGGATGTCTGGCATTACCGGTACAGCAGCAACAACAGCAACCCCAGGTAGCACCACCTGTGGTGACTGCACCTTTAGTGACTCAGACACAGGGAACAATCCCTGCTACAACAACTACAACCAGCAATACTCAGGATGATTCCAGAAAGTTTGCAACAGAAGGATTATCCATACCTGATTTGGTACAGATGAATGCACCGGCAGTTGTTACAGTGGCAGTCAGAAAAATAGTAAACGGTGGTATATTAGGTGGCGGAGGCTACCAGGAAGGTGTTGGAACAGGCTTCTTCATTGATGCTAAGGGTTATATAGCAACTAATAACCATGTTGTATCCGGAGCTGATCAGGTTGTCATTATATTGAACGATGGAACACAGGCACCTGGTGAAGTTGTATGGACAAACCCAGAAAATGATTTAGGACTGGTTAAAGTAGATCCATCCTATGTCAAAGGTGTTGTTACCATAGGAAACTCTGACAATGTAAGAGTCGGCGAACAGGTTGTGGCAATAGGAAATCCGATGAGTGTTGAATTTGCCGGAACTGTAACTGCAGGTATAGTATCAGCAGTTAACAGAAAGGTTCAGGTTCAAGGCAATATATTCAACTACATCCAGACCGATGCTGCAATAAACGGTGGTAACTCAGGCGGTCCACTGTTTAACTCAAGGGGAGAAGTTATTGCAATAAACTCCGCTAAAATAGCTGAAACTGCAATAGAAGGAATATCCTTCGCAATTCCTATAAATGTACTAATGAGCTTTATCTCCAACAGTGCAGAAGCACCAGTACAGTCCAACAAGGCTGTAGCAATCGGAGTAAGCGTAAAAGACATTCCAGAGACATTAAGAACTCAGTACAATGTTCCTGAAGGTGTTATGGTAATGGAAGTAGTACCAGGATCTGCAGCAGCTGCAGCAGGAATAGTAGCAGGTGATATAATAACAAGCTTTGCAGGAGAAACAGTTAAAACAGTGGTACAGTTAAATGCCATCAAGTCTAACTACAAACCTGGAGACACTGTTAAATTCACAATCTACAGGGATTCAGAAAAAGCAAACTATGAGGGCAATATGACCCTTAAGGCTGCATCTGGAAACTAACATAAGATAACATTTATGATGCTCTGCCAAGGGAATAACCCATAAGCAGAGCATCATCCATTTAACAGCCCCATAAATTTTAAAATTATGACTTATAGGACAAAAATAGTTGGTAAAAAGTTAAAAACGTATTGATATCAGAAGGATAAGTAGGGATCAATCTCCCTGAGAAATTTATGCATTAGGAATGCAATATGCCGGGAGAGCAAGTTTACATAAATGCAAGATGCCAAGAATAGTATTTTATAACCTGTAAATTACTCGTAATGATATAATAGAAATTGAATTGTAAGCGGGGTTAGAAAATGAAATTAAGTGAGTTATTAAGGTCAACTAAAATAAATAAAAGCAAGATAAATGAAGGATCTGTTGGTACTGATCCTGAGATAAATTTCATAACAAATGATTCAAGGCTTGTGACTCCTGAATCTATATATATTGCGATAAAGGGTATAAATCGGGATGGTCATGATTTTTTGGGCGAGATATATGGCAAGGGCTGCAGGGTGGCAATTGTTGAGAAGATTGTTCCAGATGCTCCTATAAACCAGTATCTTGTTGAAAATTCAAGGATTGCCTGGAGTAATCTGTCGGCTGCATATTATGGCTATCCTGCTAAATCAATAGATGTCATAGGAATTACTGCAACTAATGGTAAAACCACTATTGCTTTTATGATGGAGGAAATTTTAAGGGCACATGGGTTAGTCACAGGGCTTATCGGAACAGTTAAGATAAGATATGGAGATGAATTGGTTCCTGCTGTTATGACAACACCTGAAAGCTTTGACCTTCAGGGATATTTTGCAAGGATGAGGGAAAAGGGTGTACAGACTTGTGTAATGGAAGTTTCATCCTCGGCCTTGGAGCAATATAGAGCCCAGGATGTGGATTTTAAAGTAGTATCGTTCAATAATTTTTCAAGAGAGCACATAGATCAACACGGAACACTTGAAAAATACTGGACAGCGAAATCTTCTATAATAACAAAATCCAAGAAGGATACAGTCACTGTAATAAACATAGATGATCCAGAGGTAGTTAAAACCATGGGTACTGGTGAAGGTAAACAGATAACCTACTACATGAAAACAAGAGATGGAGACATAAATGCCACTGATGTGGATTTATCTTTGGACCATCCAAAATACACAGTGGTAGTTAAGAATGAAATTAAATTAAATGACTCTAAAATTTTACCTCAAACCTTTGAAGTCGCACTCTCAGTACCTGGATTGCATACTGTCCTAAATTCATTAAGCTGTGTAGCAATGGCTCTGGCATATGGAATTCCAGTTAAGGCAATACAGGATGGTCTTTATAACTTCAAGGGTGTAGAGAGAAGATTTGAATTGATTTATGACCGTGAGTTTAAGATTATTGATGATCATTTTGCAAATGAAGCCAATATCAAGGTTTCCATGGAAAGTTTATCTAAAATGAATTATGAAAAACTCCATATTGTCTACGCCATACGTGGAAACAGGGGAGTTACGGTCAATACTGAGAACTTAAGAGAAACTGCAAAATGGCTGGGTAAAGTAAGGCTTGGAAACTTCATTGGAACGGAGTCTTTCGGGATAATGACGAAGAAGGATATTGTAAAACCTGAAGAAAAGGAATTATTTTTCAAAGAAACAAAGGATAATGGAATAAATCAGATATTTATAGAAAAACTGGATGAGGCCATATACTATGCCATAGACAATGCAGGTAAAAACGACATAATACTTCTGGCAGGAAGCCAGGGCATGGATAAGGGAGCGGACATTGCTCTTAAATACCTTGCCAAGAAACATGAAGATGTTTCTTTTGAGATATTAAAGCCACTGGAAACAAGAATCTGTGGAAAATAGAATTAATTTTAAACGGGGAAACTGAAATGACCAAAGTATTATTGACCGGTGGAGGTACTGCCGGCCACGTCATGGGAAATCTTGCCATATTACCGGGACTTCTGGATAAAGGATATGACGTTTTTTATGTTGGTTCCCATACAGGTTTGGAAAACGAAATTATAGATAAAAACAAAATAAGATACTATGCAATATCCTCAGGTAAGTTAAGAAGGTTTATTTCCTTCCAAAACTTCCTTGATATTTTTAAAGTAGCCAAGGGAATACTGGATGCAAGGGCTGTACTTAAAAAAGAAAAGCCGGATGTTATTTTCAGCAAGGGTGGATATGTAACCGTGCCGGTTGCAATAGCAGCAAGTACTATGAAGATCCCGTTCATTGGACATGAGTCTGATTTTACACCTGGCCTTGCCAATAAGCTGGCAGCTAAGTTTGCGGATAAAATGCTGGTTACATTCCCGGAAACTGAAGATTCCTTCGGAGAGAAAGGTATAACAGTTGGTTCACCTATAAGAAAAGAGCTGTTCTCTGGAAAAAGAGACACAGGTTTAGGTTTTCTTGGGTTTGACGGGATTAAGCCGGTCCTTCTAATCATGGGTGGATCCATGGGTTCAGTTACAATAAACAATGTGGTATTTGAAAATCTGGATGAGCTTTTAAAAAGATTTGATATAGTCCATTTAGTGGGAAAAGGTAATAGGAACAGCAGCTTACCTGATACAAGTCATTACAGACAGTTTGAATATATTTCTGATGAATTGAAGGATATTCTTGCTGCAACTGATTTTGTAGTGGGAAGATCTGGCTCCAACAGTATATTTGAATTCCTTGCTTTAAAGCTTCCGAATTTACTCATACCACTTGATCTTGAAGCATCAAGGGGAGACCAGATATTAAATGCTGAAAGCTTTAAGAAAATGGGATATTCAATGGTATTAAGGGAAAAGGATATAACACACAAATCTTTTATTGGTTCCCTGGACGAATTAATCCAAAGAAAAGACGAATTCAAAAAAAATATGGAAAATACAAAAATGGGTGATGCAGTGGATAAGATCCTCAAAATCATCGACGATACACTTAAAAACAAAGGTAAGACAAGAGTATAGCTATTTTAGTTGGTAATAAGTAGTTTTAAAAAATAAAAAATCCGGAGGTCATTGATGAAGATAGATTTTTCAGGCGCAGCAGGAAGTGTCACAGGATCAAGTCATTTATTTGAGGTTAACGGCAGAAAGGTTTTGGTTGATTGCGGGCTATACCAGGGTAGAGATGCAAGGGAGAAGAGCAATGACAGCTTTTTGTTCAATCCTGGAGAAATTGATTTTCTTTTAGTTTCCCATGCACATATAGACCATACTGGAAGAATC
>JASDTM010000029.1:0-13125 GCA_041891535.1 Clostridiaceae bacterium
AAAATCAATGGTATAACTGCTGTTACAGGATCCAAGGTATCCCCTGGTGATGTGGTTGAACTAAATGGTGAGATTATTAACCAGAAGAAGAAAAATGTGTACCTTGCCTTCAATAAGCCAAGGGGTATAGAAACAACGACCGATACAACAGTTGAAGGTAATATAATCTCCTTCATTAATTACCCTGAAAGAGTATTCCCCATTGGAAGACTTGACAAGGACTCCACCGGACTTTTGCTTCTCACAGATGATGGGGATATAGTCAATAAAATACTCAGGGCGGCAAATGCTCATGAAAAAGAATATCTCGTAACTGTGGACAAGCCCGTTACAGATGAATTCATCAAGAAAATGGGTGATGGTGTCCCCATCTTAGATACCATAACAAGAAAGTGTTTTGTCGAAAGAACCGGTTATAAATCCTTCAGGATAATATTGACTCAGGGACTTAACAGACAAATCAGAAGAATGTGTGAATTCTTTGGATACAGAGTGACTTATCTAAAGAGAATAAGAATAATGAACATAGAATTGAAAGACTTAAAGGAAGGCAGCTACAGAAATCTATCTCCTCTTGAAATGTTCAATTTAAACAATGCCCTTAAGGAAAGTACAAAGCATTATGAATAAATACATAAATTATTCCGTTTGTTAATGAACCTAAAATTAAAACAACTGTTCAGTTATGCACATTATCCACAACCCCTTGTGGATAACTTGTGGAATTGATGTGGAGAATGTGGGCAATATGAAATTTCAGCCTAAATATTTCATACATTCTAAATTATGGAAGGAGTGGCTTATAAACTATTATGAATATCAAAAAAATATTTAAATTTTGTGATGCAATGAAGTGCACTACTTCAGATTACCAGGAAAGCTGGGAAGCTAAAAGATATTTTGTTGATGGGAAGATTTTTGTAATGATGAGTGATGAACTCATTACCATGAAGTGCAATCCCTTGATGAGTCTTGATCTTAGGCGTGAATACGAAGATATCATCCCAGGGTACCATATGAACAAGCAAAAGTGGATTTCAATTAAGATAGATACAAAGCTCCCTGATGAACTGATAGAAAATTTGATTACACATGCATTTTTTGAAACTCTGGATGCCAGACCAAGGAAGGTGCAGGAAAAGATCAGAAAGGAATTGGAAGGATGAGAATAGGAATTGGATATGATGTTCATAGATTTGAAAAGGGAAGAAAATTAATTCTGGGTGGTGTGGAAATCCCCTTTGAATTGGGACTTTTAGGTCATTCAGATGCAGATGTGCTTTGCCATGCCATAAGCGATGCCCTATTAGGCGCTTTAGCTCTTGGTGACATCGGCAAACACTTTCCCGATACCAGTGATGAATATAGCGGTGCTGACAGTGTTGTTCTGTTAAAAAAAGTGAATGAGCTTATAACATCAAAAGGCTACACCATATCAAACATTGATTCTACAATAGTCGCTCAAAGACCAAAGCTAAGGCCATATATCGATACTATGAGAGATGTTCTCTCCACTGCACTTGGTCTTGAAATATCACAGGTATCCATAAAGGCAACTACAGAGGAAGGCTTGGGATTTACAGGTGAAATGCTTGGGATCAGTGCCCATGCAGTCTGCCTTTTAGAAGAGATATAACAAAAAAATCTTCAAAAGGTTATTTTGTTGTTAACATTTATTCAATTTCCAAACCTTATAATATAGTCAAGGAGAGGGGGGTATCCAATGGATCTCTATGGGGCTATTTATAAAAGGAAGTCTCTCCGTAAGTATTCAATGATGAATCTTGAAAAAGAGACTTTGGAAGAAATTACCGGACTTATGAAGAATCTTCCGGTAAGGGAAGATTCATGTACTGTAACTTTAAGACTTATTGAGGACGGATATTCTTTATCCCAAAAAATGTCTTTACTAGGTAAGGTATCTGCTCCCCACTATATCGTTGTAACTGGCACAAGAAATGAAGCATGTCTTATTTCAGCTGGATATTCAATTGAACATCTTGTACTTAAGCTTACTGAAATTGGCATTGGGACCTGTTATCTCGGCCATGCACTGGATAAAGCGACGGCAACCAGAATATTCGGCATGGATCAGGACGAAGATGTATTAATAACTATTGCAATCGGAAAGGCTATGGTCAGCGGGAACGAACAATTTGGCCAAGGGGATGACCGTAAAAGAGAGTCATTCAATACCCTGGTGCTTGAAGGAATCCCAAATCCCAATCAAAGGAAGATTATAGAGGCGGTCAGAGTCGGACCTTCCTATATGAACAGCCAAAGGTGGCGTTTTACGATTACTGATGACGAAATCAGACTACACAAAAAGGGTTTGGACTTTTTAAGATCAAGGTTCTTTGGAATGTCTGGATATTTTGACATGGGTATAGCAATCTGCCATATGGAATTGGCAGCCAAATACCTTGGCTATAAGTCCACAATTTACTATGATGAAGGTGTGGACTCAGATGTAGAATACATCAGCTCCATGAAGTTGGAAATTTAACGTAAATTATAAAACCAAAATATTTTCGGGAGGTAACCCATGAAACTGAGAAAAGGCAGATTTTTTGCCCTTGTACTTTTAGCAGCAGCTGCATATCTGATAACTAAAGAGCTTGATAAAACATATGGTGAGGATACAAAGGACCAGGTTATCCCTCCTGATGAAATAGAAGGCTATCCATATGTTGACCAGGAAGATTTTGAACCTGTTGCAGATATTAATTTAAAGGCTGCAAAACTTGATATTTAACATAACCATTTAAAAAACGAAAATCCTTGAAAGCAGAACAACTGATATTATTGTTTCTACTTTCAAGGATTTATTCATTTTCAAGTATTTTCTATTTTGTAAATTGTCCTTCTCCGGGAATCTTGAAATTAATCAATCCTTCAGCATAGGCAGCTCCACCAAGTACTAAAACAGCTCCTAATATTTGAAGAGGCAGAAGTTTCTCATTAAGAAGTGTGACAGAAAAGAACACTGCTGACACAGGTTCTATGTAACTGCTTATGGCAACTGTCTGAACCGGTAGTTCCCCAATTGATGAAAAGTACAGTAAACAGGCAATTCCAGTATTTAAAAATCCCAGCCACAATATTGGAATCCAATCCCCTGCCGCAATATTCATCGAATATCCCTGCTTGATACCTACAAAAATTGCAACTATCAATAATGCAGAGAAAAGTTGCAGAGTTGAGTTTTCAATTCCCTTGACCTTTTCAGACTTTTTATTGAATATAACCATGGCGGCATAGGAGAAGGCTGATAAAACAGCACATATTATTCCCCAGGTATTCAATCCATTTGTTATGGCGACTCCACTAATCAGGAATACTCCAATCAATGCTGCAATAAGACCGATTATCTTCTTTGATGTCACCTTTTCATTAAAGAGAATTGGTGACAAGGCAATTACTATTGCAGGTCCGCTGTAGTTGATTAAAATAGTTAAACTGACTCCTATTTGATTGAAAGCTTCAAACAAAAACAACCAGTCGGCTGCCATGGCCAGCCCTGATAACACAATGAACAATAAGTCCTTTTTGTATTTATGAGCAGTAATCTTATTACCAGTTAAAAAGAATAAGCCAACGAGCAAAATACTGCCCAGAACTGATCTTAAAAGAACAATTTCAAAGCTTGAAAGATGTATGTAATTAGCCACGACTCCATTTGAGCCAAATAATATCAACGCAAGCAGATATTTAAAATATGCCTTGTTCACTTTATTCTCCAATCCAACCCGTTTACTTATATAATCAAGTTTTCTATATTTATGAATTAATTCACTAATAAATATACCACATTCCATTGATACTAAACGTTATATTTTTTCATTGATACTATTACGAATTGTGATTTATCCCGTACTACAAACAAGCTAAAAATCATCAAAACTTCGCGAATTTTACATAAACATACATAAAAAGGCTCCTGTTTTTCGCAGGAACCTGAAATAAAATTTACAATATCTTAATGTTGATTGACAAATTCCTTATCATTTTGGAACTTGTCCAATCTTACTTCATAGGCTTTGACTACGTCCTTCTCAAAGGGTAGATTCTCTGTTCCGGTCAATGCCTTTTTAAATAGCTTCATAAGTGGTGGATTGGTTATAAGAATAGGTCCTAAAAGGTTTGTTCCGAAAAAGTTTTTATAGTGAACTCCTTCCAGCAAGCTCTTCTTGCTGAATCCATATCCCCTTTCAACCTTTAAGAACGGCATTTCTTCATTGCCGAATTGTTCTGTAAATCTTGCATCGTATCCAATGACCTGAATATCATTAAACGATCCTAGGACAGCCACATCATGCCTCTTTGACATGTTTCTCATCGTAGTGAAAGGCAGTAAATCCAGGGTTTTCAGTCTGAATCCATTCTCGAGTTCTATGAACCTGCCAAATATCTCCAGGGCAGAGTTTACTATTAAAAAGTAAGTCCCCTCTTCTATCATTGATTTAAGCTTATCCTTAAATGGCAGAAGCTTTTCAGTAACCATTTCAAGCTGTTTTTCTGTCATTGGTCCCATGTAGATGAAGTCAACCTTATTATCTGCAAAATATGGTCTGTCATTCAGCTGAGTTTTAATAACATTTTCTGAGCCAAATGTTTTCTGTAAATACTCCACATTTCCTCTTTCGCCATACAGCAGGAAGTCTGAATATAGTACTTCTATTTTCATTTTGATTCCTCCATTTTCGCGAAAATTTCATCCTTGATAAGATTTGCCCTGTCAACGCTCTCGTCTTCAATATCATGGAGAATAAAGATTGTCTCATCTGCTTTAATGTCGATATATTTCGCTGCATTTTTATAATCAAAGTCAGTATATATCTTATCTTCCGGGAATCCTTCCATTAAGCATCTGACCTTGAAGTCCATGCATTTCCAGCTGGTGAATATAATTCTGTTCAAATCCTCATTATTAAGATATTCAAAATCGGCATCATAGATCCAAGAAATCATTTCTGTATAGATTCCACTTACACTGTTGTCATTCATGATAATTACAGATTTTTTCCCCTTCTGGTTTCTGACTGAGTCAAATACCCTGGAGTTTGCAATGGGGTTGATTCCCTTTGCGGAAATCATTATTATCTTTTTACCATCCTTTTCAGCAGTACTGAATCGGGACTCTATAACCTTTAAACCACCCATTAGCTTGATTATTTCTTCTGCACTCATTCCATATTCACGTAAAACAGAATAGGCAGCAAGTTGATTATAAATACCCTCAAGGTTTCTTACTGTCAAAGGCACAATATACTCTTTGCCATCATCTACAACAGTGAAGTTCATTGCTTCAAAGTCAGCAGCAATTACTCTGTATTTCAAATCCCCGTTTTTAAATCCGCAGGATTCACAGTGTGCTCTTCCGATATGATGATATCTTACAAAGTCCCAGGTTAACTGTTCTCCGCAAACCGGACAGTTTCTAAGATCCTTTAATCTGGAATCCCTTTGCTCAATTTCATTAGGCAACCCATCAATACCGTAATAAACCTTATTGTCGTTTGGTCCAATTGTAGATGCAATCAGGTCATCCCCATTGACAACAATCTTTGTAGTCTTCGGTATTCCCCTTGTTATAACACTTTTAATGAAATCTGTGTGTGCATTTCTTTTATAGGAATCCTGGTAAATATTGGTTATTGCCAAAATCTTAGGCGGAGCATCCTTAAATACAATGGGAGTAAATCTCTCATCCACCTCAAGTACTGCTAAATTCTCTTTTTTCTTGCCTAGAAGGTCAATATTGCTGGAGAACGCAGTTAATATCCCATGAATTGTGTTTGATCCAAGGGAGTTATTAACAGGTGATTCACCTTTTTTTCTCAGGATTTCTAAAATGAGATTTGTTGTGGTGGTCTTACCATTTGTTCCTGTAATTGCAATAATTTTTTCTGGCTTTGGTATATGGCTTAAAAACTTGGGATCAAGCTTTTGTGAAACAACACCTGGAAAATATGTGCCTTTTCGTTTTAACAGTTTTAATCCCGTATTAGCGGCCTTACCGGCATATAACCCGGCTAAGTATCTTACTGACGACATTGAGTATCTCCTTTGCAGGACCGGATTGAATCCAGTACTGCATTATATTAACTTTATTGGTTGATCAAAATGAGAAGTTGATTAACTTTCAACCCAACCTATATTATAGTAAATATTTAACATATTGTGGTTACTATAAAGCTACAATCCACGTATAACAAGTGATTTATTTGCAATCCATACTATTTCTTTTCAATTCGAAATTCCATTCCTGAGCCCGTATATACTATTGCAATAGAATTTAATGTAATATCCACATCAAAATTCACCATTGAAGAAAACAAGTCAGTGTCCGATAAAAAATGCACAGAGGAATAAGAATTTTCTCCAAGTAAAGCCGCTCTTATTAATATCCTTCTGACATTGGTAAACTGGATCCGATTAATATCTGAATTGGAAAGACTAAGATTAACTACTCCAGAAACTGGCTCCAGTATAAAATCCCTGTCAGAACCCTTCTCAATTATATCTATTACTTTGTAATCCCCATGAACTTCCAGGATTCCATATTTAATATCCAACTGCTTATCTCCTCCCTTCTAATCTTTAAAATGAAATATACTTTCGCATATTCAAGTATATAACTCTGCATAACATAAAATGATATACTAATATTATTATAATTCCTATTTTACATTATGGGAGAATTCATTGAACTATGGGCATCAAATTTGACTTACATACCATTTATTTAATATTAGCAGCCCTTTGTCTGGTTTTCATACTTTATATAGACCTTTTCTTAAGCATGAGAAATAGAGTATCTTATCTGACAAATGGCCAGCACGTCACATTATTTACTGTGCCGTTTTTACTTTCATTCACTTTCTTCATCCTCTTCTCAATGGAAGAGGATATGATGACCCTGACTGTAATTATGTACTACTTATTCTTAGCCACTTATTTATACCTGCTTAATTCTCAAAAGGTAATTTTAAGAAGTGCAGATTTGTCTGATGTGGCCGACAAGTTGAATACCTTCCTTATAGAGAAGGAAAAAAACTACAGAATGTATAAAACCGGAGACAGGACCCTGACAGTGGAAATCAACAACTACAAGGATGCACTTACTTTAAGAGAAACTGAGCTTTGGGTTGAAATACATAACCACATCCACCATGATGACAACTTTTTGGAAGAATTGCATAAATACTTCAAGTCCCAGGTCCGAAACATTAAATTCCACAAAAAGTATCCCAACTACTACTTCATTGTTATCAACCTGTTTATAGTTGTTCTGTTCTTTCTATTCCTAAACTTCATACAAACGCACTAAAAGCATTGAGGAAAATCCCCAATGCTTTAATTCTCTTTATCTTTAGTTATTTAACTCTGACAGCCTGTATAACTAATCTACTGTTGTCATCAAAGCATGTTGAAAGGGTCAGCATACTACTGGATTCTTTAAAATCAGACTTAACCTCACTCTTATCAAAATACTTTTTAGTAAATTCAGAATACTCATTGTCTTTAAATGAAATACTGCGATATGGTTCATTTGGGTTTGCAACAAATACTGACTGCACCTCATAAAGGTTTAATCCTTCTGCCGTATAAACCATTATTTTCTTATGAGCTTCAAAAAAATCCTGATTCTTATAATTCAAAAGTTCGCTGAACATTACTTTGGCATAGCTGATATTATGGCCATAAATTACCGTGTTCTGATCTTTAAATTTCTCGTTATTTCTATAATCTATGAAAATCTCTCCAAACTTACTTGGGTTGCCATCCTTGTCATGGTTTAGATAAAACTCATTATCCTCTCCATGGACCACTGGAAATACAATGTCTGTACCAGGTATGATCAATATGGCTTTAACATTAGGATGCAAGGATTCAATCTTCCTAACCTCTTCTTTAGCAACCTCATCCGGATTTTTCACACTGGTGCCAGAACCAGACTTAACCTCTCCAACACTAACATTATTTGAATTTCCATACTGAGCAATTCTCACAGTATTTTTAATGTTTGAGGCTGCTTTTTTTGCTTTGGCAATATCGTCTTTATCTTTGGCATAAATGCCCAAAAGTCCGATTAAAACAACAAAAGCTATCACCTCAATTGTAATTAGGATCTTACTTTTCATTATTTCCCATATCTTCTGCGTACCAATTCTATTGAAATTATCACTCCTAATGAAGCTAAAATTCCAAGCATCAGCATATTATTACCTGCAACAAAAGTATATGGATTATCTGTTACTGGCTTTTCTGGTGTAACAAGTGTCTCTGGTACTACTGGCTTTTCTGGTGTTACCGGTGTGTTTGGTGTAACTGGCTTTTCTGGAGTAACTGGCTTCTCAGGTGTTTTCTTATCTTCCATCTTTATGGTTGATTCTGTAACTGAAGTCCAAGCAGTTCCATTCTTGATCTCAACAGTTCCTTCTTTTGTTACTCTGAATGTTATTGATTCTGCTAACTCATAACCTGCTGGAGCATTTGTCTCCACCATTGTGTAAGTGCCCTCTTCAAGAGTGATTACCTTCTGTGTAACAGTTGAGATCCACTCTGATACTAATTCACCAACTGCAGTTTCACCCTTGACTACTTTTAAGGAAGCTCCCGGAAGTTCAACAGTACCATTAACTTCAACTTTGCTGAAGGTTACATCTTTCTTTGTAGGTACAATTATAACCTCTGGTGTTTTCTTATCTTCCATCTTTATGATTGAATCTGTAACTGAAGTCCATGTAGTTCCGTTCTTAATCTCGACAGTTCCTTCTTTTGTTACTCTGAATGTTATTGATTCAGCTATCTCAAAACCAGCTGGAGCGTTTGTCTCCAC
Source organism: Clostridiaceae bacterium (assembly GCA_041891535.1). Taxonomy (GTDB): domain Bacteria; phylum Bacillota; class Clostridia; order Clostridiales; family Clostridiaceae; genus JG1575. Next base: position 8,846 of record JASDTM010000029.1, read on the forward strand.
CATGGTGTAGGTGCCTTCTTCAAGTGTGATTACTTTCTGTGTGTCAGTTGAAATCCACTCTGATACTAATTCACCAGTGGCAGTCTCACCCTTGACTACTTTTAAGGAAGCTCCTGGAAGTTCAACTGTTCCATTGACTTCAACTTTGCTGAAGGATACATCTTTCTTGGTAGGTACAATTATAACCTCTGGTGTTTTCTTGTCTTCCATCTTTATGGTTGATTCTGTAACTGAAGTCCAAGTAGTTCCGTTCTTAATCTCGACAGTTCCTTCTTTTGTTACTCTGAAGGTGATTGATTCTGCTACCTCATATCCTGCTGGAGCGTTTGTCTCCACCATGGTGTAAGTGCCTTCTTCCAAAGTGATTACCTTCTGTGTATCGGTTGAGATCCATTCAGATACTAATTCACCAGTGGCAGTCTCACCCTTGACTACTTTTAAGGAAGCTCCTGGAAGTTCAACTGTTCCATTGACTTCAACTTTGCTGAAGGATACATCTTTCTTGGTAGGTACAATTATAACCTCTGGTGTTTTCTTGTCTTCCATCTTTATGGTTGATTCTGTAACTGAAGTCCAAGTAGTTCCGTTCTTAATCTCGACAGTTCCTTCTTTTGTTACTCTGAAGGTGATTGATTCAGCTACCTCATAACCTGTTGGATCATTAGTCTCCACCATGGTGTAAGTGCCTTCTTCAAGTGTGATTACCTTCTGTGTATCTGCCGAAACCCACTCTGATACTAATTCACCAGTTGCAGTTTCACCCTTGACTACTTGAAGTGTTGCTCCAGGTAGTTCAAATGTTCCGTTGACTTCAACCTTGCTGAAGGATACATCCTTCTTAGTTATCTCTTCTGGAATTTTCTTGTCTTCCATTTTTATAGTTGAGTTTGTAACTGAAGTCCAAGTAGTTCCGTTCTTGATCTCAACAATTACTTCTTTTGTTACTTTGAAGGTGATTGATTCTGCCACTTCATAACCTGTTGGAGCATTAGTCTCCACCATGGTGTAAGTGCCTTCTTCAAGTGTGATTACCTTCTGTGTATCTGCCGAAACCCACTCTGATACTAATTCACCAGTTGCAGTTTCACCCTTGACTACTTGAAGTGTTGCTCCAGGTAGTTCAAATGTTCCGTTGACTTCAACCTTGCTGAAGGATACATCCTTCTTAGTTATCTCTTCTGGAATTTTCTTGTCTTCCATTTTTATAGTTGAGTTTGTAACTGAAGTCCAAGTAGTTCCGTTCTTGATCTCAACAATTACTTCTTTTGTTACTTTGAAGGTGATTGATTCTGCCACTTCATAACCTGTTGGAGCATTAGTCTCCACCATGGTGTAAGTGCCTTCTTCAAGTGTGATTATCTTCTGTGTATCAGTTGAAATCCACTCAGTTACTAATTCACCAGTTGCAGTTTCACCTTTTAATACTTGAAGTGTTGCTCCAGGAAGTTCAACTGTTCCATTGACTTCAACTTTGCTGAAGGATACGTCTTTCTTAGTTATCTCTTCTGGAATTTTCTTATCTTCCATCTTTATGGTTGAATTTGTAACTGAAGTCCAGATAGTTCCGTTCTTGATCTCGACTGTTCCTTCTTTTGTTACTCTGAATGTTATTGATTCTGCTACCTCATATCCTGCTGGAGCGTTTGTCTCCACCATTGTGTAAGTGCCTTCTTCAAGTGTGATCACCTTCTGTGTGTCAGTTGAGATCCACTCTGATACTAATTCACCAGTTGCAGTTTCACCTTTAACAACTTTTAAAGTTGCTCCTGGAAGTTCAACAGTACCATTAACTTCAACCTTGCTGAAGTTAACTTCTTTCTTAATTGTTTCTGGAAGCTTTGTGTCTTCCATTTTTATGGTTGCATCTGTAACTTCGTCCCATGATGTTCCATTTTTAATTTCTATTTTTCTGTCAGCTGTGATTCTAAAAGTTATTGACTCTGCTATGTCATAACCTGCTGGTGCAGCTGTTTCCACCATTGTATATGTTCCAACTTCCAAGGAAATCTTATTTTGAGTAGAGGTTGATACCCACTCTGTGACTAGTGTTCCGTCAGAGGTTTCGCCATTGACTATCTTAAGTGATGCTCCAGGTAATTCTTCAGTAGCATTAACTTCGACTTTACTTAATGCTACTTCTCTTTTTACAGGAATATCGGTCCTATAGCCACCAAAAAGGTTTTGATAGTATTTACCTTCATAGTTAAATGCATTCTTTGGATGCTCATAGAAGTCAAAGTCATCATTAACATCCAATGGTATTGGAAGGCTGACCAAATAGTCATAGGCATCAAGTATCCTCTGTCTGGATGCTGCTGGACGTGTGCCGAAGGCAGGATCATCAAGCTTGTTTACAAGACCAATTCTCTGGTAGTTATCTGTGAAATGCCATACTGCGTGCTGTGTTGCAGCTTGGAATTCTCCAGAAGTGATCCCAGTGAGTTCCATGTATTTACCAGCATTAATCGGATATCCTGCTTTAACAACCATTTTTATTGCTTCACTCTTTGCATGAGAAATACCACTGTATGGTACCTTTGTGTATCCAGGTACACCTGCGTATTCAGGCCAGGAATATTCTCTGTTATAGCAATATACAACCTCTTCTGAGCCGTCTGGCTTTATTATAAAAATATCCTCTGTAAGCCCGGTTGGATTTACAACAATATATGCTTCATATTCCCCTGCAGCTTGTGCAATCTTAGGTATGGACAATGAGCCCAGGAAAATAATGGCGCACAGAAATAGCATAGCCATTGATTTAAGTCTTTGTTTCAATTGATTCACCTCTTATGAAAATTAAGTACAGAATAAACATTTGAGGTCCATCAACTTTTTTAGACAAACCTAATGCAGAATCATGTTTTTCTCATACCTTCCACAATTATATAGACAAGGTAAAGTGCATGCTTTCTACTTTAGAAAAGTTATAAATTCCTTATTTTACTATTCAGTGAAATTTTTTTATAATTTTTTTATCCGCCGATAAAATTTATTTTCCGCCTCTCTTTCAAGAGGATTTTCGCCTCAAAACCAATGGATATCAAATAATAACCGTGGTTTTGAATAAAAATATGTTATATTATATTATTGGCGTATAATTTTAATTTTTGTGGTGAAATAATCATTTTATCCGCTTTATTAATATCAATAGCATTTACAATCATGGAGGTACTATGAAAAACACCATATTGAATGATCTTTTAAAATTAACTGGCATGTCAAAGACTGAATATGCCATTGCATTAAACTACTCTCCAAGCACAATAAGCAAATTTTTATCCGGTGATAAATTTACAAACGCTGAGATAGCCAAGAAGTTCATTGATAATTCTGCTGAGCTTTTTACTGACATTATTTACGAGAAGAAATTAAAATCAAAGCTGGAGCTTTTGTTTCCACTGATTTTGGACTTCAGAGACAGAAGTGACACCTTTAAATTCCTTCAAATGGCAATAGAGTATTCATTGGTTAAGAATTCTGATTTCCCTCAGCTAAATTATTTTCATAAAACAATATCCACCTTCAACAATAACTCTGAATCCATGTACTATTTGTTGATCTTCATTTCAGATTTAATGACAAGATATGAGGAGGATATTAACCTTTATGTTAATTTCAAGCTTTCCTATCTTATTAAACAAGAATGGATAGGCAGACTGAAGTTCAATAAAAAAGCCTTTAAACATAAGGTTATATTAAGTCAGATCGTATCCCCTGATGATAAATTGGAGGATATCAGCATGCTGGACTTTTTATCCTACTATGACAAAGCTTTGGACTCCTTTGATTTCAGACTTCAGTATACTGAAGTACCAATACCCTTCCAAGGTATCTTGATTCCCAATGAATTAATTATGGTGTATTCATTCCTGCCCTCAAACCAGCTTGTTTCAACCTGCATTGAGGACCCACTTGCAGTTTTGGTAAATTCAAGGGAATTGAACAAGAGCTTTAAATCAGAGAATTCCTTTACTGGAGTTAAATTCCTGGATTTTCTTGAAAACATGGATGTAGATTATATTAGAGAAATCGGAAATGATATAACAAGCATTTACTCCTTCATTCCAATTAATTTTGTTGTAAGAAGAGAGGATCTTGATGGGATTGAAATGTCCGAATTAAGTAAGGATAAATTACTCAGCTTATTCGGTTCAATGAATAAAGGGTTAAAGCAGGTGGTTTTATCACAGAATGCCACTGAAGAGTTTTTGAAAACCAGGAAACTAAGCATTCCCGGACTGGGAGCTCAAACACTGGACAAAGAAACTGTAATGGAT
>JASDTM010000029.1:13135-30986 GCA_041891535.1 Clostridiaceae bacterium
TATACGGATATATTATCAAAAGGGAAAAGCAAGATTGGATTTACAACACGAAAAGTTTCCAATATATCGGCAATAGTCTATCAAGGCTATCTTTGCATATTCAACCTGGAAAACAACCTTAACAAGGAAAAAAGTGCAGTTTTGAATATTGGCTCAGATATTATAAACACAATGATTGAAAAAGATATTAAGCATGACAACTACTTTTTCTTGACTAAGGATGATTACCCTACAATTTTGGAAATAGGGTTAAAAAGACTTGAAAGTGCTCAACCAGCAGAAAAATATGAGTAAATAAGTTAAATTTTTGAAAAAGAGTATATTATTCTTTGTGACAATATTGTGCTGTGGTGCATAATATAAATGAACAATTTGGAATTTGGAAGTGAGAAAAATGGACGAATACAAGATACGAATGGCTCTTACCGAGGATTCTGATGAAATACTTGGAATATATGCTCCTTATATAGAAAAGACGGCATATACCTTTGAATATGAGGTACCAACCAAGGAGGAATTCAAGGATAGAGTTATGGGTATAATGAAATCTTTCCCCTACCTTGTTTGTACGTATAATGATGAGATCATCGGATATGCATATGCTTCCAAGGAGAGAGACAGGGCTGCCTATCAGTGGAATGCAGAGCTTTCAGTATATACCAAAATGGGCTTGGATAAACGTGGAGTGGGAAAGGCTTTGTATAGCTCTTTGATTGATATCGTAAAACATCAGAATATATCGACTCTTTATGCAGGTCATATTTCCAGTAATGAACAAAGCAGAAAACTCCATGAATATTTTGGATTTACTGAAATGGCTACAATAAAAGCCCACGGATTCAAATTAGGCTCTTGGCATGACGGAGTCAGGTATCAGAAAGTCATCGGTGATAAATCAGTTGCTCCAAAACCGTTTATTCCAATAGAGATGGTAGATCCAGATGTTATTAGAGAAATACTGACCAGACATTCTATGGGTTTGAATAGACACATCTAAGAAGAACACTCTTGTTAGTGCATAATATTTATAAAGACAAGATCCCAGTTTGAAATCAGTCAACTGGGATCTTGTCCATGTGCTAAATATTGTGTTAGATAAGTTTATACTTGAATACTGAGAAATAGGAAAATTCCCTGTCTCCATTTTGGTTGCTTATGAACAAACCATCCTTTAAAAAGCCTAAAGACTCAACAATCTTCTCCATACGGCTGTCATTTTTCTCAATTTTAATGAAAATATTGTCCACAGTCTTGTCTTCACTTAATAATCCGACGATTCTAGATAGAATGTCCTTGATATGGAAATCTTCAGGTTTTTTATTTTTAAAATGCAATCTTAATTCCTTGCTGTTTTCAAGCCTCGGATAATCAGAGATGCACACAAACCCCGTTTCTTTCTCTTCTTCACGGTCATCTATAACATATATGGATGTCTTTTCATCTAGTAACATCTTTTTATTATTGCACAAAGTTTCAGATACAGTTCCGGCTGCCATGGAAACAAGTTCCATGATCTTATCCTTGGAAGCCCTTTTTAAAATCAATTCTCCAACAACTGGGGAGTGTTTATCAGCTAACATATGTACTCCTCCATTTCTTTATTATCCTTATTATAGCTAAATTTTGAACAAAAAACACAACTTTATTAACATTCTGTGAATTCAACAAGATTTTATGCATTTATACGCTTAAAGGGTAATTGGAGGCCATAAATAAATGAGTTTTTAGTATTATTGTTAATATCCTGATATATTGTGATTTATACACCGGAGGTCATTTATAGAATTACACATATTATATAGAACATATATTTCGATTGTTAATATTCTTTTAAGTAAAAATCCTCCGCTGAGGGAGGACATTTACTGATTTTTGTATTGTATATTATGTGTTTTTTATTAATTAACTGATATCTTGCTTTTGATAAGATCTGCAAGCTCATGAGCCATCTTATCAATTTCTTCCTGGTCTTCACCTTCAAGCATTATTCTTAAAAGCGGCTCAGTACCTGAAGCTCTTATAAGAACTCTTCCCTTTCCATGGAGTTCTTCCTCCATTTCTTTGATCTTGTTCTTAACATCCTCGTCTTTTTCATGGATGTTTTTGGAATCATTGTCCACCTTAACGTTAACAAGTATCTGAGGAAGCATTTTCATAATAGTTGCCAATTCTGAAAGCTTCTTTCCGGTGTTCTTAACTATTGATGAAATTGAAAGACCGGTTACCAAGCCATCTCCAGTTGTATTATGGTCCAGGAATATTACATGGCCTGATTGTTCGCCACCTAAGACATATCCGTTATTCAGCATGTTCTCCAGTACATATCTGTCTCCAACCTTGGTCTGCTGAAGCTTTATTCCGTTTTCCTCCGCTCCGATAAACAGTCCCATGTTACTCATTACTGTAACAACCAAGGTATCATCCTTCAGCTTACCCTGCTTTTTAAGTTCATTAGCGCAGATAAGCATCAGGAAGTCTCCATTTACTATTTCACCAGTCTCATCAACTGCAAGGCATCTATCAGCATCACCATCAAAGGCAAGTCCGATGTCACAGCCCTTTTCAACAACATACTTCTGTAATTCCTGCATATGTGTTGAGCCACAGTTTTTATTTATGTTCTTACCGTCCGGATTGTCATTGATCACGTAGATCTCAGCTCCAAGCTTTCTGAATGCTGCAACTGCAACCTTATAAGCTGCACCATTGGCACAGTCCAATGCAACCTTTAAACCTTTAAGGTCACCTTCAACTGTGTTGACTGCAAACTCAATATAGTCATCCTCTGCACCTGGTTCTAAAACGTACCTTCCCACAGCTTCTCCAGTTGGAAGTACTATATCATCCAGACCATTTTCAACTAAAGCCTGAATTTTGTCTTCTATTTCATCCTTAAGCTTTAAGCCATCCTTATCAAAAAATTTAATTCCATTGAATTCAACAGGGTTATGTGATGCAGAAATCATGACGCCTGCATCTGCTTTATATTTTCTGATCAAATATGCAACTGCTGGTGTAGGAATAACACCTACTGGAATTACCTCAGCACCGACACTTAGGATACCCGCAACAAGCGCAGCCTCTAAAAGATCTCCTGATATTCTTGTATCTTTCGCAACCAATATAACCGGCTTATGCTGACCCTCTGTCAATTCAACTGCTCCAGCCTTTCCAAGCTTGAAAGCCAGCTCCGCAGACAGTTCACTGTTGGCAATACCACGCACACCATCAGTTCCAAATATTCTTCCCATATCTTTTACCTCTTATCTTAAAAATTCAAACTAGTCTAATTATACTCTAAATGCTGTATTCCTGTCTTTTTCTAGACTTTGACAATGTTTTTTACTTTGGATCAGTAACATCCAGCTTGTTATCGGTGGATTTTCCGCTGATCTGAGTCAGTGGAGAATCCAATCCCTTAAGCTCGTCGTAGATTTGTTTAGTCTGCATCAGCCACACTTCACCAGTTCCTCTGAAAACATTAAGGAAGCCCTCTCCTGATATTGCTGAGCCAAATAATGAGCTTGTGGATCTTTCTACGGTGAAATCAATTCCTGAAGTCCTTAAGAAGGCAAAGTTACCGTCTACCTTTAATGTGTCATTGTTTAACTTATATTTGAATATCTCTGTTTCTGGCACAGGCAGTTCCAATACTACAAGACCCTTTCCTTTAAGTCCTGTTTGGAAAAGTGTCTCTTTACCTAAAACAGCACCAGAAACGCTGTTTATCATCTTTGCAATCAGCTGTACTGAGCCCTCTGCAGCAAAGAAGAACTTGTTATCTACAATTATTTCTTCATTTTCTTCCAAATCAATCAAAACATAGTGATTAAAGGATGGCTCTAGCAGTATTTCCCCTGTGCCCTTTAAAAGTGGCTTAATAATATGCTCACCAGTGAGCTTTGAGGTTATAAATTTAGATGCCAAGCCGCCTACTCCGCCCACATTGGACGAAATATCAAGATTGCCCCTCATATAGCTTAAGGCTCCGTTTTCAATGAAAGCACTGGCAGATCTTAAAAGTATTTTTACCTGTCTTAATTTAATATTGGAATTTTTCATGTATGACAGCATGAATGCTGAGGACAAATCCGATGAACCCATCAGATCATCATACTCCAGTACGGTGAATTTAGCCGTCTGACTTTCCATCTCAGATAGGATGGTAAGTGAATTGGAAATATTCATATTAGTCTTCATAGTACTCCTCCACATATTCTGAGTTTATTTTGATTTATGATATATTCCTAAAAGATGTCACAAGTACATTATAAAGCATATTGATAACAAAAAATAATCCAGTTCCAGAATTAGATACAGTTTTTTTAGGGAATAACAGAAAAAAGGCACGAACCCTTAAGATTCGCACCTTTAATTCTAATGTTTAAACTACACTATTCCTGAATGTATGCTTTCTCGAAATGAACGAATCCAAGAGGAGACTTTCTTACATCCTTAACGTATGGTCTGTAGCAGACAACGTTAGTGTAGAAGTAGATTGGTAGAACTGGAAGATCATTCATAAGAATAGCTTCAGCGTCATGTAACATCTGAGTTCTCTTAGCCTGGTCGATTTCTACCTTTGCAGCGTTGACTAGCTTGTCATATTCAGGGTTGTTGTAGTGAGCATCATTATTGCCCCATACGCCTTCGCCTGTTCCAGCTAACCACATATCAAGGAATGTCATTGGGTCGTTGTAGTCAGCGATCCAACCATGTCTTGCTATTTCATAGTCGCCGTTGATTCTTGAAGTCTGGAATACTGCCCATTCTTCGTTAGCTAGGTCTACCTGGATACCTAAGTTCTGTGCCCACATAGCCTGGATTGCAACTGCGATGTTCTGATGTCCTGTTGAGTTGTTGTACTTGATTGTAAGCTTAGGGAAGCCCTGTCCGTTTGGATATCCAGCTGCTTCTAAAAGCTTCTTAGCTTCTGCAACATCTCCGGAATCCTTGTCGTAGTATTTCTTTGCTGCTGCGAAATCTCCACCCTTGTCATCCTTTATTCCCATTGGAACATAGGACCAAGCTGGCATCTGTCCACCCTTAGCAACGTTCTCTACGATGGCTTTCTTATCTATTGCAAGATAAAGAGCCTTTCTGACTTCTGCTTTGCTCAATGCTTTGTAAACTTCAGGATTCTTTGCTTCCAACTCTGGTCTCATATTTACAACATAGAAATATGTTCCAAGGTAAGGAAGGATTTCAGCTGATTTGTCAGCTAAAAGTGCTGGGATATCCTGTGGAGGTGGTGCCTCAATCATATCGAGTTCGCCGTTCTTAAATGCTGCAAGGAAAGTCTGTCCGTCGTCAACAACTGACATATCTATTCCGTTAAGCTTAACTCCAGCTGCTCCATAATATTCAGGGTTCTTTACCAACTGGATCTTTGATGCTGGAGCCCAGCTTTCAAATTTGAAAGGACCGTTTGATACGAATGTTGCTTTGTCTGTAGCCCACTTGTCTGGGTTCTTCTCAACCATGTCTTTTCTTACTGGGAAGTAGGTTGGGAATGCCATAAGTGATAGGAAGTATGCTGTAGGAGCATTCAAAGTTACTTCAAGAGTCTTCTCGTCAACTACTTTTATTCCTACTTCTTCTGCTTTAACTTCGCCCTTGTTGAACTGCTCACCGTTCTTTATGTAGAACAGCTGATAAGCATATTCTGCTGCAGTTGGCTTAGTATTTGGATCAAGAGCTCTTAACCATGCGTATTTGAAATCTTCAGCAACAACTGGCTTTCCATCTGACCATTTTGTATCTCTTAGCTTGAAGGTATAAACTGTTCCATCTGCGTTCATAGTGTAGCTTTCTGCTACTCCAGGAACTGGAAGTTCTTTGTCGTCCAATCTCATCAAACCTTCAAAAAGGTTAGTTAGGACAGTACCACCGTCAACTGCAGTGTTAAGTGCAGGATCAAGTGTCTTAGGATCAGCGCCCAGGTTGTATCTTACTACTTGGCCTGTAGGTGCTTTGATTTCTCCGGCTTTTCCACCGGTGGTTGCAGGTGCTGCTGCAGTTGTACTAGGCTGTGATCCGCCAGCTGCTGTTGTTGTTGGTGGAGTTGTAGGTGTACAACCTGCGAACAGGGAAGCTGTTATTGTCAAAAGTGACATTATAACAGTACTTTTTAGAAGTTTACCTTTCATTGTTTTCCTCCTTGATTTGTGTCGTTTTATCTTGTTTGTCAGTGTACAGATGGCATGCTACTTGCCTGTCTGAACCCTTTATATTTAACAGTATCGGCTGCTCGACACTGCAAATATCCATAACTTTTGGACATCTTGTCCTGAATCTGCATCCTGAAGGTGGATTGATTGGAGATGGTATCTCACCCTTCAGAACTATCCTCTTGTGATTCCTGGTCTTTTCCGGGTCAGGAATCGGAACTGAGGATAAAAGTGCTTGTGTGTAAGGATGAAGTGGATTCTCATATAAATCTATGGATTCACCTACTTCAACCAACTGTCCTAAATACATAACTCCTATGTTGTTGGAGATATGCTTAACCATTGAAAGGTCATGGGCTATGAATAGGTAAGTTAAACCAAGCTCTGCCTGGAGCTCTTCCAACATGTTTATAATCTGTGCCTGAATTGATACGTCAAGTGCTGAAATTGGTTCATCACAAACTATAAGCTTAGGTTCAACTGCAAGGGATCTTGCTATTCCTATTCTCTGGCGCTGTCCACCTGAGAACTCATGGGGATAACGGTTGATATGCTCCTTGTTTAATCCAACTTTCTTTAAAAGATACTCTATTCTTTCCTTCCTCTCAGGTCCCTTCATGAGCTTATGGATATCTATGGATTCACCAATGATATCACCAACTGTCATTCTCGGATTTAATGAGGCGTATGGATCCTGGAAGATCATCTGCATCTTTTTTCTTACATCAATCATCTGGCCTGGTGTGAAATCTGTTATATCCTCACCATCGAAAATTATCTTTCCGCCTGTTGGTCTATAGAGCTTTATTGTTGTTCTTCCTGCAGTGGTTTTACCACAGCCTGATTCACCAACAAGTCCTAAGGTTTCACCCTTTTTGATTTTAAAGCTTATATGGTCAACAGCCTTTACAACTGTTCCACCTGAGTTGAAGATACCTGATTTCACAGGGAAATATTTGGTTAAATCAACTACTTCAAGCATAACATCTTCATGGGCTTTTAGCTCTGATTTTTTCACATTTTTATCAATATTTTTAGATTCCATCGTTATAAACCCCCTTGATATCTACACTTGGAGCAGAAGGATGGTTCAGCCAGCAAGCTGACTCGTGTCCTTCAGCTATTTTAAACAGAGGAGGTCTCTTCTCTACACATACTTTCATAGTATGTTTGCACCTTGCTGCAAAAGGACATCCAACCGGAGGTTTTATAAGATCCGGAGGTGTTCCTTCAATTGGAATCAGCTTTTCCTTTGCACCCTTGTCAGGGTTAGGAACTGAATTCAAAAGACCGGCTGTGTATGGATGGCTTGTTCTGTAGAAAATATCATCTGTTGTTCCTTTTTCTACAAGAGTTCCGCCATACATAACATTTATTCTGGAGCATACGTCTGCAACGACACCCAGGTCATGTGTAATAAGTATAATTGAAGTTCCTGTCTCTTCCTTGAGCTTTTTCATAAGTTCAAGGATCTGTGCCTGGATTGTAACGTCCAAAGCAGTTGTAGGTTCATCGGCTATGATAAGCTTTGGTTCACAGATAAGTGCCATGGCAATCATGACTCTTTGTCTCATACCGCCTGAGAATTCATGTGGATACTGTTTAAGTCTTTTTTCAGGACTTGGTATACCAACAAGCTTCATCATTTCTATAGCCTTTTTAACTGCCTCACCATGGCTCATGTGCCTGTGGACCTTTAAAGGCTCTGTCAGTTGATACTCAATGTTGAAAACAGGGTTTAAAGAAGTCATGGGGTCCTGGAATATCATTCCAATTTCATTTCCTCTTATCTTCTCCATTTCCTTTGTTGAGTATCTTGTTATATCCTCTCCGTCGAAGATTATCTCTCCGCCTTCGACTTTACCGTTCTCATCCAAAAGCTTCATAAGTGACATCATGGTGACGGATTTTCCGGAACCGGATTCTCCGACTATGCCCAAAGCTTCGCCCTTTTCAAGCTCGATGCTTACGCCTCTGATTGCCTGGACCTTACCGGCATGGATATAGAAATTCGTATGTAAATCTTTAATTTCAAGTAATTTTCCCATTCTTTTCTCCTTATCTCGACATCTTTGGATCAAGTGCATCTCTTAAACCATCACCTAAAGTGTTGAAGGCGAATATGATAAGAGAGATAGCCAAAGCCGGGATTATCAGCTGATATGGCTGCTGCTGGTAAATCTGCATAGCCTCGGATATTAATGTACCTAAGGATGCGAATGGTGGAGAAATACCGATACCGATATAGCTTAAGAATGATTCTGTAAATATGGCTGATGGTATCAGAAGTGTAGCTGTAACTATTATCTGGCTCATTGCATTAGGAAGAAGATGTCTGAATAATATTCTTGGTCCTGATGCACCTAGGGTTCTTGCTGCCAATACGAATTCTGAGGACTTTAACTGTAGGGTTTCAGCCCTGACTATTCTGGCCATGGACAGCCAGGATGATATACCAAGAGCCAATACAATGGTACCGATGGATGCTTTGTTATCGCCTAAGCTCACCATTATCAAAATTACATATATCTGCATTGGAACAGAATAAAGTATGTCTATGATTCTCATCATTATTGAATCCACTGCACCACCCATGTAACCTGAGAAACCTCCATAGAGTACTCCTATTACAATATTTAGAGCTGTTGCAGTAAACGCAATTATCAATGAAACATTCATTCCATACATTACTCTGACGAAAATATCTCTTCCGTAGAAGTCAGTTCCAAACAAGTGGTCAGCATTAGGCTTTACGTTCATGGCTGCCCAGTCAATTGTCTTGATATCATATCTCCAGTGCTCTGGAAACCAGAAGGAAGCTATTGTTGCTACAATGATGAAAATCAAACTGATTATAGCCAGCTTATTTGTCTTAAGCCTTCTCCAGGAATCCTGCCAATAGGTTGTCGGCGGCCTTAGTATTTCTTCTGAATCTAGTCCTGCATCCACCAATACGTCGAAAGCGTCTTTATTAAGTGCTCCAACTGTTTCATAATCTGCATGTATATTACTCAATTTTTACGCCTCCGATCCGTCAATCTTGATCCTAGGGTCGATTATGACATATAGGATATCAACGACGAAGTTTATGGATATAAGGAATACAGCATAGAAGATGATTACTCCTAGAAGCATAGTATAGTCTCTCTGGCTTATTGCTGTAACGAACTCTCTTCCAAGTCCTGGAATTGCAAATATCTTTTCAACTGCAAAGGATCCTGTAAGAACACCGGCTATAAGTGGTCCAAGGTATGTAACAACAGGAATCAATGTGTTTTTAAGAGCATGTCCGATTATTACTCTTGTTGAGCTTAAGCCCTTAGCTTTAGCAGTTCTGATATAGTCTGATTTAATAACATCCAGCAATCTCGACCTGGTTATTCTCGCAATAAAGGCAATAGAATAACCAGACAAGGCAATGGAAGGCATTATATAGTTTTTCCAGGACGAAAGTCCCATAATGGGCAAGAGCTTCAAATTCAAACCTAAGAATAAAAGCAGAAGTGAAGCTAAAACGAAGCCTGGAATTGAAATACCTGCTGTTGCAAGTATCATTACAAACCTGTCGATAAATTTACCGCGGTTGAAGCCCGCAATAATTCCTAAGAGCATACCAACTGTAACTGCAAGAGTTACTGCAACTGCACCTAGTTTTGCTGAAGTCGGGAACAGATACGCAATATTCTCAGAAACCTTGAATCCCGGTTTCTTCATCATTGGTCCAAGATCCCCTTTAAGGACCCCTGACATGTACATTGTGTATTGTTCAAAAAGAGGCTTGTCCAATCCGAATCGTGCTTGCATGTTTGCAAGTACCTGTGGCGGAACTGCCCTCTCACTTGTGAATGGACTTCCCGGCATCATCCTCATTAAGAAGAAGACCAGGGTGATTATGAGCCATATTGTTATTATGCTCATTATCAGTCTTTTTATTATATACTTAGCCATTTTTACCCCCTCTGTGTAAGCTAGTACAGTATTGTGGTCAGGACGTAGGAATAATACCCATCATCAATGAAAACCTATGTTTTACAATGAAAATATTATTGCATAGGGTATTATTAAAGTCAAAAACATCTTTATAATTTCTTAACATCTGAAAATGCATATGCATAATTTTTATTCAGTTGCATACCATGGTTTTCTAAATCGCTAATTAAGAAACGGATTACATACCTAAACTCAATTAAATTACTCATAAAACATGGCACATAATGATAAACAGTAAATGTTACCAGGGATGAATATCTTTTATGCATTTTCATTCCTTCATAAAAACACTGCTTTCAGTTAAAAAGATTAGTACTTTAATAGTGCTTTACATATAATCAATCACAATAATTAAAAAGTACCACATTTTTCATATGGTAAACATGCGTATGAATTCATATTTATCCCTATTCTATGTATTTTTACCAAAAATAATTGTGTTGACAATACATGTTTTTTCATACTTTTTACTAAAATCTGTTGTATGAAAAAAGGTCATCAAGCGAAACACTTAATGACCCTTTTTTAACGACTTTCGAATCTATGCCCTTGCTTTTTCAGCGCCAAGATTCACTGCCTTTTCGTTCATTGAATAGAACTTTTCCTTACCATGCTCCTTCAATGCTTTTAACAGCTCTTCCAAGGAGATTATTCCTGTTTTTTCTACTAATGCACCTAAAAGGATCATATTAGCTATTGTTTTTGAACCCAATTCTTCAGCCATTGACTGAGCAGGGATCTTAATTACTTCGATGTCGTTCCTTGTTGGTTCATCAGATATCAAATCTGAATCCATTATCATCAATCCACCCGGCTTGAGAGTTCCCTCAAACTTGGCAAAGGATGGTTTATTCATAACTATTATTGAGTCAGGAGTTGTTATAACAGGTGATCCAATTACATCATCAGAAAGGATTACTGAACAGTTTGCTGTTCCTCCTCTCATCTCAGGACCGTAGGATGGACACCATGTAACATTAAGTTCCTTTTCCATTCCGCCGTAAGCTAAGAATTTACCCATGGACAATATACCTTGTCCACCGAAGCCTGCAAAAATAATTTCCTGTTGTGTCATTATTTTACTTCCTCCTTCTTAACTGCGTCCTTGTCTTTTTTAACTCCAAGGGTGTAATAAGGCATCATGTTGTTTCTGAGCCAGTTAATTGACTCTTCTGTTGACAGACCCCAGTTTGTAGGACAGATGGATAAAACTTCAACCATGTTGTATCCTTTTCCGTCGATAGCATTCTGGAATGCCTTCTTTATTGCTCTTTTTGCCTTTGTAACGTTAGCCACGTTATCAACAGCAACTCTTTCAACATAATATGCGCCGTCTATTTCAGAAATCATTTCAGAAACCCTGATTGGGAATCCGGCTTGTTTTACATCTCTACCATATGGTGAAGTCTCAGTGATCTGACCCGGAAGAGTTGTAGGAGCCATCTGGCCTCCCGTCATTCCGTAGATACAGTTGTTTACAAAAACAGTAACTATGTTTTCTGCCCTTGCTGCTGCATGGACAACCTCTGCTGCACCAATTGCCGCCAAGTCTCCGTCACCCTGGTATGTGAATACAACCTTGTCAGGATTACTTCTCTTGATTCCAGTTGCAGTTGCAGGTGCTCTTCCGTGAGCAGCTTCAAACATATCACATGCAAAATAGTCATATGCCAAAACTGAACATCCAACCGGAGCAACTCCGACAGTTTTTTCCAATATTCCAAGCTCTTCCATACATTCGCCGACTAAACGGTGGATAAGTCCATGGGTACATCCAGGACAATAATGTGTAGGAACATCAAGCATACCTTTAGTGGGCGAGAATACTACTTTCATTTCTTTGTTTTCCATTATTTTTCTCCCCCTGTCATTTCAACTATTTTATCTAAGATAAGCTCTGGTGAAGGTATCATTCCACCAGGTCTTCCAACGAATTCAACAGGTTTTCTGCCCATGACAAATCTTCTTATGTCATCAACTAACTGTCCCATGGACATTTCTGCTGAAAGATATCCGTGTTTGGTTGAACCAATGGTCTTTTCAATTGCTTCAACAGGGAATGGCCATAAAGAAATTGGTCTGAACAAACCAACCTTTATTCCTTTTTCAGCTGCAAGCTTGATTGCGTTTCTGCAGATTCTTGCAGTTGTTCCATATGCAACAAGAATAAGATCTGCATCCTCAGTGTTGAAGAGCTCGTATCTTACTTCATTCTTTTCTATTTCATTCCACTTTTTCTGAAGATTGTAGTTATGAACTTCCAATTCCTCTGACTTTAAATAAAGTGAGTTGATTACGTTGTGCTTTTTTCTTTCTCCAAGTCCATTTGCTGCCCATGCTTTTTCAGTCTTATCCAATTCTTTTTCAGGTTTGAAGGTAACCGGCTCCATCATCTGACCGATCATACCATCACCTAACAGCATTACTGGAGTTCTGTATTTATCTGCCATATCAAAGGCATCACCCATGAAATCAACCATTTCCTGGATTGAAGCCGGTGCAAGTACTGGAACCCTCATGTCGCCATGGCCTAAACCCTTTGTAACCATGTTGTAGTCAGACTGTGCAGGCTGGATTGATCCAAGTCCTGGGCCTCCTCTTGCTATATTAACTATTACGCAAGGAACCTCAGCTCCAACTATATATGAAATTCCCTCTGCCATTAATGATAATCCCGGTGAAGAAGTACTTGTCATTACTCTTGTTCCAGTTCCGCCTGCTCCATAAACCATATTGATTGAAGCTACTTCTGATTCAGCCTGAAGGAATACTCTTCCTATTTTAGGCATCTTCTTTGCCATATAAGCTGCAACTTCTGTCTGAGGTGTTATAGGATATCCGAAAAAACACTGACAGCCCGCTCTAATGGCAGCTTCTCCAATTGCTTCATTACCCTTCATCAAAACCTTTTTTTCCATTAATAAATCCCCCTACTTATAAACGGTGATAACAAGATCCGGACACATTTTTCCACAGGAAGCACAACCAATGCACTTATCCATTTCTTTAACAGTTGCTGGTTTATACCCCTTGGCATTAATCCTGTCAGCAAAACCGATGATTTTCACCGGGCATACTAAAACACACTGGCCGCAGCCCTTGCATCTTTCTTCCCTGAACTCTACTCTTGGCATATTGAATTTTCCCCCTTAAATATTATCGCCATGGTGGCTTCATATAGATATCCATAGGAAGAATCTCCCCGTGGACCTTACCCTTTACCTCTTCTACAAGCTGTCTCATAACAGCAGTATAAGCATATTCCAAACCTGTTTTTTCTGAATACTCCAGTACCATTTCGTCCCCTTTAAGAGTATCCTCTGCAGTGGACTCATAAGACATATGAGTATTTGAAATCAGCTTTGTAACCTTTAATCTTGAAGTCATTTCGATTGAGTCAATATATTCCTTGACGCCTTCTATTGTGTCTGTCAAAGGTCTGTTTGCGTTTATGACAAAATACATGTCATGGTCCTGTTCCTTAAAATAGGAGTTGAACTGCCCTAAAACAGTGGCTCCCATATCATCTCCACCTACATCGATGATTACATATCTGTCTGTCTCATGAAAAGCTGCCTTAGCCTCTGCAGGAACAACCATTAGTTCTGCATTTGACCAGGATGGATTTGCAGAAATCACCTTGATACCATAATCTGTCAGCTCTTTTGTAAGATCTCTTATACAAAAGTATGGATTAACTATATCAAGGTCCAGAAGAGTAACTTCTTTTCCCTCATCCTTCAGTTTTTTTGCCAGATTGATAGCAATCTCCGTTTTACCGGAACCGAAGTGACCGGTTATCACGTTTAAACGGTTCATTGACACCTCTTTTGTTAACAAATTCTTAATTCAGTTTAATTTTACAACATTAAATAAAAAACGACTAATTTACACATTCGTTAACTTTTACCTGAATCACTGTTGATTTTATATGACATTACTATATTTACAATGTATTTTGTTGTTAAATTATGCTAATCTTTACCATATTAAGTTGTAAATGTTAACAATCAAGCCATTACCAATTTTTCAACAAGTTGTCACTATGTTTTTTGGAGTATTTTAGTACAGATTATACTGATACGTTTCACAGTTTAGCTCCCTTATATCAGTAACTTCATGATAAATTACATTTAAAATGGTACAGAACAACCCGTTGAATATAGAGTCATTCCGTACCACTTTTCACATTTTTATTATTGATTTGATAACGTAATTCGTGGACATTGTGAAAATCCATCATATTACATGGGTATTTTCATGTTTTTATACCAAAAAGACCCGAATTTTTCTCAACAATTATTAATTTTTCATCAGATTTTGAATTAATAAACTGAAGGTTCAGCCTCTCCGTTTAAAACTCTGAGGCCTCCCTCAGCAAGTGCTAAAAGCTCATCCTCACCTGGATATACAACAACCGGAGCTATGAAAGAAACCATATCGGAAATAAGTTTTACCATTTCCTTTGAATAAACTATACCGCCTGTAAGTATTATGGCATCAACCTGACCCTTTAATACTGTTGCGGCAGATCCGATTTCCTTTCCTGTCTGATAGGCCATGGCTTCGAATATTACTTTCGCCTTTTCATCTCCATTATTCATCCTGTCGTTGACTTCCTTCATGTCATTTGTACCAAGATGTGCAACAACTCCGCCTTTTCCGACTATCTTCTTGCCAATTTCTTCCTGAGTATATTTACCTGAGAAACATAGCTTGGTCAAATCGCCTACAGGAAGGCTTCCAGATCTTTCCGGAGACATTGGACCTTCTCCATTAAGTGCATTATTAACGTCAATTACCATTCCCTTTTTATGAGCTCCGATGGATACACCTCCACCCATGTGGACAACTATAAGGTTTAAGTCCTCATAAGCTATATCCTTGCTCTTTGCATATCTTCTTGCAACAGCCTTCTGGTTCAAAGCATGGAATATACTTACCCTTTCTATTTCTGGACTACCTGAGATTCTGGCTATAGGTAAAAGCTCATCAACAACAACCGGGTCAACTATGAATGAAGGAATATTCAGGTTGTCCCCGATTTCCTTCGCTATAAGCGCTCCAAGGTTACTTGCATGCTCGCCGTATTTAATACTGATAACGTCATTGATCATTTCATCGTTGATTTCATAGGTTCCTGACTTAATCGGCTTCATCAGTCCACCTCTTCCTACAACTGCATCCAGGTCTTTTATCTCAAAGCCTTTATCTTTTACAAGCTCCAGAATTAAATTCTTTCTGAACTGGAATTGGTCTGCAACTCTTTTATAGGAGTTGATTTCATCTGCAGTATGTCTTATTGTTTCAACGAATAATGGAGTAGTACCCTCGTATACGCCTATTTTAGTTGAGGTTGAACCCGGATTGATTATAAGTAATTTCTTCATTTTTTATTCCCCTTCGCAGCCAATGCCGCCAATGCAATGGAGTTGACCTTTGCTTCAAAGCTGTCCGCCCTTGATGTAACTATAACCGGTGCTGCTGCTCCCATAAGTATTCCGCCGTGTTCTTCATTTTCAACTAAAAATGCAATCGACTTATATATTCCGTTACCTGTTTCTATATTAGGCATTAAGAATATATCAGCCTTACCAGCCACTTCATTCTCAATCTTCTTATGCTTTGCAGCCTCTAGATCCACTGCATTGTCAAAGGCCAATGGTCCGTATAATGTACAGCCTGTTATTTCACCGCGTTCATTCATTTTTGTAAGCTCTGCTGCATCAAGAGTAGGTGGCATATCAGGGTTTATAACCTCAACAGCACAAACTGCTGCAACCTTTGGATTTTCTATTCCGATGCTGTGACATAGTCCAACAGCGTTATTTACAATCTGAACCTTCTGCTCCAAAGTTGGGTACATTGTAAAGGCTGAGTCTGTTATAAACAGGAACCTGTCAACTCTTGGAACCTTGAATACTGCCACATGGGTAATAAGCTTTCCAGTTCTTAAACCTACTTCCTTATTTAAAACAGCTCTTAAAAAGTTTTTGGTATCAATCAAGCCCTTCATCATCATGTCAGCTTTGCCAGTTGATACAGCTTCAGCCGCCATTAAAGCCGCCTTTGGCTTATCCAGCTCGTTTATTATTTCTATTCCTGTAAGATCTATTTTAAGGTTTTTGGCAATCTGTCTAATTTCTTCTTCATTACCAATTAACAAAGCATCTGCAATACCATTTGCCTTACAATAGGCAACTGCCTCTAGAACCGGCTCATCTTCAGCCACTGCAACTGCAACCTTTTTGGTTGGTAGTTCTTTAACCTTTTTAAAAACATCATCAAAATTTCTGATCATTAGATTCCTGCCTCCTTGTTATAGTCTTTAACTGTCTCGGTACCTTTAAGAATTCTGAGTCCGCTTTCATTCAAAGCTCTCATTTCATCCTCACCGGCTTCAATAATGATTTCTGAAATCCAGGAGGTACTCTCCTTTATCCAGTTCATTAATCTCTTACTGTAAGCCAAGCCTCCGGTTATGATGATAGCTTTCACATCGCCTTTCAATACTGCGGCAGATGATCCAATTTCCTTGGAAATCTGGTAAGCCATGGCTTCCATGATAAATTCAGCCTTTTTATCACCGTTAACAATCATTTCTTCAATCTTTTTACCATCATTTGTTCCAAGGTATCCCATAAGACCTGCCTTGCCGTTTGTCATGGCAAGAACCTCTCTTTGGGTATATTTTCCTGAGAAGCAAATGTCAGCTAAAGCTTTTACGGGAAGTGTTCCACTTCTGTCAGGGGAGAAAGGTCCCATTTCAGCAGCGTTGTTTGTATCAACAATTTTACCTGCCCTTTGTGGTGCAACTGTAATTCCACCACCGAGATGACAGATGACAAAATTGTCTGCTTCCATGTCAAAGTTTCTTTCCTTGCATACTCTTCTGGTCACAGCCTTCATATTTAAATAATGGGAATTGCTTCTTCTCATTATTTCAGGGAAGCCTGTAATTCTTGCAACATCTTCCATTTCATCACAGGCAACAGGGTCTGTAATATATGCTTTTATACCTATTCTTTTGGCTAAATCCAAGGCAATCTGCCCACCAAGATTGGAGGCATGAATTCCTGAATATCCGGCCTTTAGGTCTTCTATCATATTGTCATTGATCTCATAGCTTCCTGTAGGAACTGGTCTTACCAATCCACCTCTGCTTATGATTACATCTAGTTTATTCTCATCAAAACCGACGCTTTTGATCCACCCCTCAATAGCCTCAGTCCTCATGTCCTTTTGATCAGATATCTCTTTATACTGCTTTAATTCTTCCATGTCATGGCGCAGTGAAACCTCATGCAGGACCTTCTCATCCTCATAGATCGCAACTTTAGTTGAAGTGGACCCGGGATTGATATTTAAGATATAGTACATTTTATCCTCCTTAATTGGGAATGATTTCATTAATATCTTAGCAAAATTGAAAGTGGATTTGTGACAGTGAAATAAAAAGAAGGAATCCAAATGCACCTTCAGACTCCTTCAATAATGTACTTTAATAAAGGTATTCCATTTACTCATTTATATTGGAACTGAACATTTCAACTCTTTAACAAGTTTCTTAAATCAGCTCAAAATATTTATGAAATCCTCATTTTACCTTTAAATTATCCTTTCGTACTGAGAAATGATCAGTTCAGCCACTTTTATACCATCCACAGCAGAGGATACAATCCCCCCTGCAT